>CAYNIG010000172.1:0-10679 GCA_964396995.1 uncultured Saprospiraceae bacterium | reverse complement strand
TAAAAGCTAGAAAGTAAAATCACCGTCAAGCAATGAAGCTAGCCTGGAAATCTGTATGTTAAGCAGGGCAGCTGAAGAGGTCGGTCCAAAGGAATGCCTTATTTTCTGACGAGCTTTCTTTGATTCTTTCTTTGGCGGACAAAGAAAGAATGGCAAATTAAAAAAAATTTTACTTAACCAGCTGACCCTACTTAGGAGGGTTGAATCAGTCTTAATGCCTCTTTTTTACTGAGTGGGGAAAGTGGAATAGAATTTACTATATCCTTTACTTTTTCCGGGTCCGTCCTTGAATATTGCCGCAATGCCCATCCAATAGCTTTACGATGAAAAAATTCTTTGGAATGTATATGTGGTGTGATGCAGGCCAATAATAAATCTACATTTGTTTTTTCTTTATAGGTAAGCTGATGTATAATGGCCGATCTGTTGAGCCACATATTGGAATGGTGAATCCATGATTTTATCCTGGCCTGTCTTTCTCGCGGAAATTGATTAAAAAACAATCCGGTGATTTTACCTCCCAAATGATCTACGGTATCCCACCATGATTTGCTCAGGATGAGTCTTTCTATCAGTTCTATTGTGCCCGCCGTCCAGTATTTTTTACAGGCAAGCAATAATTCCACAGCACAGTATTGCCATTCTCGTTCATCATATTCCCACATCAGCAGTATGATTGCTTCCAGGTGCCCCTGTTTTATAAAAGGTATTAAGGTGGGTTTGTATTCGGCGAAAATATTTTTCCGTACAGGTGCCGGTATGCCAAAATAAACGAATTGGGATTTCATATACACTGCCATACCTTCAGCCAGCGTAGCATTACCCATCTTTTTAAAATGAAGATTTAAGGCATGAAGGCAATCTTCAAAACTTGTATAGGAGGTAATCAAGAGAAATGATTTTATAAAAAATATAAATATCTTATTTTTTCCAATTTCCAGCGGGGAATAAATAGAATGAGCTAATTCTAGTAGAATCATAACTCTTTTATCAGGCTAAAGCGTAATCGACAATAAATCACTTCCTGGTTGAACTGTTGATTTATAACAGGCTAAAGCCCAATCTACGGAAGAAATAAGATATATCCACAGAATGACTACTTTTACTTTAAAATAACGGATCATGCGAATCAAATTAATAATCTCACTCCTTGTCTTAGTTTTTTCAGTACCAACCATATCCATTGCTCAACAGAAAAAACTAACACTCGAAGACATCTACACCAATAATCTGTACGGCGTAAAAGGTATAGGACAGGTGCGGTGGATGAAGGACAATAAAGGCTATTCGTATTTAAAAAGAAATGCCTCAGCACAGGGTACTGACTTGCTTAGATACGATGTGGTCACCGGAATGGAATCCATATTGGTTCCTTCCAATCAATTGATACCGGGTGGAAGCACTAGTCCATTGGAAATAGCAGACTATATTTGGTCTGATGACAATAGTAAACTGTTAATATTTACCAATACCCGTAAAGTATGGCGATACAATACACGGGGTGATTATTGGGTACTGAATCGATCTACCGGAAAACTAAAAAAAATAGGTAAAAGTCTCGAAGAATCAAGCCTGATGTTTGCCAAATTTTCTCCGGATGGAAATAAAATTGCCTATGTAAGTAAATTAAATATTTATGTCGAAGACTTAGCATCAGGCTTAATCAAACAATTGACTAAAGACGGAGGAAAAAATATAATCAATGGTACATTCGATTGGGTCTACGAAGAAGAATTAGATGCACGGGATGGTTTCCGCTGGAGTCCCGATAGTAAAAATATAGCCTATTGGCAATCCGATACAAAAGGAGTGGGCACATTTTACCTGATTAATAATGTGGATTCTATCTATTCCAAACCAATTCCATTGCCTTATCCCAAAGTGGGCACGGATAATTCTGCAGTAAAGGTCGGTGTCGTATCCATACAAGGCGGGCCTACAAAATGGTTTGCCATCCCCGGCGACCCAAAAAATAATTATTTAGCCAGAATGGATTTTATACCAAAGTCCGAGGAAGTCATGATACAACAATTAAACAGGCTTCAAAATACCAATAAAGTCTGGATAGGAAATACCAGAACCATGGCTTTGAAAAATATCATGACGGATACGGATGATGCCTTTCTCGATGTACATGATGATATTGTGTGGCTGGATCAAAATCAATCCTTTACCTGGACCAGCGAGCGGGATGGCTGGTTGCATTTGTACAAAGTGTCGCGTGATGGCAAAGATATGCGGCTGATCACAAATGGTAATTTTGATGTAGTGCATATAAATTGCATAGATCCGGAGCATGGATATGTATACTATATCGCATCACCGGATAATTATACACAGCGATACCTGTACCGCAGTAAATTAGATGGCAACGGTACTGCCGAGCGGATTTCTCCTTCTGGATCTGCTGGTCAGCATGCCTATCAAATATCAGCAGATTCAAAGTACGCCATACATAGCTTTGAAAATTCATCTACTCCTAAAAGAATTGCACTTATCGATCTGGCCACTCATCAGGAATTAAAATTATTGGAAGATAATGCTGTTTTAAAACAACGTATTAATGAATTGGGCCTTAAACCCAGGGAGTTTTTTAAAATAGACATAGGTGATATCGTACTGGACGCCTGGATCATAAAGCCTCTGGATTTAGATCCGACAAAAAAATACCCGGTGATCATGCATGTATACGGTGAGCCCGCCGGTAGCACCGTACAGGACAATTGGGGTGTGGGTGACATGCTGTGGCATCAATACCTCGCGTCGCAGGGATATATCACCATCAGTGTGGACAACAGAGGCACCCGAGTACCTCGCGGTCGGGATTTTAGAAAAAGCATCTATAGGCAAATAGGTTTACTCGCCTCGGATGATCAGGCTAAAGCCGTATCACAGATTATAAAGATTTATCCGTTTGTAGATCCTTCGCGTATCGGATCCTGGGGATGGAGTGGCGGTGGCCAAATGACCTTAATGGCCATGTTCAGATACCCGGATGTTTACAAAGCGGGCATAGCAGTTTCGTTTGTTGCATTGCAAAATCTCTACGATAATATATACCAGGAAAGATATATGGGCTTGCCTGCTGATAATGAGGCAGGCTATCGTGATGGCTCACCATTATCGCATGCTAAAAATTTAAAAGGAAACCTTCTCATCATGCATGGCACCGGTGATGATAATGTACATTACCAAAATTTTGAAAGGCTGGCCAATGAATTGATAAAATACAATAAACAATTTGATATGATGTCGTATCCCATGCGCGACCATGGCATATACCAGGGAAAAAACACCACATTGCATCTGAGGAAAACGATGGAGCGGTTTTGGAAGGATAATCTATAACAGGCGGTGTAAGTGTATCCATTCAATCAAGCCAGTGTACCGAATTTTCCTTTATGATAGTCATCAAATGCTTTTACAATTTCGCTTTGAGTATTCATTACAAAAGGACCATGTGCAACTATCGGTTCCATGATTGGCTCACCACTCAATACCAATACAATAGCATTTTCAGTTGCTTTTATTGAAAATGAATCACCTGTATTTTCAAATAATACAAAATGATTTACCGGTACATTTTCTGATTCATTTACCCTGATAGCGCCTTCGATAACCAGTAATGCTGTATTGAAATGCTCAGGAAATGTAAAATCCGCTTTGCCTCCGGCATTCAATCTGGCATTGTAAAGATGTATAGGGGTGAAGGTACTGGCAGCTCCACGGATATCTTTAAAGTTTCCAGCAATGATCTCTATTTCTCCACCATGATCTGGCAGTGTATACTTATTTATTTGGTTATGAGAGATAGCCTGGTATTTTGGTGATGACATTTTATCTTTTGCGGGAAGGTTTACCCATAATTGCACCATCTGAAAATCACCACCTTCTTTACTAAAATTTTCTTCATGATACTCTTTGTGTAATACTCCGGAGGCGGCTGTCATCCACTGTACATCACCTTCACCTATCACTCCACCACCACCGCTACTGTCATGATGTGCTACTTTGCCTTTATAAGCAATCGTAACCGTTTCAAAACCCCGATGTGGATGTACTCCTACCCCTTTCGGTTTATCTGCCGGTGGAAAATAAAACCTCGCATTATAATCTAACATGATAAATGGATTCATCCTTTGCATATCCAGGCGAAACCCACTGGGGATAAAATTGTGAACTCTGAAACCATCACCTACAAAATGAGGCTCACGAGGTGGGACCACTATTTCGACCTTTCTTTCTGTCATAGTTTGATTATTTACTGTAATAGTCTAAAACAGCAAGAGCCTGTAAATGTTTATTTCAACATAGCCGATTATTATTAAAGGTTTGTTATACTTCATACCTAACATCGTATTTCTGTCATCCTACGTACTTTTCTTACTTTTACCAATATGAAATCAATTTTACTCCTTTTATTCAGTCCCTTTTTATTATTTGCACAGACCGCTGTTCAGGTTACGGATCTTACCAAAATCAAAACAGCTAATAATGTCCAGTTTTCCCATGACGGATCACTTATTTATTATACTGTGCTATCCATAGATCCCGATGCCAAAGACAAATGGGAATATCAATATAACAACCAGCTTTGGGTAGCCGATGCTAATGGATCCAAACCACCCCGTCAACTCACTTTTGCCAAAGAAGGCATCGGCGGCGCTGCCATCTCACCTGATAGCAAACATGCAGCGATAGTAAGAAATATGGATGGCAAACCTCAGATCTTTATATTACCACTGGAAGATGGTGGGGAAGCATGGCAACTCACAACTGAAAAAAATGGTGCTGCTAATCCGGTTTGGTTTCCCGATGGTGAGGCCATTTTATACAGTAGCTCTATAAAACTACAAGACCTGGTACAAGACAGCATTCTCAATCCAAAGAAAGCATTACCCGAGTGGCCTACTGAAAGAGCAGGCTTTGCCGACAATGGATATCTAAAACCAATCACAGCCAAGCCCAACCCCAATGGTACAATAGAGGAAGTACGTGCATACCTGAATCAAAATGAAAACGATAAAAAAGCCAAAGTAATAAACAAATTGGTCTTTCAGCAGGAAGCCACTACCAGCAATGATCTATCTTTTACGCATATCTATCAGATCGAAGTAAAACCAAATGCAAAATCATTTCCCCTGACCACGGGATTTTATTCATATTCCAATCCACAATTTATTGAAGGTACCGATGATCTCTTAATTCAGTCTGATCAGGATAAAACGGAACACCCCGATCGAAGCCAGGAAAGTGAATGGTACCGGCTTAGCCTTGCTGATCACTCATTAAAGAAAGTATTGGGTAAACCAGGAATAAACTACGGTCAGGCTACCCTGTCCAAATCAGGTAAGTGGATAGCCTTTACTCAATCCCCTACCACAGGAGTGAATATTCCCAAACTCAGCCTGATGGCGATGAATGGAAACGAATCAACAATAAAAATTATCAATCACGACAGAAACATTGGCAATATCCATTTTAGTGATGATGAAAAAACCATAACGGTTACCTCGCCCTCCAATGGGGGCACCGTGTTATACAAAATAGATCTTAGTTCTTTTTCGGTGACTCCGCTTAGTTCATTTGATGAAGGCATAGGAAGTATAGATTTTTCGGGAGATAAAACGGCATTTACTAAGACCTCTGTAATGAGCCCTTCGGAATTGTTCATTGCCGATGCAGCCATGAAAAATCAGAAAGCATTGACTTCTTTAAATACATCGTGGATAAAAGATCGCAAAATAAGCATGCCCGAAAAATTTTCTTTTAAAAATGAAAAAGGACTGACTGTCGAATATTGGGTAATGAAACCGTTAGATTTTACTCCGGGAAAAAAATACCCTGCCATATTAAATATACACGGAGGCCCTACTGCGATGTGGGGACCTGGTGAACAAAGTATGTGGCATGAATTTCAATACTATACCGGTAAAGGATATGTAATCGTATATGCCAATCCACGCGGATCTGGTGGCTATGGTGAAAATTTTATGCGCGCCAATATGAAAGACTGGGGTGCAGGCCCTGCATCGGATGTACTCAAAGCATTGGATGGTGCGGCATCACTCGGATACATCGATACCAATAAACTGGCAGTCACCGGTGGATCATACGCAGGATACCTCATCGCCTGGATTGTATCCCATGATCACAGATTTAAAGCAGCCTGTTCTCAGCGCGGAGTATATGATCTCACTACTTTTTTTGGTGAAGGCAATGCATGGCGACTGGTACCCAATTATTTTGGTGGTTATCCCTGGCAGGCAGAGGCACAAAAAGTATTGGAGCGCGAATCACCTATCAATTATGTACAAAATATTCGCACACCCTATTTGATATTTCATGGTGAAAATGATCTGCGCACTGGTGTGATTCAAAGTGAACAATTGTACAAATCACTTAAAGTAATGGGTAAGACGGTAGAATATGTGAGGCATCCCGGCGCTACGCATGAGCTGACCAGAAGTGGTAATAATCGGCAGAGGATAGATCAGATGCTGAGGACCTGGGAATTTTTTGATAGATTTATTGGGAAGTGAAAAAGATCGGGCATTAAGTATAAGAACAGGTGGAATCATTGGTCATCCAAATAAAAATAAATTTTATAAAAAGTTAGTTTACCCGACAAAAACTGTATAAAACAAGTTTTATACTCTTTAGCATAGCAGAGGATTGCCTTGTTCGCAAACTGATTTATAAAAATAATAATGCCATCACGCCGCACATTTATTAAATCAAGCTTAGGGTTATTGATGTTTGAAAAACCATCCCTTTATGTGATAACTTTAGATGGTAAAATGCGGTCTTCCAAAATGGGTAAAACACTTATTCACGAACATTTTTTGGTGGACTTTATTGGTGCAGATAAAATACGTGCTGATCGTTGGAGTCGTGAGAAAGTGGTCAAAAAAGTTTTGCCTTATTTAATACAAGTGAAAGCATTGGGAGTGAAAACCATTATGGACTGTACTCCTGATTTTTTAGGCCGTGATATATTATTATTAAAGGAATTAAGTGAAAGGAGTGGCTTACACATTCTGACCAATACGGGTTACTATGGAGCAGTAGGGTATAAATATTTACCACCCTGGGCATTTGCTGAAACGGCAGAGCAACTGGCTACTCGATGGATAGAGGAAGCCAAAAATGGTATACAGGGTACTGGAGTAAGACCTGGCTTTATAAAAATCAGTGTCAATGGTGCCAGCATGACTGAAATAGAACAAAAGCTCGTAAAAGCAGCTGCTTTGACGCATTTGGAAACGGGATTAACTATTTGCTCCCATACAGGACCCGCCATTTCAGCTTTTGAACAACTGGATTAATTGAAAAAAATGGGAGTGGCGCCATCTTCTTTAGTGTGGGTACATGCACAAAATGAGCCCAAAAAACAAACTTATACCCAAGCTGCAAAAATGGGTGCCTGGGTAAGCCTGGATGGCATGGGCTGGGGCGACTGGGATAATTATACTATGTGGATCGATACGCTCAAGGCAAATGATTGCTTACATAGAGTACTCATTTCACACGATGCCGGATGGTATGATCCTGAAAAACCGGACGGCGGTGAGTTCAAAGGCTATACTGCTGTTTTTGATAAACTTATTCCTTCCTTAGAAAAAAAAGGATTTAAATACCGGGATTTTGAAATGTTATTGGTTAAAAATCCTGCAGAAGCATTTGGGATACGAGTCAGGAAATGGTAGTCTATTGTATAAACTTGTTCATTCTATTTCTATACACTTTCCTCTATCAAAATTTTTAGTATCCTTATTTTGCACATACCCCGATTGATTCGTCAAGAGCTTGGTTTTATTTAAGAATGAAGGCCTGAAAGGGCGTAATATCACCAGCAGAATGGCCCGCCATGCAGGGGCATCATACCTTAGAGTAACTGAGATTAAAAAAATTACGCCCTTGCAGGGCTGTTAATTCTTCTTTTTCCCAAGATCAAATTAATGATATTAATTTGATCTTGGTTGTAAAACAAAGCCCTTTCAGTGCTGACAAAATCTTCTAAATAAATTAATGCAGACTAAAGCAAAAGTGATTTTTTATCAAAAATAAATTCAAGAAATCAGATAATCATATTCAGAATAAAGCCCTGAAAGGGCGTAATATCACCAGCAGAATGGCCCGCCATGCAGGGGCATCATACCTTAGAGTAACTGAGATTAAAAAAATTACGCCCTTGCAGGGCTGTTAATTCTTCTTTTTCCCAAGATCAAATTAATGATATTAATTTGATCTTGGTTGTAAAACAAAGCCCTTTCAGTGCTGACAAAATCTTCTAAATAAATTAATGCAGACTAAAGCAAAAGTGATTTTTTATCAAAAATAAATTCAAGAAATCAGATAATCATATTCAGAATAAAGCCCTGAAAGGGCGTAATATCACCAGCAGAATGGCCCGCCATGCAGGGGCATCATACCTTAGAGTAACTGAGATTAAAAAAATTACGCCCTTGCAGGGCTGTTAATTCTTCTTTTTCCCAAGATCAAATTAATGATATTAATTTGATCTTGGTTGTAAAACAAAGCCCTTTCAGTGCTGACAAAATCTTCTAAATAAATTAATGCAGACTAAAGCAAAAGTGATTTTTTATCAAAAATAAATTCAAGAAATCAGATAATCATATTCAGAATAAAGCCCTGAAAGGGCGTAATATCACCAGCAGAGGGTAGCCACCTATATGGTGGCCACCCTCTGCTGATATAAGGCAAAATGGCCGCCCTGCAGGGGCATCATACCTTAGTTTAACCTAGAATAAAAAAAATTACGCCCTTGCAGGGCTATTAATGCAGATTATAGCAAAAGTGATTTTTTATCAAAAATAAATTCACGAAATCAGATAATCATATTCCAGAATGAAGCCCTGAAAGGTAATATCACCAGAGTATTAAAAACTACCCCCTTGCAGGGCTATTGATTAATTTGATCTTGGTTGTTAATCAAAGCCCTTTCAGTGCTGACAAAATCTTCTAAATAAATTAATGCAGACTAAAGCAAAAGTGATTTTTTATCAAAAATAAATTCAAGAAATCAGATAATCATATTCAGAATAAAGCCCTGAAAGGGCGTAATATCACCAGCAGAGGGTAGCCACCAAAATGGTGGCCACCCTCTGCTGATATAAGGCAAAGTGGCCGCCCTGCAGGGGCATCATATCTTAGTTTACACTGCAGGGTCATTACCTTCTATTATACACTTTTGACATACTTTAATGAAATTATATAAATCGTGAGAAAAGATATTTCAGGCTAAGACCATGAAATATGCGACCCTGAAAGAGTTAAATTTCACCAGCCAGAGGGAGCCATCAAAATGGTGGCTACCACCCGCTAAAATAAAGCTATAAAGTCGCCCTGAATGGGCACCATACCTAATTTTAAAGATCTTTTTTTTTAGTTAAAAAATTCATTTAAGCTGAAATTCGTCATTTGATTTGTTTAAAATCCCTCAAATCTTCCCAAACTCCTTATTTTTACCTGAAATTTATTAAAATTCCAATATCATGAGGTGGTCCATCATTGTATTCCTTTTTATTCACAGCCTGCTGCAAGCTCAGGTATTCGAATACAATACTATACAAAAGGGTCAATGGAATGGTGCCGGAGAAACTTACTCGGATGTATGGGGCTATGCTGCCAATGGCCGTGAATATGCCATCATTGGCTCTGCCCGGTATATCTACTTTTTTGATGTAACCAATCCCTCTAATATTACACTGGTAGATAAATTTGGACCTTATACTTCTACTTCATGGCGTGAATTTAAAACATATGGTCACTATGCCTATGCAGTGACAGATGGAGCCGATGCGGGTGGCCTTCGCATATTTGATTTGCAGAATTTACCGGATACCGTAGTGCAGGTAAGACAGACTACGGCCTTTTTCAGCAAATGCCACATGCCTTTTATAGATGAAGCTAATGGAAGGCTATATTGCGCCGGGACCGATACCCGCAACAATGGGATCATTGTATTGGATCTTTCCGTAAGACCCGACAGCCCATCACTGATCATTAACCAGGTGATGCCCCGGGGGTATATACACGATGTGTATGTAAAAAATAATGTGATGTATGCATCCCACATCTACTCAGGTTATATTTCTCAATACAACTGCACCGGATCATCGTGTACCGGTGAGTTATCGACTTATCGTACTACCGGATATAATCACAGCAGTTTTATGAATGCCAATCAGACTTATCTCATCAATGCAATAGAGACTGCAGGCCATCCCCTTTGGTATTTTCCCATCAATGGAGACGGCACTATCAACGGCACTAATATCAAAAAATTTAAATCAAAAACATTGCGAGAGCAGTATCCTGCAGGTCCTGCCTCCGATACAGGTAATATCGGACACAATCCCTATATCGTGGGTAACCTGGCTTATGTGTCCTATTATACCGATGGAGTACAGGTATTTGACATAAGTAATGTTAATAATATTCGCAGAGTTGCCTATTTTGATACGGACCGGGGCCATACAGCATATACACCTGTATTCAGAGGTTGCTGGGGTACTTATCCGTTTTTACCATCAGGAAATATATTAGCCAGTGATATTCAATCCGGTCTATGGGTGTTTTCGTTGACAGCCTGTGCACAGAATACGGTACCTGCGATCAGTATATCTTCATCAACGTTAAATTATCCAATTGGC
>CAYNIG010000171.1:0-10720 GCA_964396995.1 uncultured Saprospiraceae bacterium | reverse complement strand
CCAATTGGTACCGTGCAGAAGAAATCATGAAAATGTATGGTGCTCATTTTAAACCGGAGAGATACGTGCAGGATGGTAAGTACTGGACATCAGCTGGTGTGACGGCCGGTATGGATATGGCTTTGGGTATACTTAAAGACCTCATGGGTGATCAATATACACAAGGTGCTATGTTAGACCTGGAATACGATCCAAAACCACCCATTAATGCAGGTGCTGTTGGGAAAACAGATGGACTTGTAGTAGACATGATGCAATCTATGTATGACATGGGATTACTGTCGCTTATTGAAGCAGAAAAAGCAAAAAGAACTCCTAAAAAGAAACCTACACTATGGCAACAAAGGCCTGCTCTGGATGAATATCATAAGGTGATGGCAATGACTTTTCATCCGGCTGAAACTGGTGACCTTGTTCCCCTAAAGAAATATGGAGCTGATTTGGCTACTACTGCAACGGATCTTAAAAAATCAGTTATTCCGGAAGAATTAAATAAACCCGGATTGCCCGATATTATTTCTTTACTGGAAAAAGAATCCCTGGCCATGGCCAAAATGATCAAATCCAAAAAGAGCGATGCCGTACTTAAAAAATCAATTTTTGCCCTTCATGATCGATTTCATCAAATTGTAGAAAAATGTGTACATGAATAATTTTTGTTTATACCGAAAGCCATCTATACTTCCTAAAATGATTTCGGACATCGCTTGGTGTTTTTTGGCATATTTGATTACCCTGCCCTTGTATGCACAGGATACGAAGCAGTATAAAATAGCAGATTCCGGCACTATAATCTTCAAATGTCCGCCTTGCAATATGTATTGCGACACTATTGAATTTCAGGAAGGAGGTATATGTCCTGTTTGTAATATGGTTCTGTTCCCAACTTATAAGTGGGGAAATTCGGATAGTAAACAAAAAGAAATTTATTTTATCGACAAAACAGTGGGCATCCTTTTATTTCCGGGTGTGGAAATTATAGATTTTACCGGGCCATATGAAGTGTTTGAGGCAGCCGGCGCAAAAGTGATAACCATTACAGAAGATGGCAAACCAATCACAGCCGGTGGTTCACTTAAAATTACTCCTGATTATTCTTTTGATAATTTCCCCGGGGCTGACATTATTGTCTTACCGGGTGGTAATGTAGACCATGAAAATCAAAAAATAATCCAATGGGTAAAGAAAATGAATGAAAGCAGTGAAAAATTATTTTCGGTATGCAATGGAGCAATGTTTTTATCCCAAGCAGGATTATTGGATGGACTGAGTGCGACCACTTTTTTCGGATTGATACCTAGATTGGAAAAGCTAACGCCCAAGGCAAAAATTTCCAGGCAACACAGACTCGTAGATAATGGCCATATCATTACTTCTGCAGGCCTTTCTGCAGGTATTGATGCCGCGCTGCATATAGTAGGTACCTATTTGGGCACCGGAAGAGCCCAGGAGATTGCTACCAGTTTGGAGTACAATTGGGATGCCACAGAAGGATATGTAAGGGCCAGGCTGGCGGATCAATATATTTTAGAAATTCGAAATTTGCTTTCCCCCTTTACTGAAAAAACAATTTGGTACTCAGGCAATGATACAGAATGGAATGTAAAAATTAAAATGCATCATCAAATAGGAAATAAACACATTAATAGCCTGATTCAAGCTCTCGATCCCAAAAATGAAAGATGGACCTCCGTCTCAGAAAACAACCTTGGGAATATATGGAAATACTCCAACCAGGATGGGATAAAAGGAGAAATGAGTATGCTTTTTGAAAATAGCGCAGAAGGGAATATCTGTAATATCCGATTTTATAAAAATTAAAAAAAAAATCTTATGATTAATCAAAAATTTATAACTACTATGACTTCAAAAAAAAATAAATTATCATTTTTTGTTTTCACCCTGATGTCCTTAAACACCATATTGGCTCAGACCAGTTTAAAATTAAATTTTGAAAATGTATTTGGGGATAAACCAGTTCAGTTTGGAAATGAATATGTAACCGATCAGGGTGAATCCGTAAAAATTACTCTCCTCAATTATTTTATAAGCAATATAAAACTTACCAAATCGGATGGAAGTACTTTCAGCATTCCGGTAGACAACAGTTATTTTCTGGTGCGGCAAGATGCCCCGGAATCGAAGATCATTACCTTAGATGTACCCAAAGGAAAATACAAAGGCGTTTCATTCATGATCGGGGTGGACAGCGTTCGCAATACTATGAGTGCAGATAAAAGGACAGGCGTATTGGACATTGGTGCTGCAGCACGGGATATGTACTGGGCATGGCATTCCGGGTATATATTTTTCAAGTTAGAAGGAAAATCATCAGCCTCCCCAGATTCATTTAAAAATTCATTTTTCTACCATATTGGAGGGTATGGGGGATACGATACTAAGACAATCAATAATATTAAAATTAAAACTTCTCTTTTTTCAAAAACCATTAAAACAAAAAAAGGCAAGTCAGCAGATATAGCCGTTAAAGTTGATATCAAAAAAGTGTTCGATGGACCCTTTCCCCTATCTATAGCAAAAAGCCCTTCAGTCATGTGGGGACCTGTATCAGTGAGTATTGCAGATAATTATGCTAATACTTTTGAGTTAAAATAAGATACGGTATTTATGTATAAATCGTGGCCACGTAGTATTGTATTTTTAATTGGGATTGGCTGTTTTTCCATGGGACTAAATCGGGATATTGGTTTAAAAACTCCATCCAATTTTCCCCAGGTAGTATATGATTTTTCCAATAATCCTTATTCTCAGAAAAAATTTGATCTGGGGAAAAAATTATTTTACGATGGCTTATTGTCAAGTGATGGTAGTGTTTCATGCGGTTTTTGCCATCAGCAAGCTTCTTCTTTTACCCACCATGGTCATGAAATAAGCCATGGAGTAGAAGGTAGGTTGGGTAAAAGGAATGCCCCTCCCATCATCAATGTAATATGGCAAAAGACCTTCTTCTGGGATGGAGGAGTAAACCATTTGGATTTTGTACCCATGAATGCCATTGCAAATCCAAATGAAATGAATGAATCCCTTGCTAATGTGCTTTCAAAGTTAAATCAGAAGGAAGAGTACAGAAATTTGGTTAAATCGGCCTTTGGTGTAGAACAAATCAGTACCACGGAGTTTTTACAAGCCCTGAGTATTTACATGGCATCATTGATTAGCGCAGAGGCCAAGTATGATAAAGTAATCCGAAAAGAAGGTTGCCAATTTAGTGCGAGCGAAGAAGCAGGTTTTTTGCTGTTTAAGCAAAAATGCGCTTCCTGTCATGCCACCGATTTATTTACAGACGGTTCTTATCGAAATAATGGAGTATCGAATGATTATCGATTTGACAAAGGCCGGGAAGAAATCACATTGGACTCTGCCGATCGTGGCAAATATAAGGTTCCCACGTTACGTAATATTGATTTTACAGCTCCCTATATGCACGATGGATCGCTCAAAACTATCGATGAGGTATTGAATCATTATAGTGACCAAATGAAGGCGGTGCCTGCATTAGACCCCCTGTTTGCCAGAGAAGGGAAACCGGGCATTGATCTGAGCATGCAGAACAAAGAAGATTTAAAAAACTTTTTACATACCTTGAATGACACCGCTTTTTTGAAAAACAGATTTTTTTCCGAATATTAGAATGATAAAACTATGTTCAAATTAATATACAGCAGTTTCCTTCTTATTTTGACTTATGGATTTAGCTGTAACTCTTTAAAACAAAGTGGGCATATTCATAAAAATATGGAATCTGCTTCCAATAATTATGCAGATAGTATAAACAGCGGCCTGATACTTAAAGATACGTTGAAATCTAGCCCGGTCCGGATAACCATGAAAAATATAGGCAATACACATGTGCATATCAAATACGGTTCGCCGGGTGTAAGAGGACGGCAAATCTGGGGTGGCCTGGTTGCATTTGATGAAGTTTGGGCAGCGGGAGCACACGATGCTACTACCGTGCATTTTTATAAAAATGTAAAAATAAATAATCAAACGGTACAGGCTGGTAAATATGCATTTTTTGCCATACCGGGAAAAGAATACTGGACACTCATTTTAAACAAAAATTACAATCAACATTTAGCAGATGAATACAATGAGAAAATTGATGTGATCAGGTACCAATGCAAACCTATTCCGTTGACAGACACTCTGCAGCGACTTACTTATGAAATAGTAAAAATCAACGATAGCGAAGGGATAATTGCCTTAAAATGGGAAACCAAACAAGTGAACCTGCCCTTTTCTACGTTTAATTGATATCCAGCTGAAATGGGAATGAACTTTTTAGTTAAAAAGATTTCTATATTTTGTCTCATCCTGGTATTGATGGTACGTATTGGTAATAACTTAATCACCATTATATCATTTAAATTAAATCAGGACGAGCTTGCAGCCAGGTTTTGTGTTAATATTAATAAACCCATTGTAATGTGCAATGGTAAATGCCTTTTGATTCACCAGTTATCCTCTGAAGTTAAAAATCAGGAAAAAAGTAATTTGAAGGATTTTAAACTTATCCTGGAAAAAATGTCGGAATGGCCTTTATTCTTCAATGCCAGCTATTTTCCCAATGAGTTGACTCTCCTTTTATCCGGGAAGGAGCCTATCCTTGTTGAACACACCCATCGTATGTTTATTGAGATCTCTGTTTTTAAACCTCCCAAAATTGCAGATAAAGTAATTTAATCATAAGGTAATCGTAACCGAAATAGCCAAAACCCTGTCGCAGGCCATTTTGATAATTCGGTATAATTCTGCTTAAAACTAATAATTACCGGTTTACGGATGCAGAATTTTTTTCTCAACAATATTTAATCTTAAAATTAATCAATATGCTTTTTAAAGCTAATGTCTTTTCCAATCGCTTAAACATTTTAGTTATAATCCTGTCGTTTTTATTATTCACTTACTGGATCTACCATCGTTCTTCCATATTTTCCAGTAATACTTTGTGGCCAACTGAAAAATTATCTGTTTATTTCAGGGATGGATACCTTTTTTATTTCGCACTGAGATACGTATTTGCATTTTTATGGTGCATGGGGTTATATATTTGGTATAATTCAGGCTCACCTAAATTTTTACTTCTATCTGCTTCATTCTATTTTATCCTGTTTTTAATCGATAGTAGTTTGATCATAGTAAAATATATAGAATATACTCATGAAGCTACTTTTTCAGATATCTCTTTTCCTACCCAATTTCTGAGTGGCCTTATTGAAGCTCCTTTGATTTTGTGTATCACTTTTATTCTTGTAAAAATTCTAAATAGAACCAATAAATCATTTTCTTTTATAAAATAATTAAAAAATTAAAATAACAAATCAATCAATGAAAAATACATTTCTTTTTATCCTGCTTTATACAGCATTAGGCAGTACTATTTTAGCACAAAACATCAAAGGAACCATTAAATCCCCTTCTGATGAAGGAATTCAAAATGCCACTATTTCAGTATTGAATACGGGATACCATACCATAACGGATGCAGCAGGAAATTTTAATTTAAATTTAAAAGAGGGCTCATACAGTTTAGAGATTACCGCTAGTGGATATTCCGCTAAAATTGAGAAAATATGGATTCAAAATGAAGCTCTTAATTTAAATATTGTCCTCATTCCGAACTTTCAAGAACTGGAAGAAATTATAGTATCAGCAAACAAGATGGATGAACAAATAAACAAAGTTCCCGTCGCTATCAGTACCATTTCTTCTAAAAAAGTACAAGACGCCCGAATTTGGGAAGCAGGAAACCTTTCTGCCTTAGTACCCAATTTTTTATATCAGGAACTTGGTGTGGGCTTTCAGCAAATCCAGGCCATACGGGGAATCCAGGTATTTAGTGAAAATCCCGCAGTAGCGACATACATTGATGATGTAAATGGATTAGATATTTTAGCCAATGGTTTTCAGTTTACAGATATAGATAGAATTGAAATTCTAAGAGGCCCTCAAGGCACTTTATTTGGAAGAAATGCCATGGCCGGAGTCGTAAACATTATTACCAAAAAACCTACCAATCAAAAATCGGGATTTGCAGAAATGAGTATTGGAAATTTGGGGCTGCAACGATATTCGGCTGGTTTTAAAAGTCCTCTTATTAAAGACAAATTATTTTTTGGACTCAATGGTTTATTTCAAAATAGGAATGGATATTTAAGGAATGATACTACAGGTACCAGGTCGGTCTTAAAAAATATACAGAATGTACGAATAGGCGATGAATCCAATTTGTACGGAAATGCATATTTAAAATGGCTTCCAAATAATGTATTTAGTGCTACCTTAAACTTTAAATCACAGGCAGATCATTCCGATGCGAGCGGATTTTTTGTAAGTGTATCCGATGAAATAAAGGGATTCGCTCATCCAACCAAAATCTACCTGAGCAGAATCGGAAGTCATGAAAGAAATATTCTCAATTCCTCTTTAGTATTGAAATACTTTGGTTCAAATTTTACAATTACTTCCACTTCTTCTTTACAGGCAATTTCTTTGGCATACAAAGACATTGATTTTCCAGGGTATTATCACTCTTTTTCTAAAAATAAAATTGGTGAAAACTTACCTCCGCAAAAAGTGTATGGACAGGAGGTCAGAATACAATCAGACATTGAGTCCAGATTTAGATACTCTGCAGGGATAAACTATTTTTCTCAAACCGGCTATGAGCCGTCAACCAATCTGGCGTATGAAGCTGCTCCGGATTATTATGCAGTTTATAGAAACAAGGCTGAGAATAATGGAATCGCTTTCTTTGGCCAAATGGGATACTCTATTTCTAAAAATTGGAATGCAACAGCCGGTCTACGCTATGACATTGAAAACAGAAAAGCAATATTCAATGGGTTTGGAGATGCGATTTTTACTGGAGGAACCCTTACATTTATTAGGCCAGATACATCCATTTCAGGCAAATACAATGCATTTTCTCCGAAAGTAGCCTTAAATTATTCAATCGATAAATTCTCCTCTGCTTATATATCCTTTACAAAGGGATTCAGAGCAGGAGGAATAAATTCTCAGCGAGTCCCTGCCGGAGTATCTCAAACATTTGATCCGGAATATTCAAATAATTATGAGATTGGGTTTAAATCCAATGCCATGAATAATAAAGCAAGAATAAACCTGGCTGCATTTTTAATAAATTGGCAAAACCTGCAGTTCTACAATTTGGTTGCACCGTTTACGTATGCCCGAGAAAACCTGGGAGATGTAATCACCAAAGGCGTTGAGCTCGAAGGGACCTTTTTGCCTTTTAAAAATTGGGAATTGGATGGAAGTATAGGTATAAATAATGGTCATTATAAAGACTTTAAAATAAAAAGGACCAATTTTACTACTTTTCAGGATGAAATAATCGATGTTTCCGAAAAGCATCTTACGAATGCGCCAAACCATACTTTGTATTTAGCATCTCAATATACTTGGCAAGTCAATAAAGAATCCTTGATTACTTTCAGGCTTGAATGGCGTTCTATCGGTAAATATTTTACTGATCTTCAAAATACATTAAAACAACCCAGTTATTCTTTGATAAATTCAAAAATAGATTTTAAGTATAAAAAAATCGTTCTTTCTCTTTGGGGACAAAATTTAGGGAATACGAAATTTTTGATTTATGGATCAGGTGATACCAGTTTTGGGAGATCGGTTAGAATGGGATCTCCTCTCACCTGGGGTATCACTTCGGGCATTAAATTTTAACAAACTGAAGATGCCGTGAATGATTTAAGTCAGTGTTTACCATTTTAGTTTGCCATTACCTTTATGTAAAATGAAGCAAATAACCAGTATAGTTTGCATTATTATTTTATTTGCCAGTTTCACTAAAGACTGGTGGGTATGGCTTTCTTTTTATGGTAACAGAGATTACATCACCAAAGCGTATTGTATAAATAGAAACAAACCTTCTTTGCACTGCGATGGAAAGTGTTTTTTGATGCAAAAATTACAACAGCGAAGGAATTCAGATGAAAACTCATCAAAATCGGCCAAAGTCAGTGAGCCAAAACAAGTAGAATATTTACCTCAAAATGTTTTTTTTATTCACTTTTATACTAAAGAGAATGATCATCCACATTTAAGGCTAAATGAAAAGTTTACCTTTTACAAATGGACGGCTACTTTGTTCAAACCGCCTTGTTGATATCGCGATTTTTTTATCGTGATTAATTTTTAGTATATTATAAAATTTCCAAAATAAATGTTAAGAATCAGTGCTTGGCTTATTCTTATGATGAGTATAAGCAATCCCACCTATGCGTGTGATGCGTGCGGTTGCAGCATCAACGCTACCGGAATAGGCCTGATGGCGATTCAGAGGCAATCCTTTTGGGGTCTCCAGTTTCAATCTAAGACTTATCAGTCCAAACTTAAATCCTCATTAGGAGCTAAGGACTATTTTAACAATTTTGAAGCTGCCTTTAGATTTCAATGGAAACCCAAATTCAGTTTGCAACTGAGTATACCCTATGGACTAAATATAAGAAATCATCCGGATGGCAATGCCCGAAGAAATGGTTTTGGAGACTCCAGGCTCATGGGAAATTTTATACTACTGAATACAAGGAATACCGTTGGAAAGTATAAGGTGACGGTGGAAATGGGTAGCGGTATAAAGCTTCCTAATGGTATGTACGATGCAAACATTCACACTCATAACAATCTTCCTGAAAATTTTAATATCGGTAATGGATCATGGGCAGGACTATTATCTGCTAATGTGCAATTGAATACTCCGACCTCTGGCCTGGTTTTTATAACAACAGGAATGGTCAGTTTACGCACCAAAGAAGGTTATAGATTTGGAAATCAGTGGACAGGTATGGGTTTGTATTATAAGAATTTTCCAGTGAATAAATTAAATGTAAAACCATTTACCGGGCTCCAGGGTGAGTGGATACAACAAGATCAGCAGCTAAAAAATAAATTAGCTGTTTCTACAGGGGGTAAGGGACTATTTATACCAATGGGAATACAACTCTCCTGGAATGATTGGAATTTATCCGGAGCATACACATTACCACTGGCAGAGCATTATTCTAATGCAGAAGTTTCGTCTCAAGGCAAGTGGAACATCCAATTTTCGCAATTATTAAATTTTAAAAAAAATAACAAACAAAAATCATGAAAAATATATTTGGCTTAATCATATTATTTTCGACTATTCTCATTTTTTCATCTTGTAATAAAGATGAAGAAAACGCCGCTCCGGGCACAGTAGAGATCACATTTGATAATGTGGCTATCATAGGAGGAGTTCAAAAGCAACTGGACCTGGTCACTCCGGGAAGTACTAATTACACCTACACCAATGGACTAAACCAAAAGTATAATATTAATATTCTCAGGTATTATATTTCAGCCATTGAGTTGACAGATGAAAATGGTACTATTTATAAAGATGCTCTTTCAGTAGATGCTTCATCCAGCAAAGGGTATTACCTTATAGATGAGGCCAAAGCGGCTTCCCAAACCGTGACTTTGACCAATGTACCGGCAGGAAAATATCAAAAAGTTACCTTTACAGTGGGTGTGGATTCAGCAGGTGTGACACAAGGGGCTGCAGGGGGGTCACTGGATGCGGCTAATAAAATGTTTTGGAATTGGAATTCTGGGTACATCGCATTTAAATTTGAAGGCCAGTCGGATGTTTCTAATGGAGGTGTCACCGGAGCTGAAACCATTACCTCCGACAATTCAAAAGGTATGGCCTATCATGTAGGAGGTTGGAAAAATGTGGCTGGGACAGCATTCGTTTACAACAACAAAAAAGTAACATTAAATTTTGATACGAAAGCAGAAATAACTTCATCTTCTACTCCGGAGATACATTTGATATTTGATGTATTGAAGGTATTCAATGGTCATCATAAAATAGATTTTACAGGAAATCATAATGTGCACAAACCCTCTGATGGAGTGAATGTAGCTCATAATATAGAAGAAGCATTTACATACGATCATATTCACCAATAATTTTTTATACACAGCAGGCTGGCATCACCAGCTTGCTGTTTTACTTCATGCTCAATATGAAATATTTTATTTTTATATTATTTCTGACAGGATTAGTTTGGTCATGCAATAAAGAGGCTGATAGCAGGATTGACTATCAATTTACCAAACCGGATCATTTTCCACCAACCACCTATAATCTGGCCGGTAATCCAATTTCTGAAAAGGGATTTAAACTGGGTAAAAAATTATTTAATGACCCCATTTTATCCAATGACTATTCCATTGCATGCTCAAATTGCCATGTAAAATCAGTTGCTTTTACCGATCCCCAACATAGATTGAGCCTTGGTGTAAATGAGAGGCAAGGTACCCGGAATACACCTTCTATTGCCAACATGGCTTTTATGAAGGAGTTTGTCTGGGACGGAGGAATCATTCATCTTGATTTTGTACCCCCTAATGCAATTGAAAATCCAAATGAAATGGATCTGAAATTGGATCATTTAATCACCAGGTTAAATAAACACCATGAATATCCGGCTTTATTTAGAAACGTATTTAAAGGGATAGATTCTATTACCACTCCTTATGTATTAAAAGCATTATCTCAGTATCAGCTTTTATTGATTTCTTCAAACTCTAAATATGACCATTATGTGCAAGGCCTGGAAAAACTTACTTTGGAAGAATCTAACGGCAAAAAGCTTTTGGATGAAAAATGCTGTGTTTGCCATTC
>CAYNIG010000170.1:0-10745 GCA_964396995.1 uncultured Saprospiraceae bacterium | reverse complement strand
TGCATGGCTGGAAGAAAAACTTGCTGAAGAAAGCTTCAGATCCTGTTTCATAGTCGATGTAAAATACCAACATCACAAACTGGAAATTTTTCTGGATAGTGATGATAGACTGGACCTTGAAATGTGCAGCCAGATCAGTAGATGGCTTGGTCACAAACTAGAGGAAGCCAATACCATTGACGAACATTACACACTTGAGGTTTCATCTACCGGTCTCGACCGGCCATTGAAACTTTATCGTCAGTATGTAAAAAATACCGGAAGGGAAGTGGAGTTGTTCTTAAAGGATGGCAGGAAGCTGGAAGGCAAACTTTCAGAAGTAAAGCCGGATATGATCACTCTTCAATCGGAGATTATAGAAAGGGAAAATAAAAAGAAAGTAAAGAAAACAATCGACACGATTATTGCATTTGAAGATATATTTAAAACTTTTATAAAAATAAAATTTTGATCCATGATCAATTTAGTAGATACTTTTTCAGAGTTTAAAGCGGGAAAAAATATAGACCGCCCTACACTCATGCGTGTAATGGAGGATGTATTCCGTACATTGATAAAGAAAAAATACGGCACCGATGAAAATTTTGATGTGATCGTAAATACTCAAAAAGGAGACCTCGAGCTCTGGCACAAAAGACTCATTGTTCCTGATGGTGAAGTATCTGATCCGAATAAAGAAATTTCCGCTTCAGAAGCAAGGGAGATCGATCCTGACTATGATCTGGGTGAAGAATGCTATGTAAAATTGGAGCTAGAAGATTTTGGCCGAAGATCTATCACAGCTGCCCGTCAGACCCTGGTGTCACGGATTCTGGAACTGGAAAAAGATGAAGTATTCCAAAAATATTCCGAGCGCAAAGGTGAAATCATACTCGGTGAAGTAAATCAGGTATTGCCAAAAGAAATATTAGTCATTGATGATACCACCGGTAATGAATTGATATTGCCCAAATCAGAAATGATCAAGGCCGATCATTTCCGTAAAGGAGATATGGTAAGAGGGGTGATTAAAGATGTAATCATGAAAAACAATTTGCCATCTATCATCATGTCGCGCACCGATAGCTCTTTTCTTGAAAAGCTCATGGAGCATGAAGTACCTGAAATAGAAGATGGTCTGATCACCATCAAAAATATAGTACGCATCCCTGGTGAAAGAGCCAAAGTAGCAGTGGAATCGTACGATGATCGCATAGATCCTGTAGGGGCATGCGTAGGTATGAAAGGATCCAGGATACACGGCATAGTACGGGAATTGCGAAATGAAAATATCGATATCGTAAACTTTACCAATAACCTCAATTTATATATCCAACGATCCCTCACTCCGGCTAAAGTGACCAAGATCGATATAGACGAAAAAAATAAAAGGGCAGCAGTATATCTCAAACCTGATCAGGTATCTCTGGCGATAGGCAAAGGAGGATCCAATATCAAACTGGCATCCAAACTCACCGGATTTGAAATAGATGTGTATAGAGACACAGAAGAAGGACAGGAGATCGACGATGTGGACCTGGACGAATTTGCAGATGAAATAGAAGCCTGGATCATTGATACACTCAAAGGCATTGGTTGTGATACGGCTCGTTCCGTATTGGCCTTGAGCAGAGAAGAGTTAATCAGAAGGTCCGATCTCGAGGAAGAGACAATTGATGATGTATTGAAGATATTGTCTGCTGAAATGGAAGAAAATGAAAACGAAGATGGTAAAAAAGAGTAAAACCACTTTGACTATGAAATAGAATCAGTGATTTTTAAAATAATTTATGGCTAGAAGATTAGTAAAAACAGCATCAGAATTTAATGTGGGTACAAGCTCCATAGTGGAGTTTTTACAGAAAAAAGGCTTTTCAATAGAAAACAAACCTACTGCCAATATCTCTGATGAGATGTTTGAAGAATTAAAAAAAGAATTTGGGGCATCTCAAGCCATAAAAGAAAAAGCAGAAGCTTTAGTTATCGGCAAGGCTTCCATGGCTCAAATACCTAAAAAAGAAGAGAAGATTACCCCACCACCACCTCCACCGGCTCCTATCCCTGTCATTCCAGTATCTGAGCCTAAAGTCGTATCACCGCCGCCTCCGTTAGCACCTGAAACTAAAAAAGACGAGGAGTCGGAGACCTATAAACGCAATGTTCCGGAGCTGCCCAAGATTAAAGTGGTTGACAAAATAGACCTGAGCCCAAAGAAAAAGAAAAAACCAGAAGAGGATACACCAGATGAAATGGTGGAAACAAGTCCGCCAAAATCCATAAAAGAAGAAGTCGTAGAGCTACCGGTTATTGACAAAATACCAGAAATAGCAGAAGAGGAAGTTACTGGAGAGGATTTTCACAGGGCTGAAACACCCCAGCTGAAAGGATTAAAAATTCTGGGCAAAATAGATACCGACAAATTCGATAAATCGAAGAAGAGAAAAGAGGAAGAAGCTGCTGCGGCAGAAGCAGCAAAAAAAGCCGCTGCTGCTAAAAGCTTGGATGCCGCTGCCGAAGAAAGAAAAAAACGCAAAAGAAAAAGGAAAACCATTGAAGCAGGAAGTAGCAATCAGGGTGGTAATCAGCAACAAACTCAACAAAATCCGCAGCATCAGAGACCAGGAGGTCAGCAGGGTGGAGGGTATGACCGAAGACCTCCTATGGGCAACAGACCCGGTGAACCGAAAGAAATCTCTCAAAAAGAAATAGATGATCAAATACGGGCCACCATGGCTCGATTGGGTGCCAATACCAAGAGTAGAAGGCAAAAAATCAGAAGAGATAATAGATCCAGAATACGTGAAAAACTGGAACAACAGGAAATAGAACAAACAGTAACTGATTTACAGGTTACAGAGTTTATGACCGTATCGGAGTTGGCCTCCCTTTTAAATGTAAAACCGGCTCAGGTAATCATGACTTGTATGAATCTGGGTGTGATCGTTTCCATCAATCAACGGTTAGATGCCGAAATTATCGAATTGGTGGCCGAAGAATTTGGTCACAAAGTAGCCTTTGTTTCAGCGGAGGATAGCACCGATACTGAAGAAGAAGAAATAGATAGTCCGGAAGATTTACAACCCCGTGCGCCAATAGTTACTGTAATGGGACACGTGGATCATGGAAAGACTTCATTGCTGGATTATATCAGATCAGCAAATGTGGTATCTGGTGAGGCCGGGGGAATCACCCAGCACATCGGAGCTTACGAAGTTAAATTAGGGGATAAGCAAATAACTTTCCTCGATACTCCGGGTCACGAGGCCTTCACCGCTATGCGTGCCAGGGGTACTAAAGTTACCGATGTGGCCGTAATCATAGTAGCAGCAGATGATAACGTAATGCCACAAACAAAAGAGGCAATTTCACATGCCCAGGCAGGTAATGTACCCATAGTTTTTGCAATAAATAAAATAGATAAGCCAGGGGCCAGTCCTGAAAAAATAAAACAAGAATTAGCCGCCATGAATTTGCTGGTAGAGGAATGGGGTGGAAAAATACAATCACAAGACATTTCAGCCAAAACAGGTTTAAATGTGGACAAGCTGATGGAGAAAATACTTCTGGAAGCGGAACTCTTAAATCTGCAAGCCAATCCCAACCGCATGGCATTAGGCACGGTAATCGAAGCCTCCCTGGATAAAGGACGGGGCTATGTAACCAAACTTCTTGTTCAAAATGGATCATTGCATGTGGGCGATGCCATTTTAGCAGGTGAACATTTTGGAAGGGTCAAAGCTATGTTTAATGAATGGGGAAAGAAAATAGAAGTGGCAGATCCTTCCAGCCCGGTGTTGGTATTGGGTATGGCCGGAGCTCCGCAGGCAGGTGAAAAGTTTAAAGTTTTTGAAGATGAGTCTATTGCCAAAGAACTGGCTCTGAAACGCTCCCAGATAAACAGGGAGCTCGCTACACGTACCAATAAACGAATATCCTTGGACGAAATAGGCCGACGACTTGCTTTGGGTACTTTCAAAGAATTGAAAGTGATTGTAAAAGGGGATGTGGATGGATCAATAGAAGCTTTAACAGATTCATTGGTCAAATTGTCTATTGAAAAAATACAGGTTTCCGTTATACATAAAGCCGTGGGTGGAATCACAGAATCGGATGTATTATTAGCCTCTGCTTCCGATGCGATCATCATTGGATTCCAGGTAAGGCCAACTTCTGGCGCCAGAAAACTGGCAGAGAAAGAAGGTGTGGAAATTAAGACCTTCTCCATTATTTATGAAGCAATCAATACCATCAAATCTGCCATGGAAGGTATGATGGAACCAACGACAGAAGAAAAAGTGATTGCCCAGGTAGATGTACGGGAGGTATTTAAAGTGACCGGAGTAGGTACGGTAGCAGGTTGTTTTGTAACAGAAGGCAGGATAATGAAAAATACACCAATCCGTATAATCAGGGATGGCATAGTACTTTATCCATCTAAAGCAGGACAGACAGCAAAAATTGCAGCTCTTAAACGTTTTAAAGATGATGTAAAAGAAGTGAAAAGCGGTACAGAATGTGGTATATCCATAGAAAACTTTAATGATATCAAGATCGGTGACATCATAGAAGGATATGAAATAAGTGAAGTAAAAGCCAAGCTATAGTCAATCCATTTTTTCTGATTGGAAGAACTGAAGGAATATTTCGATTCGATAGTAGAAAAATACGAGAGACCATCTTTTATTGAGCATGATCCTATATGTATCCCTCATGCATTTATATCGCAGGCGGATAGAGAGATCAGTGGATTCTTTGCTGCGGTTTTTGCCTGGGGTCAGCGCAAGACCATTATTAGTAAATCAAGAGAGTTGATGCGGCTGTTTGATAATGCTCCTCTTCATTTTATTTTACATCACAATGAAAAGGATCTTAAATCGCTTTCAGCCTTCAAACACCGCACCTTTAATTTGGATGATCTGTTGTATTTTATTTATTTTTTGAAACATCATTTTTCTGCAAACCTTAGTCTTGAATCTGCTTTTTTAAATAATAAAATATTTACTGATCTTGAAACCAGTCTGAATTATTTTTATTCTTACTTTTTCAGCCTGGATCATTTAAGCCGCACCCGGAAACATATTTCTTCGCCCGTTTCGGGATCTGCCTGCAAAAGATTATGTATGTTTTTAAGATGGATGGTACGATCGGATAAAAATGGGGTTGATTTTGGTATCTGGAAAAAAATTACTCCCCGCGATCTGATGATACCGCTTGATTTGCATGTACATAGGATAGCTGTACAATATAATTTATTAGGAGAAAAACAACGAAACTGGAATGCTGTAAAAGAACTGACAGCGAGGATGAAAGCATTCGATCCGAACGATCCTGTGAAGTACGATTTTGCTTTATTTAATTTAAGCCTGGAGGAATAAGAGAGGTTCGGGGCTGGCAGATGAACCTTTAGTTATCAAAACAGATCTTTCTCTATCTTGATATCTTTTACCATTCCTCTTTGATCACCGGCGCCAAAGGTGAGATATACCCTGTATTTTGATTGAGCTGAGATCAGGCTACCGATTCCCATATACGATTCTTTTCCTTTGGTCACAGACTCATGAATTAATTTGTCTGATTTAATACCATTAGAAGAAACAAATTCGAGGAGTTTAGCCAGTACTTTTTGTTTGCCATTGATGGTATTTCCTTCCACATTGCAATTGACTTCATCAGATAAAAATTTGGAAAGAATATGGTTTTCAGATTTGACAATAGCATCCAGAAATAATTTCACTGTCTGAGATTCGTTTCTCCAGGGTAGGGAAAGTAAAAAGAAGAAGAATATGCTTTTCATCAATTATTAATTTGTCAGATATTAAACAGTTTTTTTGCATTCAAATGTTCAAATAAAAACCTAATGTATAGTTAAATATATAAATATCAATATCCGGAAACGAAAATCAATATGGATAGGAAAGGTGTGATTTAAATATTGAAAATGAAAGTTTTACAAATAGATTCTTCTGGTTGATCGTGAGCTAAATTGTAATTTTGTATCCAGCAATAATATACTGTATGTCTTCTAAAAAACTAGCATTGATCATATTGGACGGATGGGGATTGGGGCCGGATTATAACGCGGATGCCATAGCCAGTGCCAATACCCCTTTTTTTGATAAAATAATGAATGATTGTCCCCACAATACCTTGGTAACTTTTGGTGAAAAAGTAGGGTTGCCGGATGGTCAGATGGGAAATTCTGAAGTAGGTCACTTAAATCTGGGGGCAGGCAGAGTGGTATATCAGGAACTTGCCAGGATAAATAAAGCAATGCGTGAAAGGGAAATGGATTCCAACCCGGTATTAATGGATTTACTGGATCGTGTAAAAACAAATGGCAATACCCTGCATTTAATAGGACTGGTATCAGACGGCGGAGTTCATTCTCATATTGATCATTTGATAGGTCTTTGTGAAATTTTGAACAAACATCAGCTTCCTAAAGTGAGCATTCATGCCTTTCTGGATGGCAGGGACTGCGATCCAAAATCAGGAGCGGGATTTATAAAAAAACTCACGGGTCATATCAAAGGTACTCCCATCACACTGACTTCTATGATCGGCAGATACTATGCAATGGATAGAGATAAAAGATGGGAAAGAATAAAAAAAGCGTATGATTTGATGGTGCAGGGGATCGGAGAATTCACCGCTGACCCGGTCGCAGCATTACATCATTCTTACGATAAGAATATCACCGATGAGTTCATCGAACCACATTTGCTGAATAAGGACAAAGATCTGTTGATGAAAAATGGAGATGCAGTTTTGTTTTTCAATTTCCGCACTGACAGACCAAGACAAATTACGGAAGCATTGACTCAAAAAGCATTTCCAGATCTGCAATTGCATCCTCTACAACTTGATTATGTGACCATGACCGAGTATGATGCAACGTATAAAAATATTCAAGTATTATTTAAAACGGATAATCTGAATAATACCCTGGGTGAAGTGTTGGAATCCAATGGCAAAAGCCAGTTGCGCATGGCAGAAACTGAAAAATATCCCCACGTAACTTTTTTCTTTAATGGTGGAAGAGAAGTGCCTTTCAAAAATGAAGACAGGATTTTGGTAGCCAGCCCAAAAGTGGCAACCTATGATTTGAAACCTGAAATGTCTGCTCCGGAACTTACAGATGCTCTCCTAAAAAATTGGGAAACGAAACAGCAGGATTTTATCTGCCTCAATTTTGCAAATACCGATATGGTTGGCCATACCGGTGTATTTTCAGCCGGCATCAGGGCGGCCGAGACAGTTGATACCTGTCTTGAGAAGATCGTCACCGTAGGACGAAGCCTCGGATATGAATTTATAGTATTGGCCGATCATGGAAATGCAGATTGTATGATCAATCCGGATGGAAGTCCCAATACGGCGCATACCAAAAATCCGGTGCCTGTGATTTATATCGGTGATAGAAATATCACTTTAAAACACGGAAAGTTAGGGGATATATCTCCAACTATTCTTTCTCTTATGGGACTGGAAATACCTAAGGAAATGGATGGGGAGATCTTGAGTTCTGAATCGTTATAGATTAAATAAAAAATAGTAGTAGACTAATTTTTAAAATATAAAAATCAAAAAATAAAATACGAGGCTTTATTAACTCTTTCTTTTCTTATCCCGCTCCACTTTAAAACCTATTCTATAGATATCTTTTATCGTATCCTCTCGCATCCATGGTTGTATTTTGATTTGGTATTCACCCATTTGAGGGAATAGTGCCTGCTCTTGCAAGGGTAGATAAAACGTGCAGGTCTTGCCTCTGCAATCTGAGTACCATTCTCCGCTTTCATCCGCCATCAGAATGCTCAGCTCCTGAGTTTTAAGCTGTTGATCCGGATATTTGGTATCAATTTTTACATATAAGTTTTCCCATTGATATTTTTTATTATGATCGATCTCCAATAATAGATTATAAAATCGGTTGGTGTCTTTTACTTTAAAAGTATACACAATAGAATCGCCGAATAGCCAGGGTTTTTCAATGGTAAACGAGGCACTGTCTTCGAATATATAATTTGGTGGATCGCAGGACACGACAGTAAGCATACAACAAACTATAGCTACTGGATAGCAAACTTGTAAAATGGATTTTATTTTTTCAGGTAAAATCATGAAAAGAACCCTTTCATTTTTTCAAAAAATCCTTTTTCGCCCTTTCCCGGGTTAGGTTGGAAATTGGGCATATGTCTCAATTTTTCAAGCAATGCTTTTTCTTCTTCATTTACTGATTTTGGAGTCCATATATTTACCTGTACTAACAAATCTCCTTTTTGATATGATTGTACAGAAGGTAAGCCTTTATCTTTTAAGCGGAATACTTTACCGGCTTGGGTGCCGGCTGGAATCTTAATATTTGCTTTGCCATCCAAGGTGGGGACTTCAATAGATGAGCCCAGCGATGCATCTGCAAAATTAAGATACATCTCGTAAATCAGGTTTGATCCGTCTCGGCGCAAATGGTCGTGCGGTTTTTCTTTTATCTGGATCAATAAATCACCGGCTGGCCCTCCTTTTGGTCCGGCATTGCCTTTACCTCGTACTGAAAGCTGCATGCCATCTTCCACTCCTGCCGGAATGTCTATGTCGATGGTCTCTTCGCCCATCACGCGGCCATCACCTTTACAGGAACTGCAATGATTCGTGATCATGGTACCCGCGCCCTGGCAGGTAGGACAGGTGGTAGTGGTCTGCATCTGACCCAAAAAAGTATTTCTGACTTGTCGCACGTATCCACTGCCTCCGCAGGTATTGCACGTTTTTTTGCTATTGCGGTCTTTAGCACCTGATCCTCCACAGGTAGAGCAACTAATTTGTTTTTTTACCGATATCTTTTTATTTACTCCAGAAGCAATTTCATGTAAATCCAATGTAAGACTGATTCTAAGACTGGACCCTCTCTGGCCTGAATCCGCTCTGCCACCACTGCCTCCAAAAAACGATTCAAATGGACTGTCTTCAAACATTCCGCCGAAATTGCGCAATATGTCTTCCATGCTGCCTCCCTGGAATCCACCCATATTTCCATCGACTCCGGCATGGCCAAACCTATCGTACTTCGCTTTTTTATCGGGATCACTCAATACACCGTACGCTTCGGCGGCTTCTTTAAATTTATCTTCTGCAGCTTTATCACCAGGGTTTCGATCCGGATGATACTTCATTGCAATTTTGCGATATGATTTTTTTATTGTGCCTTCATCAGCCGATTTATCTACCTCCAGTACTTCGTAATAATCTCTTTTAGCCATGTAGCTGTTTTTTTATTTACCGACCACGACTTTTGCGTATCGAATTATTTTTTCATTTAAATAATACCCTTTTTCTACAGTGTCGATGACTTTGTTCTTCAGGTCATCGCCTGCTACCAATTCGGTGATGGCCTCATGCAAAGCGGCATCAAATGGTTCTCCGGTACTCATCATTTCCTGCAGTCCTTTCTGCTTGAGTATCTGAAGCATTTTGGTATAAATCAGTTTACTTCCTTCTGTGGCCACCCCTGCTTTGATTTCTCTTTCAAAGTCATCCATTACCGTCAACAAGGCGGTCATCAACTCCTGGCTGGCAAATTTTGCATTGTCTATTCTTTCGCGGGCCGTCCTCTTTTTAAAATTTTCAAATTCGGCCAACAATCTCAAATATTTATCTTTCAGATCTTGTATTTCCTGATCCCGATTGGGATTGCTTTGAGTTTCAGTATTGCCCTCTTCAGCTGCTACTTCTGCGGGTGTATTTATTTGATTTTCTGTCATTTCTTCCGGTTCCTGGGGAATTTGATCTTTTATAATTGTTTCTTCGTTTGTCATTTACCTATTTTTTTACCCTGAGGGCATTGCAATAATAAGACCAAAGGCTGGTATTAGGTCAAAATGTCAGTTTATAGTTTTCGTTTAAGCAATAAACTACTCATAGAATCAAAGGTTTGATTGACCCCAAGAATCATTTTATCAGGCCCTACCAGGATCTTGGTAGGAATTTCTTTGACTCCAAATTTTTTTACCAAGGCCGAGTTAAATTTATCCAATTCGAGGATATGAAGGGGCCAATCCAATAAGTCATGTTCTTTTGCTGCAGCCCAGGTCTCTTTATTGTCTTCTATTCCGATACTCAGGATCTCCAGTCCACTTGCATCTGTAAATTGAGTCGTATTCCATTCTTTATAAAATTCTTTCAATAGGGGAGCCTCCTTACGGCAAGGTCCGCACCACGAGGCCCAAAAATCTATCAGTACATACTTTCCTTTATACGAATTCAGATCAAAATGTTCGCCAGAAGTCAGGGTAGATTCTATGTTTGGACAAGGCTGAGCTGCTTTGATCCCTGGTTTTAAATAAAAATATTTACCCAGGTAAAAGAGAGAAATACCGATAAAAAAGTAGAGAATATTTTGAAAAAATTTATTCATGGATTTAAGAATTGTACAACATATGGTCGATTTTCAGATACTTAATTTAAGGTGTTTATGATTTGTTTATTAGTTTCGCTTCTCTTTCCATTCTCCTGCGTTTGATTACCCCGGTGAGCCAGGTAGGAATGATCAGAACCCCGGCAACCAGATAAGCATAATAAGTCAGCACTCTCCAGATCAGGGCGATGATCAGTGCTGCGCTTTTGGGTACATAGTCTCCGATGTAATTGCCAAAGAAAAATTCAGCAAAACCTGCTGCACCGGGTGAAGGGCTGAACATCATAAAAACGAACATGACTACCTGCCTGCCGTATATTTTGAGCTGGTCCCAAAGCGAATAGGAAACCGT
>CAYNIG010000169.1:0-10749 GCA_964396995.1 uncultured Saprospiraceae bacterium | reverse complement strand
TAATTTGTATAAAATTTCTCCTTATCAATATCTGTTGGCGAAACGATTAGACTATGCCAGGGAATTAATTTATAAAAGCGACCTTCCACTTACCACAGTAGCTCTGGATGCCGGTTTCCCGGATATGGCCACGTTCAGCAAGGCTTTTAAGAGAAAATACAGAATTTCCCCTTCTGTGTTTCGTAAATCGAAGGGATTTTGAATGGGAATACATTTTGAACCCCAATGCATAGAGGTGGCAGAATCAAATAAGGGCACAAAGCAGTATCTATTTAATAAAAGCAATTTATGACAACCAAATTAAAATCATCTGATAGTAGCTTTGATGGGCTTTAAGAAGAATTATATTTAAGTAGAGTAAGCAAAGAGCAGCTGAGGCAATAGCCGGCTGCTCTTTTTCAAATTTGTGTAATTTAATAACTACATACTGCAGTCAGAATTATTTTTTGCAAGTGGTGCGATCAATCACCCAATTTAATCTGGAGCCCTTCAAATTTCCATGGACTGCTGGGGTCAATGCTAAATATAAAAGTTGCTGCATTGCCTGTAGAAGTATTCATCGATACTTCCCAGATGCCTTCGGATGATTGCGAAGCATTTATATTTTTTACAGTAATTTTTCCCATATCAGAATAGAGGGTTTTATAAATATCCAGCCTCTTTTCAATAGGCAGAGCATTTTCGCTTTTTTTGGCATTATCGATAAAAAATCGGCGCATGTTGGCTACCTCACCGGTATTAAATGCATCTATATATTTTTGGATGGTTAGTCCTGCCCCTTTCTCAGGCAATTTGTCTAATAATGGTCCGGTATAATTTCTTTTCTCTACTTCATTGTCTTCGCCCAGGTCGATTTGTATTTCCGGTTTCAATCTTCCAGCATTACTTCTTGTATCGCCGCTTATTATTCCTTCAATTTTACGCATGAGCCTGGGCCCGGCATAATTGGCGTGGTTTGTGGCTATAATTATCCTTGTTTTGAGGCCTGGCATATTACTAAATAAGAAAAAAGATACCATGTCTGATCCAGCAAGCATAATGTGATTGGATGGATTAAAAACCGATTTTCGGAATGTATTTGTTTTAAGAAGTGAACTGTTTTCCAACGAATGAAAAAATGTACTGATTTCTTTTGTAGTGGATAAATAACCACCATTTCCCCTGAGGCTCCATAAATGGCCATTTTCATCATGAGGCATATTCAGAATAATTCCGATGTCTTTTCCGTCACCATCATAACCATGTGCAATATTAGCTTTGTCAAACGTGGGAATATATGAGCCGGTATATTTCAGGCCGATTGGCTTAAGAATATGGTCATAAACATATTTGTCAAATGATTTGCCACTTATCTGTTCTACTATATAGGCAAGACAAGAGTAGCCAAGGTTCGAATATTCTTCTTTGGTTCCCGGATCGAATCTTAGTGTCCTATTTTGAATTGAATTCACCATTTCGGAGGTGGTAAATGGATCTCCATCCGTTTTTTCACCTAATGGAAAACCGGCCTTATGCTCAAGTAAATGCTGCACCAAAATTTGTTGTTTATTACCAGTAAGTCCCGGCATGAATTTACTTAATGGGTCGTTCAGTTTTAGTTTTCCATTTTCAACTAACTGATAAATGGCCACTTTTGTAAAGTCTTTAACTCCAGAACCAATTTGAACAAAAGTGGATGGTGAAAATTTAAGCTTTGTTTCTTCATTGGCGTAGCCATAGCCTTTACTTAAAACTATTTTTCCATCTTTTTCCACCAAAACCACACCGTGAAATCCTTGTTTTTCTTCGACCATAATCAATGAATCGACCCTTTTGCCATGGCTGATGACGACCATTTCGTTATTTTGGGTGTAACCTGTAAGCCCAACGATCAGGAGTATCGCAAGTTGAATATAAAAAATATAGTTATGTTTTTTCATAAAGAAATTTTTTTCAAAGATATATTTGAATTTTATCGATTAAGTGTAATTGGTATCAACCTCCTATAAATAGGTATATATAGGTTGTTTTTTGATTTTGAATATCATTTCATCCCTGAAATGCCATAGTTTATCCCCGTGACCTCGTTCATCAAACAGAAGGGTTGTAATTTTGAATATGTTTAAAAAGTGGTGGATATCTATCTCCCATATTTTATTTTGGTGTGCCACTTCCTGGTTTTTCATTTCCAGTTTCGGAATTGAACAAAAAGAAGTAAGGATTATAAATGGGGAAGAGACCGTACAACTAAATTATAATACACCTATAACATGGCAACTGGTATGGTGTATTCTTTTTTCTGCTATGGTCGTCTATGCGTCTGCCTACACCATTCTAAAATTCAATAAGGGCAGACTTAAATCATTTGGGTTATCGCTTTTTTACTTTGTACTGATGTTTTTACTTTATATTTTTTTTCGTTATGTAAAAATTCTTCCAACTTCCCCCATTATTCCTTTTCAACTTGTAGCCGGTATTTTTACATTTTATTATATATCCGGGATAGCTTATTCTATTTTCCTTTTGTGGCAAACTACGGATAGGATGAGAATGCAAATGGAAGGAGAAAAAAAAGAAGCTGAACTTAATTTGCTCAGGTCTCAATTGCGGCCGCATTTTCTATTTAACGTATTGAATAGTATGCTCACCATGGTAGATCGAACTAAAAACCCAGAACTTATACATTCCATTCATTTATTATCCAATCTATTGAGATACGTGGTGAATGAGACCAATAAAGGGAAAGTGCCTGTACAAAAGGAAATTGAGTTTATTATGGATTACTCGGCTCTTCAGCGCTTACGATTTGAGGAGAAGGAACTTAATTTTATACTGGAGGTCACAGGAGAGTTTTTAGACCAGGAAGTAGAACCCGGCTTGTTCATTCCATTCGTCGAAAATGCATTTAAATATGGTACAGAACCGGAAAAAATTTCTGATATACTTGTGCGTTTTGATTTAACATGGAGGAATAAGATTAAATTCACTATTTCCAATACGATCTATGAAGGACTAATTTATTTTGAAGGTAACGGGTTGGGTATTGCTGCAGCCAAAAAAAGACTTGACATGGTGTATCCACAAAGATATATATTAAAATATGGAAAGTTAAATGACTCCTATATTGTAACCCTTGAAATAAATACGGATGAAAGCAATAATAGTAGATGATGAACCTAAGTCTATAGAGTTGATTCAGGGTTACCTCTTTCATTTTCCGGAGATAGAAGTGACAGCGACATTCAGAAATGGATTAAAAGCATTGACCTATTTAAAAGATTCACCTGTAGATTTGATTTTCCTGGACATCAATATGCCTCATCTATCCGGACTTTCACTTTCCAGAATGATTCACCCTGGTATAAAAGTAATTTTTATAACAGCTCACCCCCAGCATGCACCTGAAAGTTACGAAGTGGAAGCAATAGACTATTTGTTAAAACCAGTACACTTTGAGCGATTTACCCGGGCTATTCATAGAGCTTTAAAAAATAATGGTTCCGGGGCTGTCTTAAATGTTGATCCGGAGGTAATTGGACTTAAAAGCAGTGGAAAAATATTCAGGGTTCATGTTTCCGATATATGTTTTTTGGAAAAAGCAGCCAATTATATGACCTATCACACCAGGGATAAAAAGTTTGTAGTCAGAATTACTACTGGCGAAGCATTGCGTGAATTACCTGATTTTTTTGTCCAGGTACATAAGTCTTTTATCGTGAATTGCAAAATGATTGAATATTACAATAAAGAAGATATTGGTATCCAAAATTTGAAAATTCCAATTGGAAATAGATATAGGGATGGATTTTTGCAGTACATGAGAGAAAAAGAATATTAATTTGAATTCATCCTGGTGGATTTTTGACCAATCTGGATTAAACACGGGTCCATTTGCTGGAGGGGTTCATTGCAACTTCTATTTACTTTTACACTACTTGTTTTATACCATAATGAATTCCCGGGTATAAAATGGTGGCATGAGTAGCATTTTTAATTTCGAGATAGTTGTAATGCAGTCCGGTAGGCCTGTGGAAAGCGAGATATTTTAATAATTCCAGATTGGGTTTGAATTGTACCAGTTGTGATATGTCTTTCCTGCACTCAAAAATTTCACCGCGAAAGTTGGGTGTAAGGGTTAATTTTTCAATAATCGCTTTACCTATTCTGCCTTCATTCCACCATAAGCTGCTATCGATTGAAATGATCGAAGAGAAGAGGGTTGGATTTTTCAAAATGGAATAGTATGCTAATAATCCTCCAAGGGAATGCCCAATAATAATTCTATTCGTGTCGGCATTAAATTTTGTCTCAATCATCGGGATCAGTTCTTTTTTTAGGTATTCCAAAAAGTGGTCAGCACCACCTGATCCTGCTAACTGACCAGGAGCGCCATCTGATTTGGGTGTAAAATCTCTTTGCCGGTTACCAGAGGTTAGGGCAATTACAATGCAGGAGACAGGCAGACTGGGGTTTGATAAAGATTCTAAATTTGCCGCAACTAGAGGGGCCAAATAATCGCCATCCAAAACATAAATTGACTTAAGTTTCAGATTTTTATTGTATGATGTGGGTAGGAATATTCCGATTTTAATTTTTTCTTCTAAAACATTGGAGTTGAACACGACTTGGCTGTAATTATAACAATGGCTTTGTGTAATTGCTATGTTGCCACCTAATAGAATGAGGAAAATCCACAAAATAGATGCCAGGTACATTTAGTAATTATTACTTAGAATTCAAACAGTTTTGATGTTGTAAGATACAGTTATAGGCCTTTAAATAGTAAATTTTAATTTTAAAAATGTATTTAAAAGGATCATATAATTATTACGTTATTTTTTCCATGGTTTCATCCTGGGGATCCACCTGGGCACGTTGTTTTTATATTCAACATAGGAGTTTCCAAATCGCTTTTCCAGTTCCGGCTCTTCATGATATATAAAATAAATTGTCTTAACGGTAAAAAAAATCAGCCACCAGGCAAGGATATGACCAGAGCCAAACACGAATACTTCTCCCAATAATGTTATCAATCCGCCTGTTATCATAGGATTGCGAGAATGTAAATAAATTCCTTGTGCGATAAATTCCTTAGGTGGATCCCATGGAGCTAAAGTACCTTTTCCAATGGTATGAAACATTCGGATGGTACGTATAATAATATGTGTTCCAAAAAGAATGAATATATATCCTATTGAAATCAGAATTATACTCCACCAGCTATTTTCCCATCTTGAGTAAATACCGCCAGTGAGAAAGAGTATAACTGAAGGTATGGTGATCAGTACATTAAAGGGTAATACTAAAACAGGGACTAAATGACGCATGTAGCTATATATTAATTTGGCAGTTTATTCAAATTAAATATAACAGACTATCTTAATTTATAGATTGTCATTTCCTGCCGTTTTTACACGTTTGGAAATTACTTGTATTTTCATAGTTCATTCAGTAGCTAAAGCCATTTTTTCGGCAGATTTTATTGTCCAGTTAACTCATTTTTCCTGCTGTCAAGTTTTCTCAAGAAGAATCGTCATGGAATAGTGGGAAGAGCCCTGATAAAGTCATAGCCCAGTTAGGGTCAGCCACGAATAGTCAGCTATGTCGTGTGAAGATTACAAAATTGTAAAATGTTGCCCCTGTTAAAGCATTTTAAACCCATTTCCTACATTACACCCGTCACTCCACCCTTTCTCCACCCTCAAAAATTTGGAAAACATACCAAATGAGGTCAGATTTACATAAAAATAATTATGATGAAAAATTGCGTTTTATTTTTTGGCCTGTGGGTGACAACTCACTTTTGCATTGGACAAGAGAACCTGGACAAAACCATACATTTTAAAGATAGCACAGTTGAATATGATGTTTCGCTCAAAATCAAAAAAGGAACTAAGGAAGTTAATTTTCTTGTAATTGGTTTTTTGGAAAATGGTGAATTATCATTTAAAATTTCAGATCCTGAAGGAAAACCGGAAGGAGGATTCGAATTGAATGCAATCGGAGAGGATGGTAATGTGAGCCCGGGAAGCGGAAAAATGACCCATACCGTGAAAGTGCCCTATCCCGGGACATGGACAGTGCATATCAAAGCATCAAAAGCTACCGGAAACCTTGCTTATAAATTAAATATTAAAGCGCAGTGAGAAAAAAGACCATCAGCCTAATGGCCAAGCTTCTGATCATTGGAAATTTTGCTTTTGGCCAAAAAGCTATCGTTTCCGGTTATTTAAACCTGGATAGTACATGGGTAAAAAAAGTATATATAAGTCTGGTTTCAGATTTTAATCAAATGTATACCGCATCCAATAAATTAATTGTGGCGGAAGCGAAAATCGATAGCAATGGTTTTTTCAAAACCACATTTCCTGCATCTGAAAATGAGAGTTTATACAGACTACATATAATTAAAAATGGAGACCCGATTTCTACTCTTATTATAGGTAGCCGGGAAGAAAATCATGTTTTTTTTATCAGCAGGCACTCTGACCTGATTGAGCTAACTGATTCCGGGAGGGATAGAGTATTAAGTCAACAGGATATCAGTGGAGGAGGTAAAAGCAATATAGAGTTGAATGAATTTTTGACTGCATTAAAAAGTGATGAAATCCGAAGGGAAAACCTAAAAGAAATATTTATTAATGTAGCCGATTCCAGCACTTCACCAGTTGTGGGATTGTTGGCTGTGCATTCTGCATTCGGATTGTCTTCAAAGCAAAAATCCAGAATCAATAAAATATTGGATCGTTACGATAAGTCCAACTCCTATGGCAGTCGGATTTTCGAAGAATATAAACCAGCTGGCAATGCTTATTCAACCGTACTTATTATATTGATTTTATTGGTATTTAGTTCTTATATGGGGATTAGAGTTTTTCAAAAACATAAGTCCGCAAAAATAAAAAGTTTACTTAGCCAAAGGGAGACCTCCATTGTGCAACTGATGCTGGAAGGGAAGTCAAACAAAGAAATTGCCAGTACATTCAACATAGAACTAAGCACTGTAAAAACGCATGTAAATAATGTGTATGCCAAATTGAAAATAAACGACCGAAAAGAGTTGCAGAAATACGAACCTGTTTTTAAGAGTAAATGAATCATTAATTAATCCTATATCAAGATGAAATCAATTATATTAAATACGTTGATACTGGTGATACCACTCCTGACAGGGATGCCGGTCGAAGCGCAAAAGCCAATTGAGCTTAACAGGTGAAACCGTTTTTTCATTTGAAGAGGTATGATTATCATTACTCTTTCCTTGCACATTTAAGTGGAAAATAGTGAAAACGAAAAGAAGTATTTGCATTATTAAAAGTTAAAATCTTGTTTATTTTTTATTCACCTAGGTTATTTCACTTCGCTCCATGTTTCACCGTTCCACTCCCAGGTATCACCGGCATCGTTTGGCCATCCCAGTCTCCCACCGAATAAAACAATCTTATCCCTTTCTTTATCATAAGCTAAGTAACCCATAGTTCTTTTTGAAGGCCCCCCTGTCGATAGTAATTTCCATTCTTTTCCATCCCATGACCATAAATCGTTCATCAATTCATTTTTTGAAATGCCGCCAAACAGAATAAATAAATTTCGCTTTGAGTCAAAAGCATAACCAGGAGAAATCCGCTCGCCCGGATTATTTGCAGTGATCGTGTTTTTCCACGCCATGCCATCAAATTCCCATACCCCATCTGTGAATGTTTTTCTGTTGTCACCGACACCTCCATATAAAACGGTTTTATTTCTTTTGTCATCATACACCATTGCAAAAGCCTGGCGCCCATCAGGAGAGTGGCCTTCAAATTTCTTCCATGATATTCCATCCCATTCCCATGTAATATTGTTAATCTCGCCACGGGCAGCGCTGCCTCCGAACGCTATAAACTTATCTCTGGATTTGTCATATACAAATCCAGATTCAGTCGCCTTCATATCAGGAACATCAGAAAGAATTTTCCATTTTCCGTTTTCATAAACTCTAAGTTGCCCGCTTGATTGATTAGTAGCAATAAAACCACCAAAAGAATAGATCTTATTTTGCCTGGTATTATAAGCAATACGAATGCCGCTACGTTCATCACCTGCATTGGCTATTTTATCCCAGCCACCATTGCTGAATCTCCATATGTCATTAAAGAATTTGCTTGATTGTCCTCCATCGAGAGGGGTGCTTCCCCCAACCAGGATTACAGATTTACTACTTTCATCATACACCATTTCATGATGGGCTCTTTTATATGGGGTACTACCGTTAAATGGAGCATCTAATTTTTGCATAAGTTTTACCCAGCGGTTGTCGGTTTTTAACGAGGCCAAGTCTTCATCCATTTCATAATTATTTCGAGAAGCATAGCCTATGTCTGCTGCTTTATTTAATGCATCAAATGCCTTGTCTTTATTACCAACCAATGACCAGCAGCAGGCCATATTGTAATAATCAACTCCAACGGCTTGTATTTTTAAAGCTGCTTCGAAAATGGCGGCACTCTCGGGATACTTTTTTACCTGGTATAGCTGGTTGGCCAATTGTATATATCGAAAGCGAGGCTGAGCAAGAAGATATAGCTCGGATAAAATATATTTTTCTGCTTCCTCGCTTTTATTCATTTCATACATTAGCATGGCAACCTCCATTTTCATATCGATGTTAGAAGGAAGGTTAATACCCTTTGCATTGATTTCACTCCAAGCTACTGACGACTGTTTATTTCTTCTCAATATGGAAATGAATTCAACAAAAGCATCCATATCCTGAGGATGGTTATCGAGCCATTTTTTCAATAACGCAGTAGTTAAATTAAAGTTGGTGTGGTATAATGCTTCTAACAGGGTAAGTCCTTCTTTACCGATACTCACTTCTTTTTCGGAGGCCAATTTATTTTTTAAATTGGTTATAACCGAAGCATCCACCCAAAACACATCGGTGCCTAAGGATCCAGGTGATTCATTTCGATCGCTGCCAAAGAACAAATATTTACCATTTGGTGAAAGCCTGGGAAACCGTTCGGTATGTTTTGAATTAATTTCTGGTCCCATATTTTTTGCAGGCATCCAGGTTCCATCTTTATTTCTAAAACTTATATATAAATCAGTGCTCCCCTCTATACTCCCTGACCTTGCCGATTCAAAAATCAAATAACTACCATCAGGCGCAATAAAAGCCCCATCTTCGGAACCGGTGGTATTTATATTGTAGGGCAGCATTTCGGGCTTTTGATACCGATTATTCTGTTTCACAGAAGAAACAATATCAAACACACGACCCTGTTGCCTCCTCACAGCAAAATAAACAGTGCCATCATCAGACATGGACATGGCATAATCTTCTCCGGTGGAAACAGTAGTGTCAAAAGGGACCGGATTACCCCAACCTGCCGATGTTTTATCCACTTCCCAGATTCGGAGACCCGCATCTTTATATCCGTCGGGCACTTTTCTGCGGCTGCTGAAATAAAGTTTTTTTCCATCTGAAGAGAAGGCTGGATAAAATTCGTCGGCATTTTTATCAGCAAAGGAAGGAGATGCAGGTTGAGACCACTCACCATTCTCCTGTCGCATTTCTAAAAGTTGAGCTGGTTTACCATGTGCGTAAATGACAGTCCAGAGGACAGTATTCCCATCCGGTGAGAAAGCCGGTGAACTGTGTTCGTAATAATTGGTACTGATAATGCCGGGTGCAAATAATTCTGGCTTTTTACCCGGAGGATGCTGGCCAAGGTAGAGACCTTTAGGTGTTGATGCATTTTGTGCTAATGCAGCAGGAATAATAAAAATGACAAAATAGAGTATAAAAATTATTTGATGCATTTAATGATTATTTTCTTTATTTCAAATTTAAAATCAATTTACCCCAGCGAATATCTGATTTGAGAGGGACTAGTTCAGCATCAGCTTCATAATCTGACCTGACTTTATATCCCTTCTCAATTGCTATATTTAAATACTCAAAAGCCCGATCCGTATTTCCCGTCATACTATAAGCACAGGCTGCATTATAATAATTGACCGCGTTCGGATTAAGCTGTAATAATGGCTCATAGTAAAATATAGCTGCTTGATATCTTTTTTCTCTATGGAGCATTCCTGCGAATCTGCTGTAGAAAGGTATATTGGCTAACCCTGCATTTTTAATTTTTTGCAGGTAGATGGCAGCATCACCCATGTTATTTTGTGCTGACAATGCATAAGTAAGTTCTATCCAATAATTTGATTGATTTGGATAAAGAGAGACCAGTTTTTTATAAATCACTTCCGCATCCTGGTAATTATTTTCTTTCCATACCAGGTGATCTGCATATTTGGTCAAAGCCCTCGTGTCTTCGGGATTTTTTTCCAGGTAGTTTTTTAAATAAGCTGATTTTTCTACAGTTCCGAATTCCTTGATCTTTTTCCATTTATTGTTCTTTAAGTCCCAAATTGCCCATGGAGAAGATTCGTCTAATCCCGTTTGTCCATAAGCAATGACTTTTTTTCTTACCGGATCGTATACCATAGAGTTGGCAAATATGGGTTCTGAAGCTATTTTTTCCCAATTATTACCATTCCAAAGCCAGGTGGTACGAGCACTTGCATTAGCTGTATCCCGTGGGTTTTGATTGATCCATCCTCCGTGTAAAACTATACACCTTAAATCTTCATGATAAATCATCTGGTGATAAAATCTTTTGCCCGGATTTATTGAAGTTAAAATTTTAGTCCATTTAAATCCATCGAATTCCCATTGTTCATCCGGCTTTTCTCCGCCGCCATAGAGCATTACTTTTTTCCGGT
>CAYNIG010000168.1:0-10754 GCA_964396995.1 uncultured Saprospiraceae bacterium | reverse complement strand
CGAAACATGTCTGCCTTGGTGAAGGAAGAAAGTATTTCATTTTTCGAAGAATTATTGTCTGCTCTGCATCCGTTTATGCCCTTTGTTACGGAAGAATTATGGCATATGATCAAAGGCAGGACCCCGGGAAATGATTGTATGATGTCAGTTTTTCCCGGAAAAGCAAGCTTTGATGATAAGGCCATCCATAAAACGATCTTGTATCAGGAACTGATTCGTTCTATCAGAGAGGTAAGAAATAAAAATGGATTAGGGATGAAGGAAGCGCTCGAATTAAAAGCTTTTAAATCAGAGGAGAGTAATGAATGGATTAGGGATATCGATGCTGTTCAATTCATTTCAAAATTTGCAAATTTGAGTTCCATCGAACAGGTAACCGAAGAATTGTCTGGAGGCGCTTCTTTTATTTCGGGAACTACCAAGTTTTTTCTGCTTTTTGATAAAAAAATAGATTTAGAAACTGAGCGCAAAAGATTGGAAACAGAGTTGAAATATGCTCAGGGTTTTGTAGAGAGCATAAAGAAAAAACTGGATAATGAAAAATTTGTTCAAAACGCTAAACTTGAAGTAATCGAAAATGAAAGGAAGAAATTAGCGGATGGTATCGAAAGGTTAAACGGCATTGAGTCCAGTCTTAAGAGCCTGGGATAAGAGAAGTGAAATTCTATTTTATTATCAATGCATCCAGAGCAATTTTAATAAGTTTTTCAATAATGAACGACGGATTTTTACTGAATTTACTTTCCATCCTGTTTGCCAGAATGGCATTTAAACTAATGGCTTTGTGCCCTAATGAATTAGCCATGGCATAAATAGCCGCTGTTTCCATTTCAAGATTAGTGATTTTAAGCCCTTCATATTTTACTTTTTGGAATACGGGTACTTCAAAATTGGTAGAGGGCATACGCAATGACCTGCCCTGAGGTCCATAAAAACCGGGACAAGTAATCGTAATCCCTTGCCTGAAGGAAGGACTTGAAAATAGCTCCAGTAAAGATTTATCCGCCCGGCCCCAATAAGCATTTTCAGGTAATTTATATTCAGAGTTGTTTATTTGATCGATTATAAGTCGTGGTATGGTTTTTATATTTTTTTGATAATACCCCATCAACGCATCAAGCCCGATAGCATATTTACTAATCAAGAGACTATCTATCTCAATATCTGAGCGGATGGTACCGGAAGTGCCGATACGAATTATCCTGAGAGACCTTTTTTCCTGTTTGATTTGCCTGGTGTTAAAATCTATATTTACCAAAGCATCAATTTCATTCAGCACGATGTCAATATTATCAGTGCCTATGCCGGTGGATATAACCATTAATTTTAAAGAACCTAATTCACCAATATGGCTCACGAATTCTCTATGGACACGCTTAAACAATACCTTGTCAAAATATTTAGACACTTGCTTTACCCTTCCTGGATCACCTACCGTAATGATGGTATCCGGAATTTCTTCGGGCACCAAATCCAGATGATAAATCCTGCCTTTCCGGGTTAGGATCAGTTCTGTTTCTGTAATCATTAATTTTTTAGTCAAAACTAATTCTATATTTTTATAGTCTATATTCTTTTATTCATGCAGCCTGGCTGGTCAATACTAAAAAAAGTCATTTTTTGTTTCTTTTTTATTTATTTGCTGTTTTATATGGCTCCCTGGACATGGCTTGACTTCATACCCTATGTGTCAACCATAACCGGTCTGTATCATGAATTAAAAGACTGGATGGTACAAAATGCAAATAGATACCTATTCCATGTAAGAGATGTGCTGGTGCCATTAAACGGAAGTGGGGATACCTCCTGGGCATGGGCCGATCTGTGGATGATGTTGTGCTTAAGTTTGTTTGGTGCTTGTATTTGGGTTGTCCTGGATAAAGGAAAAACCAATTACGACAAACTCGATTTTTGGTTGACCTTATTGGTGAGATATTATGTGGCAACAGTAGCTCTGAATTATGGCCTCATAAAAGTGTTTCCACTTCAGATGACATTCCCCGCTGAAAGTTCATTGGCAACTCCGTTGGGTGATTTATTGCCTATGCGATTTTCCTGGTTTTTTATTGGCTATTCAAATCCATATCAAATTTTTTCAGGGTCGATGGAGACATTGGCAGGATTATTTTTACTATGGAGGTCTACCTCTTTATTAGGTGCTTTCATGGCGACAGGAATATTTGCCAATGTAGTTATGCTCAATTTATCCTATGACATACCGGTAAAACTATATTCCATTCATTTGTTCATTATGTCTTTTTTTTTGATATTACACGAAAGAAAAAGGCTGCTGAGTTTCTTTATTAAAAACACCAGGACTGAGCCATCCAATTTGTATGAATTTGATTATTCTGTTAAGAAATGGAAGTATACCCGATGGATTTTGAAAGGATTGATTATTTTATCTTCTGTGATATTACCCATCATGGATAATTACGATAGCCTCCAATCCAGAAATTTACCCGCTCCCCATACCATCATCCCCAATGGGCATTATGAACTTACCGAATATATTCGGAATGGAGATTCAGTACCTTTCCGATTTACGGACACTTTGATCTGGAGAGATCTGATCATTGATGGGAGGCGAGGAAGTTTAAATTCTATGGATACTGTTTTCGCTCAGCGGTATCACCGTGGATATTTTTATTATTCAGTAGATAGTGTAAATCAGTTAATAAAAATGAAAAAAACGCAGTCCGACTCCATATATTTTGGTAGTTTTAAATTTCAACTTGCTGATTCTAATTCATTGGAGCTGGAAGGTTGGTATAAATCAGATTCTGTAAAAATGAAATTAATGCGAATGCCCAGGCATTTTCAGCTTAAGGAAAAGCAATTCCATTGGCTCAGTGAGTATAACCGATAAAACTGTAACTATTATTAATTTATTATATGAGATTCCTATTTCCAATCAGCATTGTACTACTTCTTGCATGTGCACCAAAACCTCCCCATGAATCAGGTAATTTTAAACCATCAGACTTAGTGGAACTTAAAAGAATCAATCCAGATATAAAACTTGATATTCGGTATGCTACTAACCATAATTTGGCAGGCCGGCCGGTATATAAGGAAGCCAGGGCTTTTTTGCAAAGACCTGCCGCCGAAGCATTGATGAAAGCGGATAAAGATTTGCACCAACTCGGGTTTGGGTTGCTCATTTTTGATGGATACAGGCCGTGGAGTGTGACCAAATTGTTTTGGGACATTACTCCTGATGAAAATAAAAATTTCGTTGCAGATCCTAAAAAAGGCAGTAAACATAATAGAGGTTGTGCAGTAGATCTCAGTTTGTATGATCTGAGTACCGGAAAAGAAGTCGAAATGCCGGGAATATACGATGAAATGTCAGAGAGGTCCTTGCCCAATTACCAGGGAGGCACAGTCAAACAGAGGCAAATGCGAGATTTACTCAGATCCAAAATGGAGGAATATGGATTTACTGTATATGAATATGAATGGTGGCATTTTGACTTTAATGACTGGCCTTCTTACCGCATTACCAATATCCCATTTGATAAAATAAAATAACAACCATGAAAAAAATATATCACTTGAGTACTTGTAATACTTGCCAGAAAATCCTTAAGCTTTGGCTGCCACCTGCTGAGTTTGTGATTATTGACATCAAGCAAAAAAATATTTCTCCTGCAGACCTTGATTTTGCAGCAAAAAAGTTGGGTTCATATGAGGCATTGTTCAGTCGCCGGGCTATAAAATTCAGATCAGAAGGATGGAATGAAAAGATTTTGACTGAAAAGGATTATCGAAAACTGATACTGAGTGAATATACTTTTCTTAAACGACCGGTAATGATAAATGAGGATAAAGTTTTTGCAGGCAATTCCAAGGCTGTAGTGGAGGAGGCAAAGAAGAGCTTAAGAGATAAATATTAACCCGTATTCAAAAAATATAACTTAAGCTAAATAGCAATCCATTACAGACTCACACCACGTTTCCAGGGGATAAAATCATCCTGACCTAATCTTTCTGCATGGGTAATAGCTTCACCACTGGCAATTTTTATTACCCATTCTAATATCTCTTCTCCTTTGGTTTGAATGGTATCCTGACCATTTACAATTGTTCCGGCATTGATGTCTATGATATCTGGCATTTTTTCAGCTAACGCATTATTGGTTGCAATCTTGATCGTAGGTGCTATTACATTTCCAGTAGGAGTGCCCAGTCCTGTTGTAAAACAAATAATATTGCATCCACTTCCGGCCATGGCAGTGGTCGATTCAACATCACTACCAGGTGTACATAATAAATAGAGCCCATGTTTTTCAGTCCTTTCGGTATAGTCCAATACTCCGGTCACGGGGGCAGTACCTCCTTTCAGTGCAGCGCCTAATGATTTCATGGCATCGGTAATCAAACCGTCTCGTATATTTCCAGGGGAAGGGTTGGCATAAAATCCCGAACCTTGCGATTCGGCTTTTTCACCATAGGTCTTCATCAGTCTGGCAAATTTGTCTGCCTGCGATTTTTCTTCACATCTGTTTATTAAATCTTGTTCAGCACCACATAATTCCGGAAATTCCGACAATACAGTAGTTCCGCCTAAGGCAACCAGAAGGTCAGACGCGTATCCCAAAGCAGGATTTGCTGTGATGCCTGAAAAGCCATCTGATCCTCCACATTCCAGTCCGAGATTTAAATGGGAAAGTGCAGTTTCTTTTCTTTCTGTTTTATTAGCTTCGGTCAAACCAACAAAAGTATGTTTTACGGCATCGGCGATCAGCTCCCTTTCACTTTTATATTTCTGTTGTTCGAATATAAGGATTGGTTTGCCGTGATCAGGGTTTAGAGAATTTAATGTTTCGAGGAAAAGATTTACCTGCGCTTTTTGGCAACCCAGGCTTAGTACGGTTGCGCCGGCTACATTTGAATTAAGTACATATCCCGATAATAATAAAAGTAATGTATCCGTATCCATTCGAGTTTCACCACATCCCAGGTCGTGATTGAGTATTTTGATGCCATCAATATTTTTAAATATTCTTTCGCCAGATTGTTTTCTAGGATCCAATATTAATTCGGTAGAGAGTAATTCATCGGTATTGGCACCGGATTGATATTTTTTTATTAATTGTTTAGTATCAACGGTATGTTCTGAAAAAGTGGGATAACCAAGATTTTTTACCAATGCTTCTTGTATTACCTCTACATTGCGTTTTTCACAAAATACAAGTGGTAAGATGATCCAATAGTTGCGGGTTCCGACAGAGCCGTCCTTTCTGGGGTAACCTTTAAATGTACGTTTTATAAATCGGCTGACATCCGGCACTTGCCAATTGTATTGTGAGGTGGCGCTGTGATATGGCTCGGTAGCATGAGTCGTATTTTCGGTGCTGATTCGTGCACCTTTAAATATGGGCTTGGTTGCTTTTCCTACGGTAAGGCCATACATTCTGATCAGTTCACCCTCATTCAGGTCATATATTGCAATTTTATGTTTTAAAGAAATGGGTTCCAGTATTTCGATTTGAAATTGACCTAATTCAATTCTATCACCGGCAACCATATTTTCCAAAGCCACCACTACATTATCCCGTTCGTGAATTTTTAAATACCTTTTCATACTATAAAGTTGACAAAAGTAAGATAACTTCGTCACTTATGTCAGCTGATACCTATATCCAGTATTCTTCCAAGAAAGCTTTAGTTTTTGGTGCTTCCGGTTTGGTTGGCTCTCATCTGGTAAGCTTATTGATTGATCACCCTTCGTATGATGAGGTACATGCCTTTTACAGGTCTGGTTTTGAAACTAAATTTGAAAAATTGCAAAAGCGGGTTATCGACTTTGAAAAATTAGAAGAGTGTGAAAATCTTATTCATGGGAATGATCTTTTTATCTGCCTTGGTACTACTATTGGCAAAGCAGGGTCAAAAAAGCAATTTTATCATATGGAATTTGAATACATAACCACTATTGCACGAATTGCAGAAAAAAATAAAGTAGGACAGATTTTATTGGTATCATCTATGGGCGCAGATGCTAAATCCATGTTTTTTTATAGCCAGGTCAAAGGTTTAATAGAAGATGAGATCAAGAAAATGGACTTCTGGAGTATTCATTTTTTAAGGCCATCGGTTTTGTTGGGCCAAAGGGAAGATTCCAGGCCTATGGAATCTTTTGCTGCCGGAGCAGGCCTGGCATTGCGGGCCATGGGCCCAAAATGGTTTGCTAAAATCACCCCTATTGAAGCTTATAAAGTAGCACAAAGCATGGTTAAACTGGCGCAGGAAACAAGAAGTGGGGTGTTTTACCATTCTTCAGATGTCCTGGCTAAATTAGGTAAGAATTAACCCGGGTTGCAAATTTTAAATGGTCTCACGAGTGTAGCACAATTATAAGCCAGAAAATATCAAAATCAATATTTTAAAGTTTGCTAAAGGAATATCCGGTTTATCCCAAACCGTTCTTCTATAAAGATATACTTCTTACCTTGCACTATGATAAAGGATAAAAATCAAATAATTTTAGAGGTAACTTTGGATGAAAATAAAATACCATCCCAGATTACCTGGCAAGCCCAGGATGGACCTGAAGCCGGGATAAAACAAGAAGTAAAAGCCTTTTTATTGTCTTTATATGATGGAACAAATAGAGATACACTCAAAATAGATCTCTGGACAAAAGATTTTCAGGTGCATGAAATGAACCAAATGATTTATTTTACCTTGAAAAGTCTGTCGGAAACCTATTTAAATGCAACCGGTAATAAAGAACTGGCTACCGACATTCGCAGATTCAGTGATTTTTTTGCCGAAAAATCGCAACCCAAAGAAAATTAAACTTTAGTTTTTTCCCATCATGGCATTATAACCACCTACCAGGTTATAGACTTTTTTAAAATCCATGCTTTTCATTTTTTCCATGCATTTTTTTGATCTGGCTCCCTGCTCACAAAACAAATAGTAGCTTTTGTTTCTATCAAGCTTGTTTAATTGCTGATCGATATCACTATCCAAAAAATTTATCATTACTGCACCATTAATGGTGCCGGATTCAAACTCCGGAGGGGTGCGCAAATCGATGAGCATAGCATTCCCCGCTGTCTCGGAAGTATAAGATCTCATAAAATCAATCAAGGCTAAATCTTTAAACTCAGTCATTTCTTTCGCCGTAACATTTCCATTACCAGGGTTTTGTTTGCAAAAAATGATGGTCAATACAAACAATAATAAAAAATATGATTTCATATAGTAAAGGTCAGTAAAAATTAAGAATTTTTTGCAATCCGTATATGAGCCAGGTGATGCCTGCAATGCCAGGCATACAAAGCCAGAACCTCATTGAGCATTTGCACCCTGCCTTTTTCCGGATGTATATATCCTGAATTTGAAAATTCCTCTTCTGACATATGATCCAATAGGTATCCCCATCTGTGATGCAATGGTTTTAAAATAGCCAGGGAATAATTTAAATCAAGCTTTGTATTATCCGGCATTTGACTCCACTTTCCTTCCAGGTAAGGTTTGATGGTCGGCTTGTCCTCTGTAAGTGCCAATTTGAATCGGATAAAACTGTTCATATGGCTATCTGCTAAATGATGAACTAATTGGGTTATATTCCATCCATCGGGACGATATACTTTTAGCAGATCGGAAGCAGAAAGCCCTTCCACTTCGCCCTCTAGTAATGAAGGTAAATCTTTAATCTCTTCAATCCAGAGCTTTCGTTGATCAACAGTAACATTGACAGGAGCAGCAAATTTTCCCACAGGGTAGCGTAATTGATCTATATCCATATATTTTAAAAGGTTAATAACCAGACAAATATATAATTTATTTATATGTATCATGAATAAATAGGTAAATACTATTTATCTTGATTTGTAATTTATAAAACAAATTTGGTTATGGAGTATACCTATTATGGTCATTCTTGTTTTTCAGTTAAAGCAGATGGTAAAATACTGTTGTTTGATCCTTTTATTTCGGGAAATGAACTCGCGAAGCATATATCTATCGACGAAATTAAAGCCGACTATATTTTGGTGAGCCATGGGCATTCGGATCATACAACAGATTTAGTACGCATTGCCTCGAATAATGATGCCATGGTAATTGCAGCTTATGAAATTGCAGTTTGGGCCGGAGATAGAGGATTAAAATATCATCCAATGAATATTGGCGGTAAATGGCATTTTGATTTTGGGACAGTTAAATGTGTGACAGCAGTACATTCTTCGATGTTACCCGATGGTACCTATGGAGCAAATGCAATGGGTTTTGTAGTGAGTTATTCCGATCGTACATTTTATTATGCTGGCGATACTGCATTGACTCTGGATATGCAATTAATACCCAGGTATAAAACTATAGATTTTGCCATTTTTCCTGTTGGTGATAATTTTACCATGGGTGTAGAAGATGCTATCGAAGCGGCCAACATGGTAAAGACAAAAAAAGTGGTAGGTGTTCATTTTGATACATTTGGGTATATAAAATTAGACAGACAAAAAGCAGTGGATGCCTTTGAAAAGGAGGGAATTAAATTATTTCTGCCGGCCATTGGTGAATCACTGAATTTTTGAACTCACCTAAATGTGAAAAAAATATTCTAAGTAAAATAGCCAATAATGGTCTAAATCTTATTTTGAAGTGCTGAATTATATTCTGACATTAAAATATCAAGTTGTCCAAAAAACAGACTTTCCATAGCCCAATTCTATTTTATGCTTATAACACCCTTCTTACGGACTAGCAGGAAACCTTTCTGCATTTTAACTTTCAGCGTTTTTCCCTTTCCTAAAAAAGGTTCCTTTTTTGGGAACTGTACGCTTATCAATGGAGTACCTGTTTTTTCATCCATTTTTTGATAAAAGAGGTATTGGGTGATTAAAAATTTATAGATCTGCAGCCTAAGAGCTTGGTTCCTACATTGCCTCGTAAATCGATTAATAAAATGTAGAAATTTTTTGACCAATTTGGGACAGGGAAGATAAAAAAATTATACCCAAACACCTTTTAATTTTGTCATTTGAACACACATTCTTTGACAAAATGGTGATTGACAAACTCCATTAACTCTTCAAAAAAAGATTTAGCCCAGTAGTAACTTTTTTTAAAATTAATCGTCAAATGAAGTAAAATAATCTCAAACTTCTTTTCTTTGTGATCAATTATGGTAAAAATCAATAGATTATTCTTAATACTTTTTGTAATAATGACTTGGTCGTCATTGACCGCACAGGTAGAGATTCCAAAGGCAGTAAACGATCTGTTCATTAAGCACACTTGTTTTACATGTCACAAGTCGGGGGCGAAATTAGTGGGCCCTTCCTGGGAAGATATTGCTGCCAGGAGGATGAAAAAAGCTGAATTGATTTCGAGTATTCAGAGACCTAACGCTGCTAACTGGCCAAATTACCCACCCATGGCCCCAATGCCGCAAGTTCCGATGAAAGACCTTGAAAAAATGGCCGAATGGTTGGTCAAGATTACTCCAAAGGAAAAAAAGTAATATTTAATCCCCGTATTATTTGAGTTTTATCAGGTACTTGTTTTTCTTTCCGTTTTCCAGCATCATATTTCCTCTTACAAAATCACTTGTATTCAATTTATATTCGATATCTGTTATTTTAATCTTATTTAGGGAAATGGCCTGATTCTGGATAGCTTTCCTCGCTTCTGATTTAGAAGCACAAATGGTGGTGGAAACGGCAAGTATATCTATAATATTAGTTTCACCAAACGCATCAATACTGACTACGAAAGTCGGGATTTCATTTGATATCATTTCAAATTCCTGGTCGGATAAGCTGTGTATAAATTCTTTGTTTACTTTGGGATTGAATAGCAATTCACTTACCTTCATCGCAGCTTCATAGGCGTCAGCAGAGTGAATTCTTTTAGTTATTTCTTCAGCTAAAATCCGTTTTATACTGTTTGGGTTTGATGCCAGGTCATTGATCAATGATTCAACTTCTTCTCTGCCTTTTAATGAAAATATCTTCAAAAATTTAGGCATGTCCTGATCGTCTGCATTTAACCAAAACTGATAAAATTTATACGGAGAAGTGAGTTTAGGGTCGAGCCAGATATTTCCTTCTTCTGATTTGCCAAACTTTTTACCATCTGATTTGGTAAGCAAGGGTGAGGTAAGGGCATGTACCTCAGCACCTTGTGTATTTCGGCGAATGAATTCGGTACCGGCTGTAATATTTCCCCACTGGTCTGATCCACCCATTTGAAGGGTACAACCAAGCTTTTGATACAAACAAAAATAATCATAGCCCTGAAGTAATTGATAACTGAATTCCGTAAATGAAATTCCGGTTTCCAACCTTTTTTGAACGGATTCTTTTGAGAGCATATAGTTTACAGTGAGGTGTTTTCCCACTTTTCGTAAGAAATCCAGCACAGTCATATCTTTATAAAAATCATAATTATTTATAAAAACAGCTTTATTTGTGCCCTGTTCAAAATCAAGTAACCTCTTGAATTGTTCTTTTTGAAAATTCAGATTTTTATCCAATTCATCTTCAGACTTTAGTTCCCTTTCTTTGTCTTTTCCGGAAGGATCACCAATCCGGCCGGTAGCACCACCCATCAGTACTATTGGTCTGTGACCATGTAACTGGAACTGCTGTAAAAGCATTACCTGCACATAGTTTCCAATGGTCAAGGAAGGCGCAGTAGGATCAAATCCTATATAACCCGTGAGCTGGCCTTTCATCAGCGCTTCTTCAAGTCCCTGTGTATAGTCGTGTATCATACCTCTCCATCGAAGCGTT
>CAYNIG010000167.1:0-10757 GCA_964396995.1 uncultured Saprospiraceae bacterium | reverse complement strand
GTAATATTCCTTACAAGGGAAAGGTTACAGTAGTTCCTTCACGGAACGATGATCCAATGAATGGAATAAGTACATTAGACCTCGTATTAATACAAAAGTATATACTTGGACAAGCCAGTCTTAATACTCCCTATAAAATGATAGCCGCCGATGTAAATCGGAATGGCACCATAGATGTATTGGATCTGCTGGAATTGCGCAAACTGATTCTTGGATTATACGATAAACTGCCTGAAAGTGATAGCTGGAGATTTATACCTAAATCGCATACATTTACAAATCCATCAGATCCTTGGTCATATCCAGTAGAAGTAAAGCTGGAATCGATAGAAAAAGACCAACTGATAGAATTTACCGGAATCAAAGTAGGAGATGTAAACAATACTTCTGCACCACATAGTTTAATAGGAACGGAGATACGGGAATCAGAAGGTGGCTTAGTACTTAAAACAGAAGATAAAAAAATAAAGAAAGGCAATATAATACGGTTGGAACTGAGCTCAGATAATTTTAACCAATACCTGGGCTTGCAAGGTACGATGGTACATCATGGATTGAGGTTTGTTGACATCGAACCGGGTAAAATAGAAATATCCCGGACCAACCTCGGTATCAAATATAAAGAATCAAGCCTTACGTTCAGCTGGCATCAGCCACAACCCATCAGTGTGAAGAAATCAGATGTATTATTCACACTTGTTTTTGTCGCAGAAGAAGATGTTATTCTGAGTGAATCCATTTTTATAGGTTCTCAGACTACACGGGCCGAAAGTTACAGGGATCTTACCAAAGCGTACCCTTTGTCCCTGGGCTTTACAGATCCAAAGGGAAAGATACAGGTAGCTTCTGAATTGTTTCAAAACTATCCAAACCCCTTTAAGTCCGGGACTCTGATTTCTATGCAATTGGCCCAGTCGGGATTTGGAACACTATCGATTTATGATATACAGGGTCGGGTAGTAAAAACCATTTCTAAAAACTGGGATAAAGGATATAATGAAATAAAAATAGACAAAACAGTATTGTCAAGTCCGGGTATATGGTATTATAAATTTAACAGTAAGTTTTTCAATTCGACACGCAAAATGGTATTTATAGAATAATCAATTTAGTAAAAAATCCAATTTGTAATTTTATAAAAACACATTCATATTTATTTAAACACTTAGTATATTTTTTTGAACTTAACCGATGCTTACGGAAGTTAGCATCGGTTTTTTTATGCTTAAGATGATATATGCCTTTTTTATCAGTGAATTTTTACAGACTGGTTGGGGATATTAAATAGCGCAAATCAATTTTTTATTTGTCTAAATCTGCTTTGATCCTCTTCAATAAAATTCAGGACATGTAGAGATCGTTTTAATTCTTTTTCATCAATCCAACTTATTATAATTTTTGTGTTCTCCGAGGTCATAAAGTTTTGAATTTATCCTTAAATTGCCTGCTTTCCCATTCATATCCAATCTCATGAAAATTAAATCTATCGATTTCAAACTTGAAAATTTAAAATTGTCCAAACCATATCGTATTGCTTTTAAGACTATCGATTTTGTGGAAAATTTATTTTGCGTTATACGTTTTGATAATGATATTTTGGGCTACGGCAGTTGCAATCCGGAAAACGAAGTGGCATTTATTTCCCGATCTAAATCGATTGAAAGATTGGAAACAATAGACCAGGATGCACTTAAAAATGAGTCCATTGAAAATGATCCGATGCCGCTGATCCGTAAGCTTCACTCCATGATTGGAGATGTGCCTACTATTCATGCTATGCTGGAAATGGCAATCTGGGATGCTTTTACCAAACATCTCGCAAAGCCGTTGCTGACGGTATGGGGTGTGAAAATAAAGCCCCTCAGCACCTCTGTTACCATTGGCATTATGGACACTGCAGAGACATTGGATGAAACGGCCAAGTTTTTAAAATCTGGATTTGATCATATTAAACTCAAAATCGGACTCAATCCTGAGGAAGATACTGAGCGAATTAAAAAATTATTGGAAAAATATGGTGATCAGATTGTCCTGCGAGCCGATATCAATCAAGGGTACACCCTGGATGATTATAAGCGTTTCATTTCACTCACCAAAGGACTTCCTATTGAATTGCATGAACAACCTCTCCGCCGCGATCAATTCTCCCAAATCGATACATTGAACACGGACGAAAAAAAGATAATCGCTGCAGACGAATCTCTTTTAAACTTAGAGGATGCAATGGCAATAGCTCAACACCATCGGTGCGGTATATTTAATATCAAAATAATGAAATGCGGAGGATGGCTGCAAGCGCACCAAATGGCGGCGCTGGGTGAAGAAAATAATATCGACTTGATGTGGGGCTGTAATGATGAAAGCCGTATAAGCATTACCGCCTCAATGACTATGGCTTATGCTTGTGCCAATACCCGGTACCTCGATTTGGATGGCAGTTTTGATCTTGCCTATGATCCCGCTGTCGGTGGGTTCGAGGTGAAAAAAGGAAAATTATTTCCGGTAGATTCAGCCGGTTTAGGTATTGGCCTGGACTTTATATAAATATCCTATAAGAAATTATATAGTGTAGGGCACTCCTCTGCGAAGACTGATTGCACCCATTGACGGTATTTTAGTATCATGGAATGAATATGAGTTTGGAGATAATATAAAAAGGAAAATATTTTAAAAAATCATTAGCCTTTCCAATTACTGTTTTAAATGCCACTTAAGACAAATAGGCAATAACGAAATGTTTATTCCGCTTTTAACTTCAGTCCGGCGGACAGCCGTTCTATAGTTTTAGCCATCCTGTCTTCCCTGGTTTCTTCTTTTTTAGCAGAATACACCCAGTCTTTATACTGCTTTTGTTCCCCTTCAGATAAGGAATTGAAAAATGCATAAGCCTTGGGTGCCTCTTTCAGACAATCCGTCATTTCAGCTGGGATTTCCAATGGCTCATGATCGGGATACAGGATTACATGTACAGAGTCTCCTGCGACTTTTTTTATTTTTTTTCTGATTTCGGATTTCACAGGCAAAAAGAGTTTACCGTTTCCCATTGGCATCAAATGATATTTATTAAAGGGAACTCCATCGATTGTACCTTTCACTTTGACCCAGCCAAATGGTTTGCTTTTGTCCTGCATCACTTCTGGAATCCGGGCAAATGTCCATCCACCTTTTCCAGGAAATTTTTCGAGAAGGTATTTTCTATTTACGAGTGGTTTGATAAGGAATGGTATTTATGTATAATCTAAAATATATATAGAAGCAATCAGTCTGTTCGAAGTCCTTTGATCACCACATTTCCGGTGCCATTTTTATCACATGGATAAGTAAATTCTTTTTGCCACACTTTTGTATTGTTGATGGTGGTATAGAAATCATCCAGAAAAAGGAGTGTCGATTTGATGGCTTTTGGTTCCAGGAGAGGGGAGTTTGAATAAAGCTGATAGAATTTGGGCTTTAGATTATTAAATATTGCGATCACCTCATCATATTGATTTAAGCTTTGTATGCAATATCCACGGTACCTCCGTTCTTTGATTGAAGATAATTTCAACTCTGGTGCAGGATTGGCATACGGGGCACTTACTATGCCTGCATGGTCAAAATCATAAGGTATGATGATGGGTCTGGCATGGGTATCTTTCGCTATCAACTTTATGTTCTGTAAATATTGTACCCCCCAATCCGTATTGCCTATCATATATTCAAATACGGCTGTGGTCAAAAAGGGAGTCATCTGGGCTTGTTGAGGAATAATCTTTTTTTCCAGCATTACAGAATGATTTCGCGAGGCCACCTGCTCTTCGTCTTCAAGTATCATGGCATAAAATGGGGCAACAGGCTTTTTTGCCTTACTATCTTCCAGGGTGAGCCTTACCAACCGTGCCCGGAAACTCATCGGTGTCACCAAATTGTATAATTTATATACCATCCATTCTTTTACCACATATTCATCACCCCTGCAAGGCATTACCAATTTTAATTTTTTTTGATTTTCAAATAAAGTATTTTTTAAAGAAAGAGGGTCACCAAATTGAATCAACAATGGTGGATAGGTGCAGTTTTCTTTAAGTCTCCGAAAATGCCCGCGTGTTTTCATTTGTACTGAAATAGCCTGTACAGTTCCATCCTCATTTTTAAGATGTAGAGTGATGGGAAAAAGGGTTGGAGTAGTGCTGGATCTGTCATTGAGCAGGTCTCTGACATTTCCTTTAAGCGTAATAAGAAGTATCGAATCTGAATCGAATAGTCCTACAGACTGAGCCGTAATACTTACATGCCATACATGGCCAATAAAAGCAAAAATCAGGAAAATTTCCTTACTTGGGAAGATTGAGGGTTTCATTTCAAATAAAGATACTAAAACGAGCCGAACGGTTATTGATTTTAAATCCATGCCGGTCAGCCAACCCTTTTAACTTGGTGTTTTGTCCATCCAATATTACAAAGTAGCAGTCACAGTGCACACATTGATCAGGGGCATGGTCCTTTCATCAGGATTGCTGGGATCCATTATATGTCCCGGTTCGCACTTTACATATTTGTGTATTTTATCGGTAAGGCTATATTTTACTTCCACACGCTGGCCTTCGACCTGGAGGCTTGGAGTTAACTCTGAAGGGTAAACATCGGTGCTGCCTGCAATATTTCCGGCTATGGAAAAATAATAGAAAAATTCAGTGCCGGACTCATTAGTCGATTGTTTTTTGACCACCGCTTTTACAGAGGCGGTGCAATTGAGTGAATTGGTATTCTCCTCAGTATTTACATCGGATTTGGAGCAACTGACGAACAGGAAAATCGAAGCAAGAATTAGAAGTTTCATAAAAATGAGTTTTGAGCTATTCAAATATAACGAAAAATCCGGTCAAAAGTTTGCCAGATCATCTTGGTTTTGTCATGAGTTTTGTATTCTAAGATGATTTTTAGCTATTTTTGAAATTATACAAAACTGAATTTAATGTTCAAGCGATTTACCATTACTTTTTTTCTGATGTTGACTTTCCTTGAAACCTTGCGGGGTGAGACCTACATCAGAATCAATATGGCCGGCTACAGACCTGCAGACCACAAAATGGCTATTCTGTTCTCAGATCAACCCATTTCAGCTCCTTTAGAGATTACAAACCTGGCAGGTCAGGAAGTATTGAAAGGAAACGCAATCCAATCAAATAAAACCGGTTTTGCACCATTTCCATATCAATATAGTTTTGATTTTACCTCATTACAGCAAAATGGAACCTATACTATTTCAGTAAAGGATAATTCAGTCTCAGCAAACTTTATCATAAAAGAAGAGATTTACAATAGTATGCCGGACATTCTACTGGAATTTATGCGTCAGCAACGATGTGGATACAATCCTTTTTTTGATGAGGTATGCCACCAGCATGACGGGCGGGTCATGGATGGCTCCTTTCCGGATTCTACCTATATTGACATGACCGGTGGTTGGCATGATGCCGGAGACCAGCTTAAATATTTGATCACGGCGAGTAATGCAACTGCTCGGATGATTATGGCCTATCAACTGTTTCCTACTACTTTTAAAGACGAACATAATGCCCTGGGTCAGAAAATAAAAAATAATATTCCTGATGTCCTGGATGAGGCAAAGTGGGGACTGGATTGGATACTGAAATTGCATCCGGTAAAAGATGTGCTCATTCACCAGGTCGCAGATGATCGCGATCATATTGGCTGGAAATATCCATACTATGATCCAAGCAATTTTGGTTGGGGTAAAAACTCTTACCGGGTAGGATATGCTGCCACCGGCAAACCACAGGGATTAAACAAATACAAAAGCCTCGCAACAGGCATTGCCAATCTTGCTGGCAGGTCGGCGGCGGCATTGGCCTTGGGATATCAGGTTTGGAATACAAAATTCGACAAAGCATATGCTCAGACTTGTCTCCACGCAGCCGAAGAATTATATGCAATGGCTAAAGCCAAACCGGGATTTCAACAGGGAAATTCATATGGTGCACCCTATCGGTATAATGAAGATACCTGGACGGATGATATGGAGTGGGCGGCAGCAGAATTGTACCGGGCTACCCGTAAAATGAATTATCTCTCCGATGCTAAAAAATATGCTGATATGACTGGAGAACTTTCCTGGATACAGAAAGATACTTCCGCTCATTACCAGTTTTATCCATTTCTGAATATTGCCCATTATTCATTATACAATCTGGCAGACGCTGATACTAAAAAGAAATTGGCAAAGTATTATAAAAATGGAATCGATCAGACCATAAAACAGCGGGCATCGAAAAATATTTATCAAATCGGATCACCGTTTATTTGGTGCTCAAATAATTTGTTGGTAGATCTGGGTCTGCAGATTTTTTTATACGAAAAGATGACCGGAGATAAACAATATCGCACCTATCTATACTCATTGCGGGATTGGTTATTTGGACGAAATCCCTGGGGTACCGGTATGTTTATGAACATTCCTGCCAATGGAGTTTATCCCCGGGATGTACATACCAGTACTTACGCCATGACCAAAAAAGAAGTACCCGGTGGCTTAGTCGATGGGCCTATATATTATACCACATATAAAACTCAACTTGGATTGCAACTTACTCACGAAGATGCATTTGCTCCATTCCAAAATGATTATGTTGTGTACCATGATGACATTGGCGATTATGTAACCAATGAACCTACAATGGACGGCACAGCCTGTGCTATTATGTTTTTAGCTTGTTTTGCGAAATAGGAACTAATAGGTGAATTAAATAAATCAAACTAATTCCTCCAAAATCAGATATTGGATATTGGATTAGGATACTTTCAAATGCAATTCATCTCAATACTTTGCAGGCTGATTGGGCGCAGGCAAAGCAGACTTGATAAAATCCCGTACATCATCGTTTGCTTTTTGCAGGTCTTCTTTTCGAAGATACATCATATGACCGGATTGATAACCCTTCCACACTATTCGGTTTTTAGTCTTACCACTTGGATCCATATGCCAATGATTGTATTTTGCATTGAAGTAGTCTGTTGCACCATCGAAATAGCCAGATTGAGTCATTACTTTAAGATAAGGATTGGCAGCCATTGCTGCACGTAAGTTCTCCGCAACATTTACATCATCCCTTTGCCATGGATGTACCGGTCCAAACATATTATACTTCAGATCGGTTTTAAATTTTAATTCTTCCCTGAGGTACATATTGATTGGCGGAGTAAAAGAATGCAACCAGGAAGAAAGTTCGGAATTAAATTCAGGACTTTCACCTGCATCTTTGCTGTCTATCCCTTTGTATCTGGAGTCCAGTCTGCCAACAGTATAACCTTCATCACGCAATAGTTCTTTCCAGAATAATTGGGTCCGGATATCCAGGTTGTTTTGCATTAGTGTAGTCTCACTGATGCTGGTATAGCCGGATATTTTCTTAGCCAAAGCCGCTTTTGAATCTGCGTTAATAAAGCCTCCTTTTGATAATGCAGGTACTACTTCATTGATGGTAAATTCTTCTACCTCTGCCAAATACGATTCCAGCGATTTGCTTTTATGTGGTTCCTTTAATTTTTTATGATACCAGGCAGTAGCGGCAAAATAAGGTATTCGCAATGCGGCTGACATCATTTCATCTCTTTTTATACCCAGGTCGGTAGGGGAAACCATGATCACTCCATTCAGATACATCCAATGATTATTTTGTAATTCCAATGCCAGGCCGGCTACGCGGGTAGTACCGTAACTTTCTCCGATCAGGAATTTGGGTGAAGCCCATCTATTTACCCTGCTCACAAATGTATTCAACCATTCTCCGAGGTATTTTATATCTGCATTTACTCCAAAAAATACCGAGCGTGGGGTTTCCGGGTCTATAATCCTGGAAAAACCGGTATTGACAGGGTCTATAAAAATAATATCGGCCACATCCAATATGGTATGAGGATTGTCTTTGTATCCGTATGGCTGTAAAGGATAACCCTCATCATCTATATGTAAAATTTTAGGTCCGGTGTAGGCGAGATGCATCCATACCGAAGCAGATCCAGGACCACCATTAAAGGAGAATACAATAGGCCGGCTGGCTTTGTCTTTGATATCACTTCTTTCATAATAGGTGTAAAAACAAGAGGCTATGATTTTACCACTTTCATTCCACACCGGTTGAGTACCGGTCTTTATCCGATAGGGGATTTTAATACCTTTTGATGATAGGATCTCGCCGGTGGATTCGATTACCATATCGGGTGGTAAAGTACGGGAGGAAGATATTTCTCCTGCGGGTGGTCGATTGGTTGGTTTGGGAGTAAAGGTCGAATCAGTTCTGCGTTGAGTTTGTGTATAAAGCTGTAACGCAAAGAGAAATAAGATCAGAGTAAATATTTTTTTCATACGGATGAAGATAAACGATTTTGTGATTTAATTGATTTTAGTTTAAAAAACGAAGGAGTGATTCCTTCAGTTCTGCGGGTTTATCGGCATGCACCCAATGGCCTGCCCCGGGTATAGTCACTACATTTACATTAATAAAACAATTCCTGATACCAGCAATATCATCAGGTAAAATATAATCCGATTTTTCTCCTTTGATGAATAATACGGGATGGGAAAAGGGATGATTTGTTTCAACCTTGATATTTATTTCATCATAATGTTGATACAATGCAGCCAGATTAAATCTCCAGTTGAAATGTCCATCATCCGTACGCACCAGGTTTTTAAGTATGAATTGTCGCACCGTAGTGTCTTCAATGTATTGTTGCAACCAGGCATCGGCTTCTATGCGGTTAGTGGTTTCAATCAAATTCAGTGAAAGCATGGCATCGAAATATCGTTGATGATGCGGTGGGTAGGATTTTAAAGCAATGTCTATTACGATTAGTTTTTCTACCACTTCACGATATTTTAAAGTAAAAAAAGCGGCCGCTTTACCCCCCATGGAATGCCCCATCAGATAACAAGATGGTATATTCAGTGTTTGCAAAGTGTCGGCAATATCTTTACTGATCAAATCGTAATTAAAATCAGGCGTATGGGCAGAATGTCCATGATTGCGGATATCCATCATGATTACCCGGTATTGATCTGAAATGGACTTTGCAAAAGTGAGCCAATTGTCAGCTGATCCGAAAAGGCCGTGTAATATTACAAGGGGTTTACCCTGTCCTATAGATCTGTGATGAAGTATCAATTTTTATTAATACCCTGTGGTGGTTTTACAATAATCCTTCGATGATTTTTTCTTCTGTAATTCCTTCCGCTTCAGCTTTATAGTTCCGCACTATTCTGTGTCTGAGCACTAATTTGGCTACCGCTTGTACATCTTCGATATCGGGTGAATATTTACCGTTTATCGCGCCATGAGCCTTAGCGCCCAATACTAAAAACTGAGAGGCCCGCGGGCCAGCTCCCCATGAAATATATTGATTTACCTGAGAAGTTGCTCTTGTTGTATTGGGTCGGGTTTTGGAAGCAAGATTTACCGCATATTCCAATACATTGTCAGCAATGGGTATTTTACGAATGATATCGTGATAAAAACTGATATCATCGGCATTCATCACCAGTCTCAACTCAGGCTTATGAGTAGAAGTAGTATTTTTTACTACCTGTACTTCATCTTTAAAATCCGGATAGTCGAGCATAATATTGAACATAAATCTATCCAACTGTGCTTCAGGTAGCGGATATGTACCTTCCTGTTCGATTGGGTTTTGTGTGGCTAACACAAAAAAAGGTTTTGGGAGCAAGTGTTTTTGTCCGCTCACCGTAACTGACCTTTCCTGCATTGATTCCAATAGTGCAGCCTGGGTCTTGGGTGGAGTACGATTGATCTCATCAGCCAGCACTATATTGGCAAATAAGGGCCCCCGGTTAAATCGGAATCGTCTGTCTTCATCTAATATTTCAGAGCCCGTGATATCACTGGGCATGAGGTCAGGTGTAAATTGAATCCGATTGAACTCCAGATCCAGCACCTGGGCTATGGTTGATACTAATAATGTCTTTGCTAATCCGGGTACACCTACTAATAGGCTGTGTCCGTTAGAAAATAAAGAAATAATCACCGCTTTGACTACTTCGTCCTGACCAATGATTACCTTACTTACTTCCCTGTTGAGATCTTTAAATCCCTGACCTAGTGCATCCACGGCCTGTACATCTGATAAATTCTCCCGACTCATGTAATTATTTAATATTAAAAGGCTACAAAAATAGTATAATTAAAGGGAACAAATGGGGGATATCCCTTTTTAAGATTTCGTTAATTGGCCGTAGAGGTGTAGTAAGTTTAGGCGAAAAGGAAGTCAAGGAGACTTAGTTGGAATGATTAATCAATAATATCGATAAATCCCAATGCACCATTATATAATCAGATTTAGTATATTTATTAATACCAGCTAAACCCCCAAAATCAAATGAGCCAATTCGATTTTCGCAGAATCCATTTTCAAGGCACCGAATATTTAGATACACCTGGAGCCAATAAGGGGAAATGTAACCCATAGTACTTTTACGATCAAAACAATGCACAGCCATTTTTACCACCTCGTGTATACGCACACCCACCCAAATTCAAACAGTAACGCAGCAATTTCCTTCATTGAAAATCATTGATCAATGCTACGCGGAAAAAGAACCCATCAATACCGGTGATTATTCAACCAATGGGCCTCAATGCCTTTGGGCAACCGTCCATTAGATGAAGATTACTGGGGACTTTATCATATAACCCCAAAAAATTCATTTGAAATGAATTTTTTATCCTCCGGATTGACGAAGA
>CAYNIG010000166.1:0-10766 GCA_964396995.1 uncultured Saprospiraceae bacterium | reverse complement strand
GCCTCCCTGATGTGTATAGGATTGGTAAGGACTACTGCTTGGGAAATAGCGGTCATCAATTGCCTTTTTCCACTTAAGTTGTTTGATGTCATGATATATAAAAATAGCAGGCAAATACAAATAATACCCTGAAACATCCCAGCTTATGGTGGCTTCCGTCCTGGACATTTTCCATTTTGGATAATAAATAAAAGAAGCATAAATCATGCACAACAAGCCGATATACAAAACCCACTTAGACATTTTTTTACATCGTATTACCTTATTTTAAACCAAAAAGATCCACCATGTTTTTCAATCATCGGGGCGTGTCCGATTTTACTCCAAAGGGACTCATTTAATTTTAATTGAGTGCCGGAATTAAGGTAAGTAAAATAGGCGGGAAAAATGACTTCAAATCTATGCTGACCTAAGGTAAGTAGCAATGCAAGTAAATATTGTTCATTGTATCCTCTCTTTGCCATTTCCTCCGGATAATCATAAGGCAAATAAATATCGTGAATGCATACATAAGTCCCGCAGGGTATCAAAGGCATTATCTCAAGAAAGAATATGGTAACATCCGTATTGGATAGGGAAATATGAGATCCATCAAAAAATACGACATCTCCCGGATTCAGTGTGGCAAACAAATTAAAATCCGAAAGTTCTTCCAGGGGGCTTGGAATCCATTCATCAGCCAGGTCTTTTAATTCTCTTCGTGGTGATGGATCTATGCAAATAATTTTTGACTTTAAATTTTCATGAAGTATCGCAGTACGCATTACGGCTGTACTGTGACCAGAACCGATTTCAACTATTTTGTTCGGATTTCGTTTTTTGATCATGGCAAATAAACTTATAATATCCAAACCTGGTAAATAATTATTTTGCCAATACACGGTGGTACCCTTTTGTGCGTTGAGAGGAAAATTTTTAAAGACAGCCCAATCAGCACACATTTCATCAACCAGCTCTTCAACATGGTTTTTTGCAGATTCGCATAAATGAGTGATTTCAGAAGAAAGAGTTCGTTTCTGAGAATACCTGGAAACTGCTTTCCATGGGTAATCTAAGGCAATCACACGATCTTGTAAAATAGCTTTCACATTCTTTAGCAACTTCCTGGGGTTGATCATCATACTCTATTTTGATTATACGTACGCCAGATAGAAATAATCAGCCGAAAAGGCAAAAAAACACATGAGATCATTGCACCCACACTAAAAAATATATATTCTCTGGAAATGTATTTACTCAATGCAGTTTGCCTTTCTTCCGGTAAATGTATAGTAAGTGATTCAATCCCCTTTTCATCAAGAAATACTGAAAAAAGCCCAAATCGGTTAAAGGAGAAAATAAAGACCCAAATACACACAAAGATCAGAATTAATTTTATCCAAAGATTTTTTGCAAAGGGGGTACTCGGTAATAGCAGCAGCCAGCGGAGCCCGGTCACACAACAGACAATAAAATAGATATTACTTTTTTCAAAAGGGAAATTATAAATTTCTTGTCTTATGGGCCAAATTACCAATATTACTAATATCATGGTCATGGCCAACCATACTATTTCCGCTAACCAGGCTCTTGAATTTAGCATAATTGGGATGAAGATACTACCAAAAAACAAAAAGGCCTGATCACTTCTGCCCAGGCCTTTTTTAAAAAATTAAAAATTGATATGAAAAATACTCTCTCTATTCAAACCTTGTCCCGACCAACGAAAAAACGCATTTTTAAGATGTTCTATTGAAATGCATTTTAAGTTCGCTTTTGCATTGCTTCGGAAATTCGCACAGCTTATGACTCATGCATAATCCGGGTTCACGTTGGCTTTAATGACAACTTTCTCGCAATGCTTTCAAGGCTGCTTTGTCGTTTAATACCGCTGTAGTTCCATCCGATTTGGTCACCGTGACAGGAAATACGATCTGAAGTTGATTCGAGATACCATGTTTTCTGCCATGTCCTCTACCTCCCTTTCTTTCAGCCTGTAACAAAGTCTTTAATTCTGTTGGATTAGAAACACTTACAATCGAACTATCGGCTTTTTTGACAGAGATAGGAAATACAAAAGTAAAACAGATAGAATCATGCCTTGGAAATCCTCTATGGTGCAAAGAATCACGATGAAATAAGGAATCCAGTCCTCTTTTTTTACAAGCATTCTTTAATTCAGCGAGTTCGGTGTCACTTTCCACTGTAATTACAGCTCCGTCTTCGGCCATTACCTGGATCGGAAACACAAAGCCCGGTCGCTCACGTTTGGAAGTGCCGGAGGCAAGGTGCCAGACTTTTACAGCTTTTCTCAATGAATCCTGGCTGGTAACGGTTTTAGTGGTACCATCACTGAATTTGATAGTCACCGGAAAAATCAAATCATAACATCCATGCCTTCCAAGATTACCTCTTTGTTCCAATGCGTATATGGTTTCATCTACGGCATCTAATGTGGTCTCGCCGGTACTAAGGCTTTCTTTATCACAAGAGATAAAGCCAAATGTAAAAATCATTGCAACTAAAGCAACGGAAATTAATTTTAAAAAATGCTTATTCATGGTTATTTAAATAATTATTGGTTATGTAAATTATATTCTATAAACGGTAGTTTTATATTGATATTACATAAGGTGTATATCTATTCAGTTAGTTGCATCTTAAAATATTTATTGTAATGTTAAATAAAATAAAGATTCGGATGTACCTCAGATGTAATGTATGGGATTAGGAAATCATCCGTGGTTTATCATCCATTTTTCCTTAAGTAATAATTATGGGTTAACTATAAACTAATTTGTGGAGTTTAAAATCAAAAAAGCCTGATGCGTACTATAAAATAAAGTTATTATGGATTTATTATGGCATATCTATAAACTGTTAATTCAGATTATAGGCTATACCTGCTTGTATTCCCCAGGCATTTGTGTCGATAGTACCATCCCGATCCGGTGTGCGGTTTGAAAGAGGTAAATACAATTCCGGAGCGATCATTAGTTTGAAATTTTTATTAATCGAATACCCCAATAGCAGGTTGGCTTTACTGTTAAAAACTACATCTTTTGTTTGGCCAAGCCTGTTTAATGATGGCTGCTCAATAGGTTTTAATATATTGTTGAGGATCTTAACTTCCGGAGCTGACATTGTACCCCTGGTAAGTACATCCATATTTAACCCTATTCCTAAACCCGCAAAAAATCGATATTTCACAAACCGATATTGAAAACCTACCGGAACAGAAAGATAATTTAGCTCAAATTTAGTTTTCACATTTATCTCTATAGGCTGATTGTCGGTGTAGGATGCTCTTTGATCTAGCTGTTCCGATTTGATTACAATATCAGAGCTACCGGCATTGCATTTGATTTTAAAATCAAAATCATGCTGAAATGGCATTCCCCCGGGTTTGGGCTTTCTATTCCCAAATGGAACACTTTGATTGATTTCATTTATAATATTGAACTGTTTAAATCCAATACCTGAAGTAAAAAACCAATTTTTCGATATTGCTTTATTCAGCGAAATACCCATTTGCCAGGAATCGGGAGTGGAATACTCATTGGTTCTCTTTCCCATATTCAGTGGACCATGCGGGCTACTTCTTTCATTTTCAATTTTTCCCGACTCATGATATTTACCTGCCATCACTGCAATCTCAGATGTATTTATTGCCCTATTCGGGACGAATGGCAAGCTACTAGTGTTGACGGTGGAAAATCGGGACGCGTTTATATTAGCAGATAATTCAAAAAAGCGAACAGGTAAACCGGATATATTGAATTTATCCTTAGCTGACATGGAATTAGATTCTGCAATTCCGTTCTGGTCATTTTTAATAATGGTTGCGTCTGGAAATAGTATTTCATTTTGTTTTATACTGGTATTGTCCTTTACTGTATATTCTTTGCTTTCACTGTCTTTTTCAGGTTTTATTTTAAACTCCTGGCCGGCTGCTTTTTTCAGAATATTACTTCTTTTCTTTTTGGAAAGGCTCGATGTAATTTCAGTCTTGAAGCCAGGGTCGTCATTTATTTCCAACCGATTATTAATTTCTATTTGACCTGCATTAGTGAGGTGGTCATTTATTTTACCAACTGACTTTCCGATCAATTTGTTTTTACTATGCACCGCGGTATTTGAATCAGTGCTTTTAGAAGTATAGGTCTGTTTGGAATCCCGAACACGTATCTTATTCTCCTCAGAGTTTTCATTTATTTTTTCAATGGTTTTCCCGATTTCCGAAGGTATAAAAGGCTCACTTGTGTTAAGAGTACTGGTTAGTTTATCATTTAACAATACTGTTTCTGATTTTGTATTGGAGTCTGGAGCAGATACATTCTCCAGCCCGGCTAAAGCCACATTCAATTTACTTCTGAGTCTATAATTGGAATATATCAAAAAAGAAATTGCAGTCAATAGGACAGTGGCGGCAACCGGGTATAATAATTTTTTTAAAACAGGCGATTTTCTCACAGGCGGAGTGGCGAGAGAAGTATCTATTCTATCCCACACGCTGTCGGATGGACTTTCGTTATACCGGTCGAATGAGTTTCTTAAAAACTCCTCCAGATTATCATCGGGTAATTTTTTTTCCATACTCATTCATTTACTTTTAAAGACTTGATCAAGACATTTCTTAGGTGATCCTTTGCTCTTTTTAGCTGAGATTTGGAGGTACCCGTGCTTATACCCAAGGTCTGGGCAATCTGGTCATGGGAATACCCCTCCATGATATACAAATTCAAAACTGTTCTAAATCCGGTAGGCATATGTTGCATGGAATCCAGCATGTGTTTTATTAGCTTTTCCTTTTCAAAATACTCTTCCTCCATCATTTCTTCTTCCGCCGTCCACTGGTGATCTTCCAGAGTCTGAAAGACACTTTTTGACTGTTTTCTCAAATGTTGCAGGGCAACATTTAAAATAACCCGACGCACCCAACCTTCTACCGGGCCGGCATTTTTGTATTGATGAAAATCACGGAAAACAGTCACAAACCCGTCATGTAAGATATCTTCCGCATCTTCTTTGGAGCGGGCATAGCGTAAACACATGCCGTACATCTGCGATTTTAATGCAGTATACAGTTCATGCTGTGCTTTGCGCAAGCCTGCTTTACAGCCATCGATCACTTCCTGGGAAACGATATATTTATTCTTAATTTTTTCTAAAATAGTAGGTGAAGTCCTGCCAAAATGGTTGCATCCACCTCAAAGTAAATCCAGCAACGTATTAACTCCCGGAGTCCTGGAAAAAGTAAATCCTTCGGCATATTTAACATTTATATATCGCCCGTATATCTCCGCCTGAGCGTACTGGTAATCCAAAAACTCCTTGGATGAGATGGGAGACATTGGTTCACTGGATTGAGGATCATAAAATTGAGATTTAAAGCATTTAATCAATTCCATTTTAAAATCCATATAGGGACTAATATCGACTACAATATCTGGTCGCAGAGTTTTATCCTGAATATAGTGATAGACGGCCAAAGGTCTGTAAGCCTCTTGTTTCTTTTGTTTATCACTCGTTACAATTTTTCGCAATCCAGATAAAAAACAAGCTCTGTTGACCAGGGCGGCCGCTCGGGAATGATCAGGATGCCTGTCTTCCACGGCATTAGCCAGCACTATTTTAGGTCGCCATTTTCTGATTACCGTTATAATTTGTTTGAAAATTTTCTCAGTTGGTTCAAAAAAACCGTCGCCAATATTCAAAAATTCTCTCGAAACCGCGCCCATCAATTTGGCGGCAGCCAATGCTTCTTTTACTCTCCCCGGGCCCGTACCTCTTGTGCCCAGCTCACCGTGAGTCAAATCCAATAATGCGACCGACCTTCCATTGGCAATTTCCTTGAGTAAATATCCACTGCAGGATAATTCTATGTCATCCGGGTGTACCCCAACAGCAAGTATGTCTACGGGCTTTTTCATTTGCAAAGTATCACCATTTTAATAATGCTGAACCCCAGGTAAATCCACTTCCAAAGGCTGCCAGACATACGAGGCCTCCTTTTTGAATTTTTCCTTCCTGGTATGCTTCAAATAATGCTATTGGAATAGAAGCAGCGGTGGTATTTCCATATCTCATTATATTATTATATACCTGATCATCCCGCAAGCCAAGTTTCTTTTGTACAAACTGGCTGATTCTCAGGTTTGCCTGATGAGGGATCAACATGTTCAAGTCAGACACCTGGTACCCATTAGCATCCAGTGCTTCCATGATTACCTCCGGAAATTTTACCACTGCAGTCTTGAATACGGCCTGCCCATCCATATGTGGAAAGTAATCTTTCTCCTGGATCATTTTATCTGTAAGGAAAGCCCCCCCAAATTCCTGATCCGGGTAGCCAAATTTTTCAGTACCCAGGTGTACTCCACCATGACAACCCGGATTGATATAGGACAATGTTTCAGCCTGTTCCCCATTGCTATGCAGATGAGTGGATAATATCAGACTCTCTGTATCGGTTGCAGGTTGTAACACAACGGCTCCTGCCCCATCGCCAAAGATCACTGTAACATTTCTTCCGCGGGTACTAAAATCCAATCCTGCACTGTGAAACTCAGCTCCCACCAATAAGATATTTTTATACATGCCAGATCTAATAAATTGATCCGCAACAGAAAGACCATAAATAAATCCGCTGCATTGGTTTCGTATATCCAGTGCCCCGATATCCCTCATTTTCAACTGCCTTTGTAGCAAAACCCCACAGCCGGGGAAAAAATAATCCGGACTAAGCGTAGCAAATATTACAAAATCAATTTCCTGGGCGGTAATGCCTGCATGTTCCATAGCTTTTTTTGCAGCTTCAGCACCCATAGTAGAGGTGGACTCATGGTGCTTTTGTCCGTATCTCCTTTCTTTGATTCCGGTTCTTTCCTGAATCCATTCATCGGAAGTATCCATCACTTTGGAAAGGTCATTGTTAGTAACCTTTTTCTCGGGCAGATAGATACCTATACCAGCAATTTTAGTTCTAGCCATAAACTAGTTTGATATTTATTAGCAATTCTCGAAAGTAATCAAAATATTATGTTTTTCTTTCCTTCTTTTTTGCAGCAGGGAATAAGATATTGTTCAATATCAATCTGTAACCTGGGCTATTGGGATGCAGATTTAAATCGGTGTCAGGGTCATTAATAAAGTGTCTGTAATCTTCCGGGTCATGTCCGCCAAAAAACGACCAGGTACCCTGTCCCCGGGTGCCGTGTATATATCTGACCTCATTGGCACTTTTATTTTCACCCAAGATTAAAACATCTGTTTTTACATAATCTTTTATAAAAGCGGTTGTCTGTCCCATGAACCCTTTCACAGTACGGGTATGATTTTGAGTAAGCATTGTGGGTACCGGGTCCCATTTAGCCGAAAAATCAAAAAGGGTAAAATAATCATTAGTTGGGTTTACTTTACGGCCATTATTGTCAATTGAGCTGAATTCATTATCAAATGGATTTTTCATCAACTTAAAATTCCTAAAGGCCAATGTTTTGGAAAAATCCAGTTTTTCCTGGCCATCACCATCCATCGGATCACCGTCAAATATTTCGGCACAAATATCCACCCCATCTGCAGCCATGGCAATGTCGTAGGTGTCGGTCGCACTACACATGGCAAACAAAAAACCGCCTCCCAGCAAATAATCATGAATTCGCTTCACCACGGCAAGTTTTAATTGGGATACCTTTTTAAAACCCATTCTTTTAGCCATAGCCTCCGATTCCTGTACATGAGCCCTGTACCAGGGTTGCGTATGATTTCCAGAATAAAATCTACCGTATTGTCCTGTAAAGTCCTCATGGTGCAAATGAAGCCAATCGTATTTTGCAAGCTTATCGTTGAGTACCTCTTCGTCGTATATTTTATCGTAAGGAATTTCAGCATAAGTAAGAGCCAGCATGACTGCATCATCCCAAGGTTGGATACGTGCACCGGTGTGATCAAATTCAGGAGTATATACCGCTACCTTTGGTGCTACTTCCAATTTTATGGCATCCTGATTAACCTCCGGATTAGCTATTTCAGCCAGTATTTGATTAAACTGCGCGTTTGGAATTACACTATACGTTACCCCCCTGGTTTTGCATTCTTTTTCGTATTCGGGTTTATAATTAAGCGCAAAACTGCCTCCTTTATAATTAAGAAGCCACCATGCTTCGTCCTTCTGGCTAAGCACCCAATAGGTGATACCATACGCTTTTAAATGATTTTTCTGATTAGGATCCATAGGGATTAAAATCATCGTCGCCAGCGCGGTTTTTAAATTTAACAGGACTATAACTAAAACCATTATAAATGGCCTCCATGCAGGAGTAATTTTCATGTTTTTAAATATTTTAGTTTAAAAATGAATCTAATACCAAGCAAATATCATAGATATTTATTCATCTTTGCAAAGATAGTTTCTTAATGTAATAATAAAGATATAGACTATACATGGGTTTATCCAATTCTATGATATGGGCACTGTGCATTTCAATAGGTTTTTTATTTTGGCTTATACTCTATTTCAGAGATAAAACATACTCTGATGTACATGCTGCCTGGCGATGGTTGATGATTGCACTGCGAAGTTTGGCAACGGGTATATTATTGTATCTGGTACTTGCACCACTATTTAAAACCATATTTACAGAAATAAAAAAACCACTTGTTGTGATTGCTCAGGACAATTCACAGTCAATCGCCCACAATTTTTCCAAAGAGAAGCAAACGAAATACATCGCAGATAAATCAAATTTAGAATCTGAGCTATCCAAAATATTTGAGGTAAGCACAATTCAATTTGGTGAAAAAGTAACCGAAGGAAACCAACCGGATTTTACTGATCGGGCTACCAATATCAGTATGGCATTAGATTATATCCAGAATCAAACCGCCGGGCAAAATCTGGGTGCCATCGTGCTGGCTTCAGATGGCAATTACAATCAAGGTGCCAATCCGCTTTATTCCAACCCTAATCTTCAGGTACCTGTCTATGCAATTGCATTAGGTGATTCCACACCTAAAAGAGATCTTTCAATACAGCGGACTCTTCACAATTCAATAGTTTACCTTGGAGATCGATTTGAAGTCCAGGTCGATATAAAAGCGTTGGATTGTCAGAACGAAAAAGCAAACCTCCAGATATTCAAACACGAAAACGACAAGGAAACATTACTTAAGTCTGAAACCTTCAATATAAATTCCAGCGACTGGTATTACACTCACAAATTCATTCTGGATGCCAATAAAGCCGGCACCATCAGATATACAATCAAGGTAAATGTTCTGTCTAATGAATATTCAAGTGACAATAACATTAAAGATTTTTTTATAGAAGTTTTGGATGCCAGGCAAAAGATTTTAATATGGTATGCAGCCCCGCACCCTGATATAGCGGCATTGAAGAAAATCTGTGAAAAAAACAAAAATTATGTAGTTGAAATTAAATCGTTTGATGGATCCTCTCCTGAATGGAATGATTATAGCCTGGTATTGTTTCACCAATTACCAAGTAAAACACAGGATATCACTATTGCTTTGAGAGAACTAAACAAAACTCAGAAAGCAAGGATGTTTATTTTAGGAGCCTTATCCGATATTCCCAGATTTAATGCTGCCCAGAGATTGGTAAAAATCAATGGTGACTCAAAGAATATGAATGAAGTCACGGCTGATATCAGGGAATCCTTTGGGCTTTTTACACCTGACCCTAACTGGAAATCATTTTTTAGATCCTTTCCACCTATTTCAGCCCCATTTGGAGAATACCAGGTATCTCCAGCCGCACAGACTCTGATCACTCAGAAAATAGGAAATATACTTACCAACTATCCGTTGCTTACCATCGGCGAAGAATCAGGATCCCGCACAGCAATATTAACTGCAGAAGGCATATGGAAATGGCGTTATTTCAATTTCCTTGAACAGAAAAATTTTGACCAGTTGGATGACCTGGCGTTAAAAGTAATTCAATATATAGGAATAAAAGAAGATAAGCGCAAGTTCAGAGTAAACAGTCAACAAAAGGTATTTTTTGAAAACCAACCGGTTAGTTTTGATGCACAATTTTTTAATGATTCCTATGAGATGATCAATACAGATGATGTATTTATTACCATCCTTTCTGCCGATAAAAAAGAATATCAATTTACCTTCAATAAGTCTAATAATGCTTATTCTCTAAATGCGGGTTTATTTGCCCCGGGGACCTATACCTATTCTGCCTATATAAATACAAAAGCAGGAAGGCAGGAAGTAAAGGGACAATTTATTGTTCAACGGATCCAATTGGAAACCTATCAAAATACAGCAGATCACAACCTGCTTCGATTACTTTCCAACCAACATGGAGGAAAGGTAGTAAGACCGGATCAAATCAATACATTGGCAGATCTAATCAAACAAAATAATGCCATCAAGCCTATTCAATACAGCAGTCAACGCACTTATCCGATCATCAATTTCAGATGGTTGTTTGCTTTATTGGCGGGATTGTTGTTTTTGGAGTGGTTTCTGAGGAGATATTTTGGGGGTTATTAAGCTCGTATTTATTTCAATTCCATTTACAAATTTCTGACCACTTCATTTTAACATCAGTCACATTAAAATCCAACTCGACTGACTGGCTTGAAAAATTCATGCACTTCCCGGCAATTTTCATTTTTTGAATGACCATTTTCAGAAAATAAATTATCTGAAACAGCTTTACGCATTTTTAAAATCCTGAAGTACCTTAACCAATTAGGGTCAGCTGGTTAAGTATAATTTTTTTTAATTTGCCATTCTTTCTTTGT
>CAYNIG010000165.1:0-10771 GCA_964396995.1 uncultured Saprospiraceae bacterium | reverse complement strand
TTCCAGAAATTCCTGAACATGCACTACAATGCTGCCGGATCCACTGATATGAGATTGATTTTCTAATGATTCTATTTTACCGAAATCTATTTCTCCAGAGCCGCTTACATACAATCTTGTGATATCTGCTTTGCCACTACCTATATACATTTCACCTGAACCACTGAGATGGGCAGTGAGTTGATCAGTAATCAGAGCTTCCTGTATTGCTATACTTCCTGATCCACTTATATCCAGATCCAGATCTGCTTCTCTTACTTCTCCGGTTACTTTAATATCACTTGAACCACTGGATACTATTTTATTGAGATACGGGCCCTTAATATTGACGGTAATATCTTCACAGTTTTTTATCCTTAGAGGATGATCCCACTTTAATACCAGGTCAACATCTTCCACTTTAGTAACTAACTCATCGAGAATATTTGCTTGTGCTAAAAACTCAACCTGGTAATCCGGAGCTATTTGATAATTCACCTGCCCGCAAATGGAAACTCTCAAACCACCAAAGTTTTTGTGATTTCGAACTTCAGATAGAATTGGGCCATACCCTTCAATTTTTTCACACGAGGGCAAAAGCACCACATAAATACTGAGGATTATAAAATATACAGATTTCATATCATTGAGTTTTGAGTTAAAATAATTAAATATAAAGACAGGATCACCAGGAATGGGGTTGCATTGGTAAATCTTCATCTTCCGTTAAATTATTAAATTTGCGTCTGATGGGTAAAGATTCCAGTAAAAAATTGGCTATTGTAACTGGCGGTGCACGAGGTATAGGTCTTTCTATTGCCAATAGATTTTATGATGAAGGATTTCATGTCATTATCCTCGACCGGGATAAAACATCTCTTGAACTTACCAGTACTACTTTAACAGGAAAAGAAGGCATTGAGTGTATTTACTGCGATGTTTCTATAGCTGATCAGGTATTGTCTGTTTTTAATCATCTGATAAGCAAATATCATCGCATAGATGCATTAATAAACAATGCCGGCATAGCCATTTTTAAGAAGGCTGAAGAGCTTACATTTGGAGATTGGACGGAAGTATTGGCGACTAATCTTAACGGCACTTTTTTCTGCAGCCAGGCTGCTTTGCCCGGTTTGTTAAATGTAAATGGAAGTATCGTAAATATTGCAAGTATTTCCGGAGTACGCGCGAGTACTCTGAGAATGGCTTATGGTACGAGTAAGGCAGCATTAATGCATCTGACCAAGCAGCAAGCCGTAGAATACGGTAACAAAGGGGTACGATCCAACGCAGTAGCTCCGGGTCCCGTAGAAACGGAAATGGCTAAATTAGTTCACAGTGCCGACATACGGACATCCTATAAAGATGCGATACCTCTTGCCCGATATGGCACCCCGGATGAAATAGCAAATGTGGTTTATTTTTTGTGTAGCGATCAGGCAAGTTACATCAACGGTCAGATCATTGCAGTAGATGGAGGATTTGATGCTGCTGGAGTTGGCCTTCCAAGCCTGAGAGTATAAATAGAATGTGTTACTGTTCTAAGGATCATCTGCTCGCTAACGGCCTATTTTATCACATCAAACATTCTGGAATACTTCAGGGTAATGCTTCTGTTTTCAAAAAACTCAAGGCCCCTGTTTTCATTGTAAACTAAGAACAAACCTGTATTGGATTGTTGAATCCATCCCAGTCTCAAATTAACCGACCATTTATCCAGCACGCTGTTAAACTGAGTAAGGCTTTGAACATACAGCCTTGGAGTAAATGAATAGGAAATTCTCGATCTCAAAATATTAGTATTGAAATCTCCATAGGGCAACTTGACAGTATTATTGTTTATAGCCCATTCTGATGTAAACTTATCCCCGAGTCGCACATTGATTCCTCCGGTAGTGCTAATCCGATTACCACCGAAAAACCCTCCGATAACTGATCGGAGATTGACGGAAATATTTCTGCTGGTATTAGTCATAAATACCAGTTGGGCCTCACTGTGGTTGTATGTTCCGGCTGGTACAAATATTTTAGATGAAATCTCAAATGGTTTAAAAACACCCTCTGTGGTAAAATTGATACCGGTGTGTATTTCCATTCCATTTTGCCACTCCCAATGATTATCAATATGTAAAAAGCTGGTCTCCAGTTTATGATTGGAATAATTCCAGTAGCTTCGATAGGAAATATGAGGACGCAATTCTAAAAGTCCTGCCTTTCCATTCATCCGCCAATGGTACAATACCAATGCTTCTGGTTTGCGAAACGAATTGCGCAATAAAAAGCCCACCTCTGGATTAAATCCATTCCCGAGCTCACTATAGCCAAAGGCTACATTCAGTTTATTCCATTCATAATTATAATTTAACTTAAATGAATGATCATTTTTTTCTACATCAGGAGAGGAAGATTTGGCGATGAAACCCGATACAGTGGCTTTATTGCCAATGCCCCATTTGCCGTCTAAGGCAAACACCCTGTTATAATGGTCTTCATTAGGACCAAGATTTTCTTTGTTTATAAATGCTCCACCGATAGTAGATCTTTTGGCTAATTGATGATTTACTCTGGCAACCGTAAAATTATTTTTAACTATACCTGCACTTTCTACTTCATCTGTAAACATGGATAAAAAACCCACATTGGTATTATTTATTTTGCCCGAAAGCCTAGCCCCACCGATAATAGGGACTATTGATCCACCGCTTCCTATTCCAATGCGCCTGCTGAAAAACATATCCACTTCTCCCGTGCTACCTATTCCAAACTGTCCTGCATTTTCCAAAAAGAAAGGCCTTTTCTCGGGGAAAAATAAATTAAAACGATCAATATTCACCTGCTGATCATCTACCTCTACCTGGGCAAAATCGGTGTTGTAAGTGAGATCCAATGTAAGAGCCGGGGTAATACTGTATTTTATATCTCCCCCTAAATTGGTTTTGGTTGTGGTCTTAGCCGGCTTCTGGAGATTGTCTGTGGTCACATTTCCGAGAACATAGGGTATCAGTTTTAAATTACCCGGACTTTGAAGATTAAGGCCTGTAAGAGTACCTTCCAGTGAGAGGCGATAAATATTAAATTCAACAGGAATGGGAGACCAAAAAGAAGCTTCATTGTTCTTCTGGATATTTCGCTGAAAATTGATACCCCACACCTGGTCTTTCCCGCTGTTGTATCTAAGTGTACGTAAGGGTATAGCAAATTCGGCCATCCAACCCAATTCATTAACTTTGGTTTTTACCGTCCAACTGGCATCCCAATTTATATTAAAGCCGCCTATACGACCTCCTTGCTGCCGGTTTGCATTGATGTTTCCCTGGCCTTCATTGTCAATCTGGGCATCGTATTCTATTCCTGCCGGATTGGTACCAAACAAAAAACCATTTTGACTATCCTTGTAGGTATCCAGAATAAATAAAAAAGCGTCTGTCGCATCCAGTGAGGCATCACGCCTTGAATCGGAGATGATAATTTTATCAGGAGTTTTATCAAAGCAGGCAGCTGCAACATAAAAATATTCCTTATCGTAGGCTACTCTGATTTCTGTTTTCTCTGACCCGGGATCACCTAACACTGGTTGTGTTTGTATCATATTTCCTATAGCAGGTATGGATGTCCAAACGGGGTCATTAATTATTTCACCGTCTATGATAGGTTTCTGATCTGTCCAGTGTGCTTTCATGGTAGGTCTGACCCGGGTATAGGCTGACGAAGGAGTCGAATTCTGACCAATTGATTCAAAATAAAAACTGAGAAATAAAATAAACCAAATAAATTTCATATACTTTAACAAAATACAAATTCCAACCATTTATTATCAGTAATCGTAAAGATTCCTTAGATTTTTTTGGTTTATTTTTCTACTTTTGCTTTTCTAAATATTTTTTTTAAGTCATGGCTGAAGCAACAAAAGAATCATCTAAATTAATGTGGACCTATACCTTTATCTCCCTGGCGGTAATGCTTTTACTCCTGGCTGTAAAACCGGAATGGTTTTGGGTTGCTCTGCCGTTTTTTGGCACCTACCTGGTGAAGGCTTTGGGAGTGATCTAAGGATAAATTATTTAATTTAATCAGATATTAAATATTGGATATCCTGATTCAGTGTTCTTGCTTTAAGCATTGAATTTGAGCGTGATAGCGTGCTGTAATTAAATATTCACATTTAAAAGTTGCATATTTGGGACTACCTGAGTCCGGAGTCGATCCTATTAAAAAATGAACTGTCGTTTATTCCTTTCAAACTTTAGCTTCAAAACTTAATAGGTTTACGTTGATATTAAAAAAATGAATGCAAGTGGATTTTTTTATCCAGCATCAATACAATTGAGAATTTTACCGAATCAGATGCCTAACTTTTATTTTTGTTTTAGACTTTTTGTAAAAAAGTCAGGCTACGCCTAAAAATTACTATTCAACCATACCTAAAAAACAATTGTTATCAGGGATTAATTTGATCTAACTTGGTTTATTTCACGGTCATTTCTCTGAAACATAGCTTTCGATAGGTGGACATACACAAACCAAATTTCTATCACCGTATGCATTATTTACCCTTGCTACCGTAGGCCAGATTTTGGAATGATTAAGATATGGAAGCGGAAAAGCTGCCTTTGACCTGGAATAGGATTTTGACCAGGAATCGGCCGCAACGAGATTCAGGGTATGTGGTGCATTTTTTAGTACATTATCATTACCATCAGCTTCGCCGTTGGCAATTTCATCTATTTCATGTTTTATTTGAAGCATGGCATCACAAAACCGGTCAAGCTCTGCCCTATTTTCAGATTCTGTTGGTTCTATCATGATAGTACCGGCTACTGGAAAAGATAAGGTAGGTGCATGAAATCCATAGTCCATCAACCGCTTTGCTACATCTTCAGCAGATATTCCTATTCCTTTGAATGGACGCATATCAAGGATGAGTTCATGGGCAGCTCTGCCCTTTTCACCTGTATACACCACCTGATAAGCGGATTCAAGCCTGGTTTTTATATAATTAGCATTGAGTATCGCATGTCTGGTTGCATTCAATACGCCGGATTTGCCTAGCATGGCAATATATCCATAAGAGATTAACAAAATGCTGGCACTACCCCAGGGGGCACTGCTAACAGCATGGATTGAATCTTTGCCACCCAGTTTTACCATCGAATGCCCAGGTAAGAAAGGGGCCAGCTTTTCATTTACACATATAGGGCCCATACCCGGTCCTCCACCACCATGTGGAATGGCAAATGTCTTGTGCAGATTTAAATGACAAACATCGGCATGAATTAATCCCGGACTAGTAAGGCCTACCTGGGCATTCATATTTGCACCATCCATGTACACCAGCCCCCCTCTATCGTGAATAATCTTGCAGATTGCTCTGATACTGGTCTCAAATACACCGTGTGTAGATGGATAAGTAACCATGAGGCAAGCTAAGGAATTGGCATATTGGTCTGCGAGTCTTTGGAGATCATCAATATCTATATTCCCTTTTTCATCCGTCTTGGTAACGACTACTTTCATACCGGCCATTACAGCACTGGCAGGATTTGTACCATGAGCTGATTCAGGGATCAATGCGATATTCCTTTGGGGTTGGCCATGGTGTTCATGATAAGCTGAGATGGTGAGGAGACCAGCATATTCTCCCTGAGCACCACTATTGGGTTGCAATGAGCAAGCTTTCATCCCGGTAATAGAACATAACCATTTTTCCAGTGAATCGAATATATGTTTATACCCTTCTGCCTGATCCAGTGGTACAAATGGGTGCAATCCAGAAAAAGCATCGAACGAAACAGGTAATAACTCAGATACAGCGTTCAATTTCATGGTGCATGATCCCAAAGAAATCATCGAATGCACAAGAGAGATATCTTTATTTTCAAGGCTTTTTATGTACCGCATGAGGGAAGACTCAGAGCGGTGCATATTGAATATAGGATATTTAAGGTAGTCTGTAGTGCGGCGTAATGAAGTTGGTATAGAGCTTATCTTAGAAGTATTCAATTCTTTAATATCAAACACAGAACAAATATCTTTAAGGTCCTCATCGGTTACGGTTTCGTCTAAAGAAATCTGAATAGCCCCTGTGGGATAATAAAAATTAATTCCAAGATTAATTGCTTTTTGATTTATTGCCTTTTGGGTTAAATTATCTACCTCTATGGTTACCGTATCAAAAAAAGAATTGCTTTTAAGCTTGTACCCCGCAGTGGATAAGGATGCTGCTAATTTATTTGCCTTTTGATGGACATCATTGCCAATACTGCGTATGCCATCGGGACCGTTGTATACAGCATACATTCCACTCATAATGGCTAATAAAGCCTGAGCAGTGCAAATGTTGCTGGTTGCTTTTTCTCGTTTTATATGTTGCTCCCTCGTCTGCAATGCCATTCTATATGCCGGACCTTCATACTGGTCAATGCTCAGTCCTATGATCCTGCCAGGAATCTGTCGTTTAAAATCTTCTTTGCATGCAAAAAAAGCAGCGTGTGGCCCTCCATATCCCATTGGCACACCAAATCGTTGCGCATTGCCAATAGCTACATCCGCGCCCCATTCACCAGGTGGAGTAAGAATGGTAAGAGCAAGCAAATCTGTGGCGGCACACACTAAAATATCCTTTTGATGCGCATGTTCACATAATTGCCTGTACTCTGAAACACTGCCGTCACTTGCTGGATACTGCACCAACATTCCGAATACTGAATCTTCTTCAAAGTGTCCGGCCTCAATATGGGTAAACAACAACTGAATACCTAAATATTTTGCCCTCGTGATCAATACATCTTTTGTATGAGTAAAAACCTTTTCGTCTACGAGGAAAACATTTTTATTACTACCCTCATTCTTATGAGCCAGATTGTAAAACATGATCATCGCCTCTGCAGCTGCGGTACCTTCATCCAGCAAGGAAGCATTGGCTATTGGCAAGCCTGTAAGGTCTGCCACCATAGTCTGGTAATTAAAGAGTGCCTCTAACCGGCCCTGGGCTATCTCGGCCTGATAGGGCGTATACTGTGTATACCAGCCAGGGTTTTGAAAAATATTCCTTAGTATAGGGGATGGTGTATGTGTACCATAGAATCCCTGACCAATATAGGACCTGAATATTTTATTTTTTGAGGCTATTAATTTGATATGCCGGAGGTATTCATGCTCAGATAATGCATCCGGAATTTCAAGGGGAGTATGCATTCGGATAGATTCGGGAATAGTCTGATTTATAAGTTCATCCAGAGACTTCACTCCGATGGATTTCAACATTTGGGCTGCTTCTTCCTCTGAATTTCCAAGGTGTCTTGGTTCAAAATGATGTGGATGGGACATGCTAATTATAATTATTAATTATGGTCGCAAATGTACAATTAGTTATGGATGAATAGATTGAACAATGCAAAAAAATGTATTTGATTTTTATAACAATATACTTATCTGATAAGGAAATTAAGGTTAAGGCATTGTCGGGATAAAGAATTCGTTTTACGTATGTTTAGAATTAAAAAGTAAAATAATGTGAATCAATAATTTATTCATTCACTTCAAGAAAATCACATCCAACTTGTAAATACACTCTCTCTGTTTAGAGCAAGAAAATCCGAATAGTTTTTAATTCAACTGATAGCTCAATAACGGCTTACTAGTCTGCCCTATAAGGAGAATATTGCTTTTTTTAGTACGTATTAACTGTAAACTGCGGGTATCATCTTTCAAGCTCAAACCGGCATATGATTGATTTAAATAGGTAAAGTTACCTTTGCTGTCATTGATAAAAACAAATCCTTTATTTGCATCAGATCTGCCCAGTCTCACTCGCACATTGCATTCATTACCAGCTGACACGATATCCAAATCATCATCTTGATCTATATCTAAAGGAAGAATACTGTATAACGGTGCATACTGAAATTGAACAGGCATGGTCCTGGGCTTTAATTCATTTCCGGTATTTTCCAAGTAGACAGACTCGAGTATATCAGCTCTCAGAGTTTGGGCATCTTTTAACTCCTCTTCTGAGAATATATCATGAATAGTAGCCGTCGCATATGAATTATAATCTAAAAACCGGCTTCTCAAAAAGCCTACTTGACCTAAAGCTTCATCTCTGCTAGCATATGGATAGGAAACACCATCTATAAAATAACATAAAAAAGGATCTATCTGATTGTTTTTATCAAAATCTTTGTAGACCAAAGTCAATGGATATATAGTTGATACTTTGTATTGATTATTGATACCACTATTTCCGGCCATTATATCTGAATCACCATCGTTGTCAAAGTCAGCCTCGGTGAGTACATTCCACCATCCGTTCGATGGCCATTTAATCCAATCTGTTGTTTTATCCCTTAATTTTCCGTCTAAATTTATAAAAACCCGTATTGGGGACCACTCACCGGCTATGATCAAATCTTGTTTATTGTCCCTATTCAAATCCAAAGTAATACCAGTATTTACAATACCCAGATTATCTACTCCTTCTACCAAATCATTTTTCAATTGGAAATTTCCTTTACCATCATTTAACAGGAACTGAGAGGAATGATATAAGGGATATGAACCCGGTATTATATTATTTCCAATAAATAAATCCACATCTTGATCCTGGTCAATATCTATAGGTAAAGCAATAGCACCATTATGAGATTCGTCTGGTAACGCATTATTGGACAAAGTAAATCTTCCTTTACCATTATTTAAGTATAAATGATCTTGCAAGAATTTATTGGTCAGATTATAACTGCCGTTTACCATAAACAAATCCTGATCTCCATCCATATCGGCATCAAAAAAACAAGCATTAGTCACTGCAGTTTCGCTTTTGAATTCATGTCCTAGTATGAATTTTCCGTTCATATTTTGCACCCATAGGCTGGAAGGTTGACCGGGCCCGGCAGCTATAAAAACATCTTCCAATCTATCGTCATTCACATCGGCTATTGACATTTTAGGCCCTGGATAAGAATACATTTTAGGCAATAATAATTGTTGCTTAAAATCATTTATTAATGACGGACTGTGCTTCCAATCAAACTGTTGACTCACTGTTGTAAAAAATGGCTTTGGCGTATTTAAAGGTTGGGGTAGTAAAATAGCTTCACTGTATTTGGGCTTTACAATAACGCCGGCCATCACGTTATAGTAACTACTCATTTTTTGGTCTTGCCATGTTACCTTAATTGAATCTACCAATGTAGATTTTCCTATACCTATATTCAGGGGTGTATAGGCAGTTGATTGAAAACCTCTTACCGGGGAAAATTCAAAATATTGTGCTGTATCCCCTGCATATACTTTTATTTTTGTCCCAATTACCGGTATCGCATTCAGTACGTGAGTAAGATCTATGGAAATAAAATTATTAATCTTGTTTTCTACCGCGGAATTTTTTAGGATGATTGATTTTTGATTGATCACATTTATTACCAGATCGGGATCTCCATCATTATCAAGATCTGCACTAGCAGCTCCATTGGATTTAAATTTTCTTCCCATACCCCATGCAACAGATTTATTTTCAAACTTATCACCTTTATTCTTAAATATAAAATTTCCTTCTTCTATTGAGGGAATATTGGCTAATATCTGATTCATATCCAAAGGCTGACCTGTTTGCCGGCTTTTTAGTTGTGCATCTACTGTAAATTTGAGAAATTGCATATTGGTAAAATCCTTTTCATAGCCATTGCTTATATAAAGATCTTTTAAGCAATCTCCATCAAAATCAATTAATAATGACGCCCAGGACCAATCAGTATTGGAAACTCCCATGAGTTGGCCAATCTCTGAGAAAGTACCATCTCCATTATTAATATGCAGCATATTGCGCATAGTCTGATGATGCAACCCAGCTTCTTCCAATATTTGATTTTTATCATAATTATCATCACCAGATGATAGTTTGATACGCTTATTGGAATGTGGCATCATATCAAGGGTAATCAGATCAGGTAATAAATCATTATTGATATCCGCTATATCAGACCCCATAGAAAAAATAGAAATATGATCAGTAGCTTCATGCACTTTATTGGTAAACGTTCCATTTTTATTATTTATGTACAGATAATCCTGCTCATTAAAGTCATTAGAGACATATACATCCAACCAGCCGTCCTGATTTATATCGGATATCGCCAAACCGAGTCCAAAACTCAAGACATTATTCACTATTCCAGCTTGGTCAGATACATTCCTAAAATATCCATTTTCATTTTTATATAATCGTGGTGAAAAATTATTTCCTTTAGTAATCAGATGTTGCTTCAGGTAAGAAAATTTTGAATACTCCGGAAGAGAATGATTAATGATAAAAGCATCTTCATCACCATCTCTGTCGTAATCAAAAAAAGCGGCTTGAGTACTATAGCCCATATCTGCCAACCCATATATTGCTCCCTGTTCAGAAAAAGTAAGGTCCTGATTATTGATGAATAATAGATTTTTTCTAAGTGAAGTATCACTCATAGCAGATCTGCATACGTATAAATCCAACCAGCCATCTTTATTTATATCCACTACAGTAACCCCTGTTTTCCATCCTTCAGTACATGCCACACCCGCTTTTTGAGAAATGTCTTCAAAATGTAGATTCCCTTTATTCAAATAGAGCTTATTTTCCACCATATTACCCGTAAAATAAATATCTTGTAAAGAATCATTATTGATATCCATCAAGGCTACCCCACCTCCATTGAAAAAATAGGAATAGTTGAGAATGTTGTTTTCTCCTTCCTGTACCACCGAGTTTTCAAAATGTATCCCTGACTCATGTGAAGAGACTTCAACGAATATC
>CAYNIG010000164.1:0-10850 GCA_964396995.1 uncultured Saprospiraceae bacterium | reverse complement strand
CAAAGAAAGAATGGCAAATAAAAAAAATTATACTTAACCAGCAGACCCTAATTAAAGAAGGCATAGTTCTTTGCAGTACCGGCCCTAATCATAAGATTTACAGGTATTTAAATCATTTATAATAATTCAATTTTTCAGTCTTCCGCTTATGCCTTAAAATTGTAGATTTGCGGTTTCAAGCCAGTAATCCATCGATGACTTTTACCATTAAGCTCAAGCAATTTGAAGGACCTTTTGACCTTCTGTTATTTTTTATAGAACGCGATGAGCTGGATATTTACGATATACCCATTTCTAAAATAACCAACGATTTCCTGGATTATATACATCAGATGGAACAGCTTAACCTGGATATCGCCAGTGAGTTTATATTGGTGGCGGCTACCCTGATGCGCATCAAAGCCAAAATGTTGCTTCCTAGAAAGGAGTTAGACGAATCGGGACAAGAAATTGATCCCCGGCAGGAGTTAGTCCAGAGATTGCTCGAATACAAAAAGTATAAGAGTGTAATGGAAGAATTTGAAGCCCTGGAAACGAGGAGGATGGCTCAGGTGTCGCGTGGAAATATAGAGCCTGAATTAAAAAAGTTTGCTGAAAAGGCTTTTATAGAAGCAGAATGGGAATCGGTAACTTTATTTAAACTGATGAAGGCTTTTGAAAGAATGATTTCACAATTTGAAGAAAGAAAGCAGGTCCATAAGGTTTATAATTTTGTATATACCATTCTGGATCAGCAAGAGTATATACTGGAATCTATTGCCAACAAGGCTGAATTGAGATTTGAAGAAATATTTAGCCCTTGTGAAAACCGGATACATGCCATCATTACTTTTCTGGCGATGCTGGAATTGTTAAATCAACAAAAACTATCTATTGTGATGGGAGAAGGAATAAATAATTTTTACTTGAAAACACCGGCCACTGAACAAAGCAATATGGCTGATTCCTCCCTATAACCTGACATTTTGTATATTTAAATATGATTCAATACAATCCTAAAGATTGGTTTACATTCATTTTCAGGTTTCACAAGGCCGACACGTTCAGAAGTTTGCTGCCTTTAATAATCGGAATGATTATATATACAGCCATTTTAGTCTGGGTTGAAACCAAGTTCGATTTTATAGGCAACTCCAATTTGAAAAATTTCAATCAAATGCATACTCTGCTGGGGTTTGCTATCTCCATGTTATTGGTTTTCCGAACCAATACCGCCTATGAAAGGTGGTGGGAAGCCAGAAGACTTTGGGGCAATCTTGTAAACAGCAGCCGTAATATCTCTCTAAAATTAAATGTGTATTTATCCACTTCGGAGGTGGTGTTGCGAAAAAAGATTTCGTTACATATTGGCGCATTTGCCCATGCCTTGCATCTGCATCTTCGCAAAGAAACCATTTCCATGGAATTAGCAGAAAAAATAAATATTGATACTTCTCAAAAAAACGAACATATCCCCACCCAGATTATAAACCAGTTATTGAGCAATATCAATACCGCATACAAAAATGGACTGCTTACCAATGAACAGTTTTTGAGCTTAAATACCGAAACCATTGTCTTTATGGATGTGTGCGGAGCGTGTGAAAGGATAAAAAATACACCCATCCCTTTTTCTTATAGTGTATTTATCAAAAAGATAGTTTTTTTCTATACTATGACTTTGCCTTTCGGTTTTGCTTTTAGCTTAGGATATGTAGCAATTCCAGTTACCGTATTCATTTTTTATGTTTTGGCCAGCCTTGAAATCATCGCAGAAGAAATAGAAGATCCTTTCAGCGGAGACGAAAATGATCTTCCTACTTTGAGGCTAGCTGAAAACATTGAGCGGCAATGCACTGAGATACTAGGCCTCTGAATCACTATCCGTATTAAAAGTCACCTTAATTCCGTGGAAATGCATTTCCAGTGTAACTGGTAAGTTGGGGAAACCAGTTCATCCTATAAAAAATCCAAACTGACGAAAATCAGTTTTTCTCCTTTTTATTGTCATCCGGCCCCTGATTCTATCTTTTCATTTTTGTGATGTACAAAAAACAACATCATGAAAAGAGTAAAAAAGATATTATGCCCGATAGATTTCTCAGAAATCTCAGATGAAGCGCTAGAGATAGCTATTCAAATGGCAGAGAAATTTGGCTCCACTTTTAGTATGTTATATGTATTGCCCAGGCCGGCATATTACGATTGGACACTAACCGGGATGTCCAATTTAGTGCTGGATGACTATTTTGAAAAGTCGAAAAAAGAAGTGGAAATTAAAGTCAAAAGCCTGAAACAATTAATTGAAACAGATCATCCCTTTCTTGAAGTAGATTATGAAATATCTGATAAAATGGATACAGCTCAGGCCATTATAGACAAGGCAAAGGCATCCAAAGCCGATCTGATTGTACTTGGCTCTCATGGTCGCAGAGGGATGAATCGTATATTATTAGGTAGTGTGGCTGAATCTGTACTCAGGCATGCCGGCTGTGCTGTGATGATATACAAGAGTAAAAATTTCAAATCAAAATAATTCTCATACCTGATTAATCCGGCAATCCCATGAACGTAATTATCATATTACTGGCAGTAAGTCTGATAGTATCTGTCTTCTTTCTCATATTATACATTCAGAGTACAAAATCAGGTCAGTTTGACGATACGTTTTCTCCAGGCCAGAGAATATTTTATGAAGATCAATCCAATCAAAAAAAATAAATCAATACTAAAACTATGATAGAAAAATTTTTCTACGACAATAAGATTGTAAAATGGTTTGGCCTAGCCTCAATTTTCTGGGGTATTATTGGCATGCTGGTAGGCGTCATCATTGCTTTTCAGTTGGCCTATCCGGCCCTTAATTTTGGTATACCTTACACTAGCTTCGGCAGATTGAGGCCTATCCATACAAATGCTGTAATATTCGCCTTTGTGGGCAATGCCGTATTCAGCGGTGCTTATTTTATTTTACAACGAGTACTTAAAGCAAGGTTATTTAGTGATCTATTGAGTAAGATTCACTTTTGGGGATGGCAATTAATTATCTTATTTGGAGCCTCAACCTTAATACTGGGATATACTACAGGAAAAGAATATGCAGAATTGGAATGGCCGTTGGACATCCTTATTGCATTGATCTGGGTTGTATTTGGAATTAATATGATAGGTACGATCCTTAAAAGAAGAGAAAGGCACTTATATGTTTCGGTATGGTTTTTCATTGGCACCTGGGTGACGGTCGCAATGTTACATATTGTCAACTCTTTTGAAATCCCGTTTTCCTGGATTAAAAGTTATAGTCTCTACGCAGGAGTTCAGGATGCTTTAGTACAGTGGTGGTATGGGCATAATGCTGTTGCCTTTTTCCTTACTACACCTTTCATAGGACTCATGTATTACTTCGTACCCAAAGCAGCCAACAGGCCGGTGTATTCATATCGGTGGAGCATCATCCATTTCTGGGCTTTAATATTTATATATATATGGGCAGGTCCCCATCACTTATTATATACTGCATTACCGGAGTGGGCTCAGGCACTGGGTACCGTATTTAGTATTATGCTGATTTTACCAAGTTGGGGTGGTATGCTCAATGGTTTATTTACATTACGTGGGGCATGGGACAGAGTACGCGAAGATCCCATATTAAAAATGCTGGTGGTATCTCTTACCTGTTATGGGATGGCCACGGTGGAAGGACCTTTACTTTCTTTGAAAAATGTGAATGCATACAGTCACTATACGGATTGGACAGTAGCCCATGTACATGTCGGCGCATTGGGATTTAACGGTTTTATGATATTTGCCATGCTGTATTATTTAGTGCCTCGTATGTGGAATACCACATTGCATTCCAGAAAACTGGCCAATACGCATTTTCTGATCAGCACCATAGGAATTTTATTATATGCCATTCCTATGTACTGGGCAGGTTGGGCTCAGTCACTCATGTGGAAAAAATTTACTGATGGTGGCCAACTGCAATATCAGTTTTTGGAGACCGTCACACATATAATCCCAATGTATGTTATGCGCGGAGTCGGTGGTTTGTTGTATTGGGCAGGTGCATTTTTAGCCATCTACAATTTAGCAAAAACCATGAAGCAAGGAAGCTTCCAGGATAATGAAGAAGCAGAAGGCTTGCCTTTATCAGCACAAGCCATGCCAACAGGAAAATTACACTGGCATACTGCGATTGAAAGGAAACCAATACAATTACTGGTAGTCAGCCTCATCGCTGTCGCCATTGGAGGTATAATTGAGTTAGTGCCTACTTTTTTAGTTGAATCCAATGTTCCTACTATTGCTTCAGTGAAACCATACACTCCTCTTGAATTGCAAGGTCGGGATATTTATGTAAGAGAAGGATGTTATACCTGTCACTCTCAAATGATAAGGCCATTCAGGGACGAAGAAGTAAGGTATGGAGAACACAGCAAATCCGGTGAATTTGTTTATGACCATCCTTTTCAGTGGGGAAGTAAACGAACCGGGCCGGATCTTCACCGCATTGGTAATAAATATCCGGATGCCTGGCACTATAATCATATGAGAGACCCATTGGAAACCAGTCCTGGTAGCATTATGCCAGCCTATCCTTGGTTGTATACCAATGATTTAAATACAATGAATACTCCGGCTAAAATACGGGCAATGAAAAAATTGGGAGTGCCTTATCCGGAAGACTATGATAAAGAATGTATTGCAGATCTGACCAATCAGGCCAAAACGATTGCAGACGGGCTTGCTCAAAATAAAATAAAGGCAGACCCATCTAAAGAAATCATTGCCGTGATTGCTTATTTACAACGATTAGGTACAGACATAAAAAAATAAGAATCAAAAATAAATTAGTATGAAATTTTCAACTTATCTCCAATCCATAGATAATGTCAGTATATACCCGCTTATATCCCTCCTGCTCTTTATGGCTGTATTTGTGGGAGTGAGTATCTATGTATTCAACACAGATGATAAAACCATCCAGGAACAATCCAATATACCATTAAAATAATATTCAATATAGATTGTATGAAAATCATAAATAAAATAATGAATGTAGCAGGTGCAGTACTTGGTTTTTATATTCCCATGTCTGCACAGACTACTCCTTCATCGGGCCTGACAGCAAAATTAAGCTCGATCCCTACTGACATTTTTGTGCTATTAGTAATCATACTGGCAGAATTGATTGTTATTTTATTCTTAGCAGGCACCATTATGCAGTATATAAGTGCAACAGTTGGGCTGAAGAAAGAGAAGACGGCTATAGCAAAAGGGCCTTCTTTGTTTCAACGCTTAAATGAAACAGTCGCTATCGAAGACGAGGATAAATTGGATTTAAACCACAATTACGATGGTGTACGGGAATTGGACAATAAAACACCGGGATGGTGGGTATTTGGGTTTTATGGCTCTATTTTGTTTGCCGTTATTTATTTGTACAGAGTATTCATCAGTGGTTCAATGCCGAGCCAGGTCGATGAACTGAAAAAGGAATATGAACTGGCTGATATACTCAAATCACAAATGCTGACTACCGCCGCCAATAATGTAGATGAAAATACAGTTTCTCTGCTGGATGCGGAAGGAATTAGTAAAGGTGCCATGACCTTTAAAGCAAATTGTGTGGTATGCCATGGAGCAAATGGGGAAGGGAATACGGTGGGCCCCAATCTAACCGATCAGTATTGGATACATAAAGGAGGTTTGAAGGATATATTCAAAACTATTAAATACGGCTTTCCTGAGAAAGGAATGAAAAGTTGGAAAGATGATTTTAGTCCTGGTCAAATAGCTGAATTGGCATCCTATGTAAAATCACTCGCTGGTTCCAATCCAGCTAATCCAAAGGAGAAACAAGGTGACCTGTATATTGATTCATCAGGTGTAAGTACTCAAACAGACACCATAAAATAAAGAGAATGAAAAAGAAAAAAATCCATCTAAAACTCGTATCGTATTTGGATGATTCCATTAAACAACTTGAAAAAACAGTTGCTGAGTTTGAAGTGGAAGCCGATCTGGATGAATCTGCCGTAAAGGATCCGGAAGATTTGTCCTTTCAAAATAGTGCAATAGAAATGCTAAATCATTACAAATCACTATTGGTTCAGGCCAAATTTAATCGGCAAAAACTGGAAACACTACCCGAAGTAAAAACCCCAAAAATAATGCCCGGATCTGTAGTGGAAACAAAGCAGGTTTTGTTTTACATAGGAATACCGACCTCACCATTACCTTTTAATGAAGATAAGTTATTAATCGGAATTTCCACGGAATCAAAGCTGGCTAAATCATTGAAATCAAAAAAAATAGGTGATTCAGTAACCTATGGTAAATCAAAACTAAAGGTACTGGATATATTTTAGTAGTTATGAATACAAATAATGAGGAAGATTTTAAAGACAAGATATCCACAGTATACTCATCTGGGAAGAGGAAATGGATATATGCCTTACAACCTAAAGGCGTATTGTACAATTACCGTACTTATCTGAGTTATATCTATTTATTGCTTTTATGCGTATTGCCTTTTATTAAAGTTCACGGAGATCCGCTTTTTCTCTTTAATCTGCCCAGAGGAATATTTATCATCTTTGGTAAAATATTTTACCCGCAAGACTTTATTTTGTTGGGTTTGGCGATGATTATATTCATTTTATTCATAATAATATTTACCCTGGCTTATGGTAGAATATTTTGTGGATGGATGTGTCCGCAAACCATTTTTCTCGAAATGTTTTTTAGAAAAATCGAATATTGGATTGAAGGGCCGGCTACCAAACAAAGAGTAAATGATTCAAAACCCTGGACTTCAGATTGGTATATTCGAAAAATTGCCAAGCATCTACTTTTTTTCATTTTCTCATTTGTAATTGCCAATTTATTCCTGAGTTATATAATTGGAGTTTCAGAACTTAAAACCATTATTATAGAACCTGTGAGTAAGCATTTGATCGGATTTATTGCAATACTCGTTTTTTCACTGGTATTTTATTTTGTTTTTGCACATGCCCGCGAAATTGTGTGTACCGTGGTGTGTCCCTACGGTCGCTTGCAATCGGTGCTATTGGATAAAAATTCTATAGTGGTGGCTTATGATTATTTGAGAGGTGAACCAAGGGCAAAATCAAGTAAAAACAGGGACGCAGCAGCCGGTGACTGTATAGACTGCGATTTATGTGTACAGGTTTGTCCTACAGGAATAGATATTCGTAATGGCACGCAAATGGAATGTACGAACTGCACGGCATGTATAGACGCTTGTAATATGATGATGCGTAAATCTTCAAGACCTCCGGATCTTATAAAATATGCGAGTGAAAACAATATTAAAGAAGGATCGGCCATTCGTTTTACATATAGAATAAAATTGTATACCATAGCGCTAGTGGCTTTAATCGGCTTGTTTGCTTATTTATTGGGTACACGGAAGACATTAGACATCACGGTAATGAGAGTATCAGGTCAAATATTGCAGGAGAACCCCGATGGAACTATCAGTAACTTGTATAGAATGAAAATGATAAACAAATCCGGTTTGGCACAACCTTTTACGGTTAGTCTCTCTGACCCTTCCTTAATCCTTCAATTTGTAGGCAACAAACATGATTCGATACCCGGTAAAACTCAAAATGAGTATATGTTTTTTATCAATAAACCAAAGGAAAAAATCGAGACACGGAAAGAACTATTTAAACTAAAAGTAACCTCTGATGACGATCAAATGTATTCTGCAAAACTGCCCTTTATTGGCGAAAATTAATTAAAATATGAAATTGAATTTTAGCGCAGGAAATCTGCTGATTTACGGTTCTATACTCACCCTGTTATTTATTTTTACTTTGATTTTTAGCTTTATGAAGGAAGAACTCTTCCTGGTAACTAAAAATTATTATGAAGAAGAAGTGACCTATGACCAGCAGAAACAGGAACTAAAAAATGCAAATCTATACGGAGACCAAATCAGAGCTGAGAAAAATGGCAGTAATGTAATACTTTTCATTCCGGTTGATATTTCAAACAATCTGGTACAGGGTAAGGTTACAGCCTATTTTCCTTCTCAGCCAACCAATGACCAGGTCTTTACTTTTGTTAAAAACGATACCGGCAGATATCAGTTTGACATTAACAACAGTAAAAACATACCTTTTACTCTTAAAGTAAAATTTACCGATTCTGAGAAATCGTATTACAAATTGTTTCAAATGTAATGAATCTTTCATGGCTCATAGGAGGGTTAATTTTAGGTGTAGGCAGTAGCCTGCATTGTATTGGTATGTGCGGCCCGCTGGCTTTGCTCATTCCATTTGGTAATACAAAGTACAAACAGGAGTGGTTCTTTTTTACTTATTTAATGTCAAAAGCCATTGGGTATGGTATTATAGGAATTCTGTTTGCGGTAATAGGTTCTGCCTCTTCATTGTTAATAGGTCAAAAGATGTTGTCTATTGTTTCTGCAATTCTGGTCCTGGTCATCTTATTTTCAAAATTTGCAAAACCGAATTTTATAACTACTAATGCTGTAGCAGCATCGGTATCAGGGCATATACAGAAATTGAAATGGAATGGTTCCTGGCATCATTATATAACATTGGGAATACTCAATTCATTGTTGCCCTGTACTATGGTCATGGTGGCAGCAAGCGCCTCTCTCGCTTCCGGAACGCTGTTAAGCGGGTTCGCATTTATGTTCTTTTTTGGGCTGGGCACGGTGCCCGCGCTGTTCCTGGTAAAAAAAATGCAAAACAGGCTCGGTGCAAAAACCAGGTTAAATTTAAAGTATGCCTCCTCAATAGTGGGTGTCTTGCTATCCTGTATACTGATTATGCGTGGATTTAATTCACCAACTTCCCACAAAGTAAAGTCTGATAAAATGTCAATTTGTAAACCAATTATTGAGAGATGAACGAAAAAGAGCAAAGCATCAGTTTAGCCTGTTTTCATTGTGGAAATGATTGTTTGGATACTGCTTTGAAAGTCAACGAAAAAATATTTTGTTGTCAGGGATGTATGACAGTATATGGTATCTTACATCAAAATGATCTGGATTATTATTATTGTCTCAATTCCACTCCGGGCCAGACTGTAAAGCACGCAGCATTGGAAAAATGGGAGGCTCTCAACCATCCGGTTACGGCTTCGAACTACATCAGTTTTAAGGATGATAAACTTACTAAAGCTGTCTTTTATTTGCCCCAGATTCATTGCAGTTCGTGTATTTGGTTATTGGAACATTTGCCTACCCTAAATAAAGGTATTTTGTTTTCAGAAGTCAATTTTACAAATAAAAAAATTTACATCAGTTTTAGTACACAGGCAATTACACTTGCAGAGATTGCAGCCTTGCTGGAATCCATCGGTTATGAACCGTATCTTGAGAAAGGTCCGGTAAAAAAGCCGGTTAAAAATAAAGACGGAAGAATTCAGATTGGAATGGCCGGATTTTGTTTTGCCAATATTATGATTCTTAGCTTTCCAGAGTACCTCGGTTTGTCAGAAGCATCAAATAGTAATCTATTAGGCTATTTCAGATGGATTAGTCTTGCACTTTCAATTCCCGTATTTTATATCAGCCTGACCACTTTTTTTTATAAAGCATGGTTGGGTATTAAAAATAATATCTTAAATATTGATCTTCCGATTGCTCTTGCCATTCTCGTTACATTTAGCAGAAGTGTTTTTGAAATCGGTACAGGTTACGGCTCAGGCTATTTGGATAGTATGTCGGGCATTGTTTTTTTTATGTTATTAGGAAGATTTCTTCAGGACAAAACCAATCATTCATTGAATTTTGAAAGAAATTTTACCTCTTATTTTCCTTTATATGCCACTATCAGAAACAAATTGCAAGTAAACACCATTCCGGTTAGTTCAATTCAACCTGATGATATTTTAATTTTGAAATACGGAGAGTTGGTTCCGGTAGATGGTATTTTAAGTAAAGGCAATGCAAAAATTGATTATTCATACATCACGGGTGAATCTGAGTATCAAACAATTTCTACAGGTCAATTGTTGTATGCCGGTGGTAGGGTGGTGGAGAGTGCGATCGAGTTGATTGCAGTAAAGTCTTTTTCACAAAGTGATTTTATTCAGATCTGGAATAAACCGGCTTTCCAAAAAACCGATGAGAAAAAAGCCGAATGGACAGATGCGGTAAGCAAATATTTTACCTGGGTAGTACTGTTTATAGCATTCTCAGGATTTCTATACTGGTTTAGCCGGGGGAATATTGGATTAGCACTAAATGCAATGACTGCTACATTGATTATTGCATGCCCCTGTACCCTTTTATTGAGTGCCACTTTTACGCATGGTTTTATGCTCAATATTCTTTCCGGAGCCGGCATCTATTTTAAAAACTCTTCCTTATTCGCCAAAATGCTAAAGATCAACCACATCGTGTTTGATAAAACAGGGACTTTAACATACAGGCTAGCCGATAGGGTAAAGCTGGTCTACAGCAGCTGGAATAAAGAAGAAAAGGAGATTGCGTTGAAACTGATCTCTTATACAAATCATCCGATAGCAAAAAGCATCATAGACTTTGAAAAGTTTTATGATTCTGAACTAAAAATTAAGGATTTTAAAGAAATTGAAGGCTCAGGTATTGAAGGATGGGTAAATGATCAGTATTTTAAAATTGGAAATTATGCCTTTACCGGCCAGCAAAAAATAAAGGAGGATGAATCCGCTTTATATATTATCCGGGATGGGCAATGTATAGCTATTTATTCATTGCAATATTTTTTTAAGTCGGGCATCATTAGTCTTTTGCACAGACTTGCAAAATATAAACTGACACTTCTCAGCGGAGACAAAAATCAAAGCCAATCCACCTTATTTTCAGCGTTGCCTGCTGG
>CAYNIG010000163.1:0-11022 GCA_964396995.1 uncultured Saprospiraceae bacterium | reverse complement strand
CGAGCTTTCTTTGATTCTTTCTTTGGCGGACAAAGAAAGAATGGCAAATTAAAAATAATTATACTTAACCAGCTGACCCTAATTATTTCTAATTTCTGACAAACTCCAAATCCCCGTTTTGGTCATACCGTACAATTACAGATGGCATTTGTTCTGTCATCAGCTCTCTTTTGTATGTCGAAATAAAATCCACCCTTTCTATTATTGAAGATTGGATATCTCCAAAACCCTTGGGAAAAGGAGCTCCAGTTACATTGGCAGAGGTGGATGTGATTGGCCTGCCGAAAGCTTCTATTAACCCCTTAGAATAAAACTCTTTTGTAACCCGTATGGCTACTGTCTTGTCTTCAGCCAATAAAAAATCAGGAATATCCTGCACTTCTTTATAAATTACAGTAAGTGGCTTTTCGTGAAAATTGAGTAAATCTTCCAGCCGCGGAGGTATTTCCTTTACATAACATTTCAGCATTTCAATACTGGAGGTCAAAATAATTAATGGGCTGTTGCGCTGTCTTCTTTTAATGGTATATATACGGTCCACAGCTTTTTCATTTAATATATCTGAACCTAATCCCCATATGGTATCTGTAGGATAGAGTATCACACCACCATTTACCAATATTCCTGCGCCTGCTTTAAACTCGTCTTTCCATTCCATCATTTTACTGTACCAATATCTTGATAAAATAATAAATTAAACTAATTTGCAGTTCTATTTATTACTTCAGTACCAATAGTCAATTGAAAAAAACACTTAAAATTTTCTTAATATTAAATTTTTGTTTTTTTACTGCGATAGGTTTGCGTGGCGAGCACATAGTCAGCGGAGTGATGTACTACGAATATCTTGGCCAGGGCAGTGCGGTCAATACCAACCTCTACCAGATTACACTCAGGCTCTTTACTGATTGCAATATTGATAAAACAATAGAAGGGAATGTGGATATTGGTGTTTACAAAGGAAGCCCGGGTAATTTTTCATTTGTCTTAAAAAAAACCGCCTTTTTAGGGGGTACTCCTTTTAATTCCGATTTTTCAGGATCCTGCTCTGCGTTATTGAGAAATGTATGTGTCGGTTCTGCTACTTATGTCGCCAATATTGAACTCCCGGTGACCAGCGGAAACTATTTGATAGCTTATCAGCGATGCTGCAGGAATATGACTATTTCAAATATTTTGGATCCCGGTCGTACGGGTAGTACTATTTTAATGGAAATCACCCCTGAATCATTTAGAGCAAAAAACTCTAGCCCAAAATTTGATTCCAACCTGCCAATAGTAGCTTGTATAAATGAACCTCTTCTACTGGACCTCGGAGGCAGTGATGCAGAAAATGATAGCGTTGCATTTGAATTATGCGCACCTCTCACTGGTGGAGGTCCCAGGGGCAGTGGAGGTACCAGTGGTGATCCCAATGATTGCCTTGGCATAACCCCTAATCCTCAAAATTGTGTTCCTGCATTAAAGGAGGTGTCGTTTGCAGGTAATTTTAAGTTAAATTCTCCATTTCCGTCAATCACTCCAATCCTGATCAGCAACAGGCGCTTGCAAGCCACCCCTAATACATTGGGTCAGTATACTTTTGGCATTTGTGTAAAGGAATATAGAAATGGAATATTGATGTCGGTACAACGAAGAGATATTCAAATCAATTTTTCTGCTTGTAATATCACCATTAAGGCAGCGATCCAATCTGCAACTGTTCAAAATAATGTAGCCACCCTTACTCATTGTGATCGTCTTTTGCCATTTAAAATTACTAACCTCAGCACCGATACCACTTACATTAAAAAAGTGAATTGGGAGTTTACCGGCCCAAAGGGGAATCAAATTGTTTCCGATAGTTTCCATTTTGCAAAAATATTGTCCGACACGGGAATCTATACAGGGAAAATGGTATTAAACAGGGGAAATCAATGCAGTGACTCCATAATGCTGCAGATCCTGGTAGGGCAAAAGATAAATTCAGAAATTTCCACCCTATTACCATTAGACACCTGCTCTCTGGGCCCTTTTACTTTTGTACAACCTGGCACTCCATTGCCCAAATTTGCCTCATGGGACTTTGGTGATGGATTTAAAACAAATACCATTACCAATATCAGCCATGCCTATTCCATGCCGGGTACCTACACCGTTAAACTTATAGTCGCCAACGATGCCACCTGTAATACAGAATTAAGAAAAGTAATCAAGCTCTACCCTATTCCGGCTGACCCTGTGCTTTCGATATCGGATACCTTGGTTTGTTATCCTGGATTGTTTAAGTTGGGCTTATCAGATTTGGCAGATTCAAACTACCTGTTTACCTGGTCATTGAGCGATAACAGAGTGTTCCAGGGACCGGCACCAACTATTTCGATCAGTAAAGCTGGCAACCTCGCGGTAAAACTCAATATTGCATCACCTTCCGGATGCAAAAAAGATAAAGATTTCGGCACAATAATCAAGGTTGCAGAAAAACCTAAAGCAGCCTTTACTGCAAATGAGACTCAATTTACATTGAAAGATCCCACCATCTTTTTGAAAAATGAATCCGTCAATGCAAATAAATACTTGTGGAATTTTGGGGACACCAAGACTTCAGAAGAAATAAGCCCAAGTCATACCTACGACAAAACAGGCAACTACCGCATACTGCTGCAAGCATTTTCAGCTAATGGTTGTGGGGATAGTGCTATTTTAGCAATCCGCGTCGGAGAAAATACTGATTTCTTTATTCCGAATATTTTCACTCCTAACGGGGATGGATTAAATGATATTTTTAAGCCTGAGCTCGGAAAAAACAGCATTACTGCTTTCAGTATGACCGTTTTCAACCGTTGGGGAATGGAAGTATTTAACAGTAATGATCCAAATATAGGTTGGGATGGAAGCAACCGTAAGGGAAAATCCGCACCAACCGGAGTATATGTGTATCAAATTTTATTTTCTGCAGAATCTGAGGCAACCAAATTGGTTAAAGGTTCCGTAACTTTAATAAGATGAATTTGAAAAAAATAACCAGAATCGGATGTATACTCGTATTGCAGATATTCTCATTTTTCCAAATTCTGGAAGCAAGACACATCATCGGCAGTGACTTTTATTATAATTGCAGAGGCAACGGTAGAAACTCCAATTCGCGCGTTTTTGATTTCCACCTGGATGTATACCGGGATTGTAGCACAAATATTTTTTTTAATGCCAATGCCGCTTTTGGTATTTATACTTACTCCCGTGCAAGAGGGTTTCGTTTCTATCAACAGTTTAATATTGGGTATGGTGTAATTTCGCGGGTAGGCGCAGATCAGAATCCTTGTATCATAGTGCCACCTAATGTTTGTGTGGAGACTACGTATTATGATTTTACAGTTGAATTACCTGTGATTGACGAGACTTATGTGATTTATTATATACAGTGTTGCAGGAACAGGACTATATTAAACATCCCCAATCCGGGGGCTACCGGAAGTACTTTTTTTATTGAGATAACTCCTGAAGCACAGGTTAGCTGTAATAACAGTCCTAGGTTCAACAAATTTCCTCCCATCGTAATTTGTGCCAACTTCCCGTTTGAATTTGACCATAGTGCAAAAGATGCTGAAGGTGATTCATTGGTGTATGAGTTTTGCCAATTATTGGCAGGTGGAGGATCAGGGAATGGTGGTGGATTTCCAGGAGGACAGGGTGGTTGCAACAGCCCAACTCCTGATCCACGCATTTGCCCGCCTCCTTTCAATTATTTGGCCTCTACCCCGGGATTTTCTTTTCTTGAACCCCTGGGAAAAGATGTAATCAAACTTGACCAGCTCACGGGCCTCATTACAGGAAGTCCAAACTCTCTTGGTCAGTATGTGGTAGGCATATGCGTAAATGAATATCGCAATGGAAAATTAATTGGGGCCTTGCACCGGGACTTCCAGTTTAATGTAACTATTTGCGAACAGGCAGTGACAGCTAAAATAAAAGCTGATTCCATATCCGCAGATGGTAAAAGTTTTACTATAAACTACTGTGGCGATAATGAAATCGGATTTACAAACGAGAGTTTTACGGAAAACTTCATCAAAGATTACTATTGGGAATTCAAACTTAAAAACAATACAGGACCTGTGCTTACCTCATCAACGAAGAATGCCAGGATTAATTTTCCTACGCCAGGTCAGTACAAAGGAGTGATGATCGTAAATAGGAATGCGCTGATATGTAATGATACGGCTTTCATTAATCTCAATATCATACCATCGGATATTAAGGCAGACTTTAATTTCGAATATGACAAATGCAATGCTTCTCCGATTAAATTTACCAACCTGGCGACAGGCTCCATCACGCCTGTAAAAACTTATTCCTGGGAATATGGGGATGGAATTACTGAATCGGTACTTAAAAATCCTAGCCATCTTTATAAAAAACCAGGTGAATACGATATTAAGCTGACCGTCACAGATGGGAAAATATGCAAAACATCAAAAACAAAAAGACTTTCCTATTTTCCTTCCCCTGCGTTATTGGATATTTTACCTGACAAATTCAGAGCTTGTGTACCGGCTACCATCAATTTTGATAATCTTTCTATTCCGGTTGATTCTACTTATGAAGTAAGATGGGATTTTGGTGATGGCCAAACGGCTAATACCATCCATGCTTCTCATGAGTACAAAAAACCGGGTGTGTACACCATCATGCTTTCATTAAAAGCTCCCAGTGGATGCATCACCACGGAGACATTTCCTAATTTTATCCGCATACAGAATGGTCCTGAAGCCGATTTTATTTTTAATCCTAAAGATCCTACTACCAAAGACCCCAATGTAAAATTTACTGATCAAAGTAAAGATGCCGTCACTTATCTATGGGATTTTGGTGATGAGTCGGGTTCCACCGAAAGAAACCCTATCCATCAATTTAAAGACACCGGTGATTTCGTAACCATACTGACCGTGAAGCACGAAAATGGATGTACCGATAGTATTTCGAAAAAAATCAGAGTAGGCCTCAATATTTCCTATTTTTTACCCAATGCTTTTACTCCTAACAACGATGGAATCAACGATACCTATTTCGGTGTGGGGGCATTTACAGGCATGCGCGATTTCCAATTACTCATTTTTAACAGATGGGGTGAGGTTATATTCCGGTCTAAAGACCCCAATGAAGCCTGGAATGGTAAAAAAAATAATTCTGGATCAGTAGCACCCAACGGAGTTTACGTTTGCGTCGTTAAATATAAAGATGACCATGGTGATACAAAAGAATTAAAAGGATTTGCCACATTAATCAGGTAATTTTGAAATAAAAAAATGGATTCTCTGTATATAGCTGATTTTTGATACATGTTTGTATTTAGAGTACGTACTTATTTTGTTTTAATTTGTTTTTTTATCTGTTTTATACAGCCAGTACTTTATTCAAGGCATATCATAGGATCTGATTTTTATTATTCCTGTCAAGCGGGACCGTCAGGAAACTCTACCCGGGTGTATGCATTAAGTCTTACCATATATCGCGATTGCAGTAACCCTTCCGGTTCAGGATATGATCCCGATGCCACTTTTGGCATTTATCGTAAATCGAATAACAGGTATACTTATGTCAGACAATTTGTAATCAACCATGGCCCTATAAACCGGGTGAGACCCGACAATAATCCCTGTCTCATTATCCCTCCTAATGTTTGTGTGGAAGAATCAAGTTATAATTTTAATGTTGAATTGCCAATCACTGACGAAACCTATGTAATTTATTATATGAGGTGCTGCAGAAATAATACAATTCTTAATTTAATAGCCCCCAATAATACCGGGGCCACTTTTTATATTGAAATTACTCCAGAAGCTCAACTCAATTGCAATAACAGTCCGCGATTTAAATCATTTCCCCCGATCGTAGTTTGTGCTGATTTCCCACTCACTTTTGATCACAGCGCCATTGACAATGAAGGGGATTCTTTAGTATACAGTTTCTGTACCCCTTTGGCAGGGGGTGGTTCAGGTCAGGGCGATCCGTTTGGCGGATCAGGTTGTGCTGCAGTAAGGCCAGATCCCAGGATATGCTCGCCCCCTTTCCAATATGTCAATTTTGTATCTCCATTATACACAACTGAAGATCCTATGGGTCCCGGAGTCTTATCTATTGACAGAATTACAGGAAAACTGGAAGGGATGCCCCGTGAGCTGGGGCAATATGTCGTCGGAATTTGTGTATACGAATACAAAGCCGGTAAGTTGATAGGTGAAATTCACCGCGACTTTCAATTTAACGTAGGGATCTGCGAGCAAGCAGTAGAGGCGAAAATAAAAGCTGACACCAGCATAGGCAAGACTTTTACAATCAATCATTGTGGTGATAAATCGGTGTCCTTAATCAATGAAAGCTTTAGGGAAGAATACATCAAAACTTATTTTTGGGAATTTACTTCAAAGTCCAATCCCGGTGGTCCTGCTATCACTAGTAACGATAAAGATCCACTGATCTCTTTTCCTGAACCAGGAGAATACAATGGTATTATGATTGTAAATAAAAACGCGTTGGTTTGCAGTGATACAGCTTATGTAAAATTAAACATCATCCCTTCGGATCTGAATGCTGATTTTGATTTTGTTTACGATAAATGTTCCAACACGGCAATACAGTTTAATGATAAATCTACCGGCACCAGGACACCAATCAAAAAATGGACCTGGGATTTCAAGGATGGCATGCAAAGCTCATCGAAATCACCGGCACATCTATTTAAGAAACCAGGCAATTACGCAATAAGTCTGACTGTCACCGATGGTAAAATATGTAAATCAGAAAAAATAAAGGAATTGAATTATTTTCCGGCTCCCACCGTATTGGATGTATTACCAAATAGATTCAGGGCTTGTGTACCTGCAGATATTTATTTCGAGAATTTATCCATACCACTGGACTCCAACTACCTCGTGGAATGGGACTTTGGAGATGGCACTAAAGCAATTTCACAAAATGCCAACCATATATATACTAAGCCGGGGTCGTATAATATCTCCATGAGTATAAAAGCACCGAGTGGATGTGTTACAAAGGAATCATTTCCAAATTTTGTGATCGTCCAGAATGGCCCGGAAGCCAATTTTGATTTTGAACCGAAAGAGCTTACTATGCTCAATCCTTCCGTTCGATTCACCAGTTTGGCTAAAGAGGCGCTCAATGTGACATGGAATTTTGGCGATAACCAAGCCTCCTTCGAAAAAAATCCAAATCATGTATATCGGGACACTGGAAGATATGTGATTACCCAGATTGCAAGACATGAAAATGGCTGTATTGATACAATCTCAAAAATGCTTCGAGTGGGTTTGAATATCAGTTATTTTCTACCAAATGCTTTTACTCCTAATAATGACGGTATCAACGATGTCTATATAGGCACTGGCTCCATCGCCGGAATGCAGGATTTTACGATGAAAATTTTTAACCGCTGGGGTGAGCAAATTTATTATTCTGAAGATCCGCGGGCAGGCTGGAATGGACGCAAAAACAACAAGGGCACTGTACAGGCAAATGGTGTCTATGTGTGTCTGGTGCGGTACAAAACCGACAAGGACGAAATCAGGGAACTTAAAAGTTTTGCTACTCTGATAAAATAGTACTGTCCTTGAATTTTATTTAATTGTTTGATTTTCTGCTAATTACAAACAAAGAATAGGAATAAAAAACCATTCCCTCCAATATTATTCTATTTAAAACAATTTTATAAAAATTAGCTAAAAATAATTTATTTTTGCGGCCTAAATTTAAAGAAAATGGGCCCAATTCAATTTATCCAATCCGAATTATTAAAAGACCGTCGAAATCACAATATCAAAGCTGGTGATAATGTAAACATTAGCTACAAGATTATTGAGGGTGATAAAGAACGGATCCCGAATTTTAAAGGTGATGTAATCAAGATTCAAGGTGAGGGACTTACCCAGACCATATGTGTAAGAAAAATATCCAATGGTGTGGGTGTGGAACGTATATTTCCTTTCAACTCACCAAGTATAGTAGATATTTCATTGCTTAAAAAGGGTAAAGTAAGAAGAGCTAAAATATATTACCTGAGAGAACTATCAGGCAAGAAAGCAAGAATTAAAGAAAGGAAATTGGCTTCCAATACTTCCGCTCCTGAAGCAGCAACAGCTAATTAACAACTTCTCCTATTATTTATTAGCTCAATTAGTCGAAGCTAATATACTCCTCCACTGGTATTTCATCCAACTTCAATTGGTGGATTACTATTTTCATAATATTCTTCACAAAATGGGTAGTGATATTATAATACCAGGCGTAAAAAATCTATTTAAAATCGACTAACTGAATATCAAATACCAACACAGAATTAGATGGGATTGCTGATGATGGAGAGCTAGATCCATAACCCAATGCACTGGGTATAATCAGCTTAATTTCACCTCCTTTTTTAATGAGTGGAATGCCAATTTGCCATCCTGGAATCAAATTAAACAAGGGAAAAGTTGCAGGGTTGGAGGTAGTGCCATCAAACTGGTTGCCGTTGGTCAGATATCCTTTGTAATGCACGGTTACCGTATTGTTTACGGTAGGATTATTACCCGCACCCTCAGTTTTGATAATGTAATACATTCCGCTGTTGTGTTTTGTAGGACTCAGATTGTTTTTACTGATATAGTCCTGGATAATATCTTCATCCTCTTCAGCCTGACTCGGTCCAAGGCAGGAAATCATTTGTAATGATGTGGTAATCAATAATATCCAAACGAATTTATTCGATTTCATTCTTATGTAATTTTTAAGTCTTTTTTGTTTTTAAATCAATTGCAGGAAGCGGTGTAAGACCGAGTTTGGCAGCCTCAGATAACATAAATTTTTTTGCTTGATCATAGTTATTTTCAATTTTGCCATCCAAAATAGCTTCACGGATAGCCGTTTTAATGATACCTACCTGAAACGATGGCTTGAGCCCAAACGTTGCCATTATTTCTTCACCATCAATTGGTGGTTGCCATGATCTGAGTTGATCCTTAGTTTCTATTTCCTGCATCCTGGCCCTGACCAGTTGATAATTTTCCAAAATAGTATGCACCTTTTCTGCTTTTTTACTGGTAATATCTGCTTCGCATAAAATCATCAGGTCATCGATATCCTCACCTGCTTCGTACAATACTCGTCTGATGGCGCTATCTGTGATTTCTTCTTTGGTTAGACTTATGGGCCTGAGATGCAACCTTACCAGGTTTTGCACATATTTCATTCTGTGATCTGCCGGCAATCTCAATCTTTTAAAAATACGAGGTAACATGCTGGCGCCTAATAAATCGTGGCCATGAAAGGTCCATCCCTGTTTTCCATTAAATCTCTTGGTAGCCGGCTTACCTATGTCGTGAAAGAGAGCCGCCCATCTCAGCCATATATTATTGGATTTGGCGCATACATTGTCCAAGACCATTAGAGTATGATAAAAATTATCCTTGTGGCCTTTGCCATCTACATACTCTACCCCTTCCAGAGCGGTGAGTTCGGGTAGAAAATAATGCAAAAGAGAAGTTTGATGCAATAACTTTAAGCCTATCGATGGTTGGTCGCAGGCCAAAATTTTTTCAAACTCGGTAAGAATTCGTTCGCTGGAAATAATGCCTATTCTGCCGGCTGATTGTTTTATTCCCTGCAAAGTATTGGTTTCTATTTCGTATCCGAGCTGATTTGCAAATCGCACTGCTCTAAGCATCCGTAGTGGATCATCAGAAAAAGTCCTTTCTGGATCTAAAGGGGTTTTGATGATTTTAGCCTCAAGGTGTTTCATTCCGTCAAACATATCTATTAGTTGTCCGAAATCTTCCTCATTAAGACTCACAGCCATTGCGTTAATGGTAAAGTCCCGTCTGGCAATATCATCTTCAAGAGAACCTCCTTCTACGTTTGGCTTTCGTGAGTCTTCCCGATACGATTCTTTTCGGGCACCTACAAATTCAAGATTGAGATCTCCATGTAATATTTGAGCGGTACCAAATCGTTGAAATATACTGATTCTGGGTATAGGATTAAGCTTGCCGGCAACTTCATTAGCCAGGGCTATACCATCACCCACCGTAACTATATCAATATCCGGAGATGGTCTGCCCAACAATTTATCTCTTACATATCCTCCTACTACATACGATTTTACTCCCAGCGATTCAGAAGCATCTTTTACCACCTGGAATATTTTTCTTTCGTACGGAGCTAGTTTAAATATCATGCAAATACCGGATCGAGTATATTTTCTATTTCGTCTAACAATTCGAGGATATCAGAGGCTTCCGGGGCTAAAACCAACTTTTCTCTGTATTGTTTTATTCCTTCCAGCCCCTTAAAATAAGATTTATAATGTCTGCGCATTTCCAGTACACCAAGCTTGGGCCCTTTCCATCTTACCGAGAAATGCAAATGTTCTTTGACCGCTTGAATTCTCTCTTGAACATCTGGTGGTGGCAGCAGATCTCCCGTATTGATATAATGCTTTATCTCCCGGAATATCCACGGATAGCCAATGCTTGCCCTGCCGATCATGATTCCATCAGGGCCATATCTTTCTTTGTATTCTTTGGCTTTTTGCGGGCTGTCGATATCTCCATTTCCAAAAACCGGAATAAACACAGCGGGGTCATTTTTAATGGCTGCGATATAGGACCAATCCGCCTCCCCTTTGTACATCTGTGACCGTGTACGCGCATGTATAGAGATTGCTTTAATACCTACATCTTGCAGTCTCTTTACCACATCCTGGATTTGAATAGTGTTGTGATCCCATCCTAATCTGGTCTTTACTGTAACTGGTAAATGGGTATTATCCACAATAGCTTTAGTAAGTGCTACCATCTTAGGTATGTCTTTTAATATTCCTGCACCTGCATCTTTACAAACAACATTGTGCACCGGACATCCATAGTTTATATCCAATATTTCGGGTTTGGCTTCTTCTACTATTGGTAGCGCTTTCATCATCGAATCCATTTCACCGCCAAAGATTTGTATACCGATTGGTCTTTCTTCAGGGTATATATCCAGTTTCTG
>CAYNIG010000162.1:0-11230 GCA_964396995.1 uncultured Saprospiraceae bacterium | reverse complement strand
TTTGAATAAATTCTATATCCCCGAGTTTTTCGCCAAACTTATCAATACAGATTCTGGAAACAGTGGTTTTTACTATCGAGGCCACAATCTTAGCCACTATATAGCCTGTTATCAGTATGATTATACAACCTAATAATTTTGGCAGGGTGGCGACCATACTGATCAGTAATTCCCGTACCAGGTTTAATGAATTTTCCATTGCGATGGGCTTTTAAATTTTAAATATTGGCATTCTGATTTGGATATTTGGAAAGATTTTTATCGGATTCGCCTTTGGTCATTCCTATGATCGACTTGCCGGCGTTCGGCAAATACAATTCTATGAGATCTCCTATGAATCGGAATAGTGCTATATTTTGTGAAATTTTTTGTCTTATGGTTTCAGGTGGTTTACCCAATTCGGCAATCTCTTGCCTTTCCAGCTCTTTAAAATTATTTATTTCCATAGGTAAATTGAAAGTTTTGCTTTACTCTATTCTTCATTTTTATATATATCATCGTAAATTATCTTAAACCTTAGTTTGGCTCTTTTAATTCTCATTTTGGTGGCACTTTCTTCTTTGCCCAGAATATCACCAATCTCTTTTATCGACAGATCATCCTGGTACTTCATTAATAATATTGTTTTTTCGTCAACACTCATTTTACCTAACACATTTTTAAGTCTCTGCAGATGTGTTTCCATCAAAAATACATCACTGATCTCTTCCTCCTGGTCTAGCTTTTCCACTTCCACATTGACAAACAAGTTTTTTTTGCTTTTTCTGATCTGATCTATACAGTGATTGTAGGTGATTGAAAAAAGCCAGGTTGAAAATTTTGATTCCTGATTAAATTTGGCAATGTTTGTAAGGACCTTAATAAAAATATCATGAGTGCTGTCTTGTGCCAACTCCATGTTCTTTAACATGGATACACATTTAGCATATATTTTGGATGAATATCGGTTGTAAAGAATGGAAAATATAAAATCATCCTGTGTATTCAGGTACTTTGCCACCAAAACTTCATCAGCCAACGTATGCGAATCCTGACGCGTGAATTTCCCAAATAAAGCTTCCAGAAATTTTAAAATTAGCCACATACTAAACCGTAAAAATTAGACGAAAAGATACGTAAAAGTCACTTTGCAAACTGCAGCCTTATTGATCAAACCGGATTCGTGAAAAAAAAGGAGGTAATGCAATTGCTTACATTACCTCGACCCTAACCAAATGAAACCAAATTAATCTATTAAATAAGATATTTCTTCAATATCTTGACGCTGTAAATGTATCTTAAAATGAAATCCAATCAGCAAAATCAAATCATTAAATTAACCATCTGCTTTGTCATTTTCAAACTCTTGTGGTTTCCTACTAATTTGGTAGGACAATCAAAAAGTGAGGATGCCTGGATGATCAAAGCCATTCATGACAATACCCTGCGAAATGGCCAGTCATATGAGTGGCTTCGAACGCTTACCAGTAAAGCACCTGGCAGATTGGCCGGATCACCGGCAGGCCTGGCTGCAATTGAAATCACTAAACAAATAATGGATAGTCTCGGGTTGGATACAGTCTATCTGCAACCCTGCAAAGTGCCACATTGGGTAAGAGGAGGAAAAGAAATGGTGAAAATTATCAACTCTCCATTTATTGGTGATCAGGAGCTGAATGCACTTTCGCTTGGTAATAGTACGGGAACCGGGCCTCTCGGAATCGCAGGCGAAGTAATTGAAGTATTTTCACTCGATACTCTTGAAAAGCTAAAATTAATTTTGCCTGGAAAAATTGTCTTTTTTAATAGACCTATGGATGTAACCCAACTGAGGACCTTTGCAGCTTACGGCGGAGCAGTGGACCAACGGGGAAGAGGCCCTGCTGTTGCGGCTAAATATGGTGCAGCTGCAGCTATAGTTCGAAGTATGACCACCAGTCTTGACGATTATCCTCATACCGGGGCCACCAATTTTCAACCAGGTGACAAACCGATACCGGCATTGGCCATTAGTACCAACGCAGCTGAATTGCTGAGCAGAGAATTGAAAAAAGGCAAGGTAAACCTATACATCAAAAATGAATGTAAAATGTTGGCTGAAAAATGGAGCTATAATGTGATTGGAGAAATTAAAGGTGCCCAATTTCCAAATGAATTCCTGGCAATAGGGGGGCATCTGGATTCATGGGATGTTGGTGAAGGAGCACACGATGATGGAGCTGGCTGTGTACAAAGTATAGAAGTTTTGTATCAATTAAAAAAACTGGGCTACAAACCATTGCGTACAATCAGAGCAGTCATGTTTCAGAATGAAGAAAATGGATTGGCGGGAGGAACAGCCTATGCAACGGCTTCTAATTTGAAAAAAGAAAAACACATTTTTGCTCTTGAATCGGATAGTGGTGGATTTGTGCCGAAAGGATTTGGATTTTCAGCGGATAAAGAGGTATTTGAAGAATACTTTAAAAAAGTAAATACCTGGGCTAATCTGTTAGAGCCTTATGATTTAAGGTTGTTTCCCAGTGGTGGTGGAGCCGATATAGGCCCTCTTCGAAGCCAAAAGGGCTTACTCAGCAATTTGCAACCGGATAGTCAGCGGTATTTTGATTATCATCATACTGCTGCTGACAAATTTGAAGCTGTAAACAAAAGAGAATTATTATTAGGTGCAGCTGCTATGACATCACTGGTATTCTTAATAGATAAATATGGATTGAAATAATGAATGAAATTCTGATTCACGGCCGTTCATTTGTTCCTTATATATCCAAAGAAACCATCGCTTTAAAGGTGAAGGAATTGGCTTCCATTTTAAACAAAAAATTTTTATACACTGATGACATCCCTTTGGTATTGGGTATTTTAAATGGTTCATTTATTTTCATGGGAGATCTGCTTAGAGAGCTTGAATTTCAATGCACCGTACAGTTTATCAGGATTGAATCGTATCAGGGACTGAATACTTCCGGAGTGGTAAAAATGGAATCAGAATTATCGCATAAATGGGTAAATAAACAGGTCATCGTCGTGGAGGATATTGTAGACACCGGTCATACCTTAAACCGGTTTGTTCCGGTACTTAAATCGCATGCGCCCAAGTCCGTATTTATCACATCATTGTTATTTAAAGAAGAGGCACTTGAAGTGGAGGTGAGTCTCGACCACTATTGCTTTAAGATACCTAAAGAGTTTGTAGTGGGATATGGTCTGGATTACGATGGATTAGGGAGAAACTTAAAGGATATATATAAACTAAAATAGAAAGACCATTCAGTGCAGGACATGAATGGTCTTTTATGTATCGGTATTGTTTAAATCGCTCTTACCATCTCTTCTTAAATCCACCACCTGAATTGCCACCACGATTAAATGAGGTGCTGCTTCCCAGCTGGGATTTATCCTTTGCTATAGATACTGATATCGGTCTCCCGTTGATATCCTGATTATTGAGTAATCGGATTGCATTTTTGCCAGCTTCATCATCTGACATTTCAACAAAACCGAAACCACGAGACCTGCCGGTTTCTCTGTCTAAAATTACTTTAGCAGAAACGACTGCTCCATGAGCAGTAAAAAGATCATTCAAGGCAGAGTCATTGACATCAAACCCTAAATTTGAAACATAAATTTTCATAAAGAAAAAAATTAATAAATTAAAAAAAAACGAGCAAGAGATTCAGGTAAGCAGTCAAAAAATAAGTATAGTATATTGCAAATGGATGTAAGAAATAAACGATTCCTGTAATCTGGATTGCCTATAATGCTCTGATCGCAGGTACAAAGGTATGGCTATTTTAATGGGGATCAGGATTTATTTTCAATTAAATTGGTTGAAATTCATGCTTTTGATTATTGTTAACATCTTCACATCGGCCTTAGGATTTTGATAAGACCCTGTATTTAGCATTTGCAATAGCAAGATTGCCTTTGGCGTCGGTTGAGATTGCTTTTATAAGAAACACCCCTTGATCATCAGAGTGAAAAAATTTTATTTTCGCCTTGCCCTGTGCATCAATAGGAACACTGGCATTCCAGTAAATTACTGGCATGAATAAAGGGACTTTAGCAGAAGATACCTGTTCTTTTTTTATTTCAAACGTTTCCTGCACCGGAAGAAAGCCATTTAATTTATAACCAAAACGCGGGATGGAGTCAGGCCAGGTCAGTTTGGCTTTAGTTTGAATTATCACCATTCCGCTTTTCCCAATCATGCCAAAAAAATTTAATAAGGTTTTTGTATTAAAATAGATATCTACCTTTTTAATCATTCCCATCGGTAAACGGGCTATCCAGTCAGCACGATCGGTAATAATACCGTCAATAATAAATTTGGGTTTCCCTTCAAGATCAGAGGATAGATCGGTATTATAAATGGTCGCAAAATTTCTTTTGTTTTTGTCTGGTTTGAATTTTAAGGGAGTACTCAATTCTTTAAAGAATGTAAACATATCTTCAAATTCGTCGTATTTAGTTACTTCTATACTACGATCGGACGTGGGTATTTCCTTTGGTTCAGACCTTACAATTGGCCGTGATGTAGCCGAAGTAACCTGAGGAAAAATAGATATGGTTTTTTTTCTCAAACTACTCCAATCCAGGTATTCTTTGATTTTGCTATTAAAGGGCAATATTGATGTAATAGGTTCTAATGCTATGGATGATTTGGTAATAGTTTGGTTAAAATTGGAAATAAAAATTTCCTGGGATTCTTTTTCGCCGGAAAAAGGATCATGGACTAATGTGAAAGTATTGCCTAAAGATGAAAGATATCTGAATTTATAAGATTCTTTAAAAAAAATGCCAATATACTCTCTGTTGCCGGAATTCAAGATGTCACATTTAAAATCGAAATTAAAAACCGAATTGTACTCAATCTTGCCATCAGGAAAGCCGGAATATAAAGTGTGAATATCTTCATGTACTTTATTAAGGGTTTCATCGAGAATGGTTATAGATGCATTACCGGGGAGAGGAATATCAGCAGAGTCAGTCAAAATTAATTCTAATTCCATTTCCTGTCGTGGTTTGATCAGTTCCCTCCCTGGAATAATCCGAAGATTGTTTTGAAATTTTTCCACTGTCTGAACAACGGGCTGCATGGTATTTAACGGAGGGTAAGGACTAAGATCATTGTAAACCGGAATGTGCACACCTGCAAGCAGGTTTTCCAATCTTATTTTTGGATCAAAATTTGAAAAAATCAATTGATACCAATTAGAGACCAGATCGAAGGGCAAATCTACTTTCCCGGAAATATATCGAAATCCATTAGTATTGCAGAAATAACTATGTATGATCATACCGTGTTGATCCAATAGGCTTGCTTTGATTGCTATTTCTTTGCCAACAGGAGCATGTGGAAGATATAGTTTGAACCAGATGGTTTCTCCGGATACATAAAAGTCTTTATCTAAATGTAATGTAACCTGCCTGTTTTGTGACATGGCATTTAAAATAACCACAGAAAAAAAGACAATTAATAATACTATTTTTTTCATTATTTCCAATAATACGGTTTAGTGGTACTGGCAGTGGTCCCAATGAGCAGGCAAGTGGTGCATATGGTAGGACCTATTCGATCTGTTGGTGGTTGAGGGCAATAGGTTCTGATAGGGCCAACACGGGTAGTATCGATGCTTAACCGAAGAGTATCCTGCACCGTTGAATAAAAAAATCCGAATACTTTTTCACTCTCATCGTTTATATTTTTAAAGTTACTGGTAATGGTAGCAGCCGGCGGCTCAAACATATTGCCTGTTCTCTCTGCAAGCTGCCGGACTTGATTCCAATACTCATAGGACTCAGTACTCAACGATTCCAATAGCATGTTTATATAGCTACCTTCCGCAAAACGGTAGTCTAACGCTGTTTCTAAGAGGATTACCGAATCCAATCGAACGGTATTATCTTTAGTAGGATCTATGATATTTACTTTTTGAGGTTGTTGAGGTTCCGCGCTATAACACACACGGGAGGCATCATCCGTTAATTTATAGGTAAGTACAGATTCCCATCTCATTTTTATTTTATCCTGACTCATTGGGGTCGTGACCGGAGAGGAAAATTTGAACCGAATGATCTTGCGGGTTTGTACGACACCTTTGCCGTCCTGGTAGGTCTGGTTATCGGTTTCATACCATATTTTTTCAACTTTTGGTAAGGGTTGTATTATTTCCGGCTTGGAGATGTAATTTTTCCCATCTGGCATGACAACCTTTAATTGGTAACTTTTTCCAATCTCAATTTTAAAAGATGGATTGGATGCAGCTATGTTCAGATCATATCCGGTAGATCGGGGTGCTGCTATTAAATCCAGTGAATTATTATTTTCATCGAGCAGGCTCACCTTAGCACTGGTAATGTATGCTCCTCTTTCATTGGAACCAAACTCCCCTAGTCTCTGTATAATTACCGAAATATTGGAATTGACATTTCCTTTGACTAATTTACCCTGAATTACCAATACATTCGAGCTGAATTCATGCCCGTCCAACTCGATCTGATCCACACAAGCAAGTGCCAATAAAACGAAGACGGCTATTAAAAAATAAGAATTTTTCATAGGGTTTCTAAATTTAGCGTTATGGATGGGAATATGGTGCCCAGCACAGCCAGTTTATTAGCTTGTGCCCCCGTGAATGGGGTTTGGGTAAAAAAAACTGAAAATGCATTCTTTCTGGCATACAGATTATAGACAGAAATGGTCCAGCTTGTTTTCAGTTTTTTATCTTTTTTATAACCGTGCCCGAAAGTGTAAGCTAAATCCATTCGATGGTAATCGGGTATGCGCAACCAATTACGGGATGTATAGATCGGTACCGGGACAGATTGTAATGTGCGGTAAGAACCCTGGGGAGCAGTGGTGGGTCTTCCAGTATTATACACGAAATTTATTGAAAAGCTATGCCGTTGATTGTATTGATGGTTTAAGACCAGGCTTAATTGATGAGGCTTGTCAAAATTGCTAGGATACCACCTGGAATTACTGATGCCATCAATTTGTTTTTCAGTACGGGACAGTGTGTATGCCAATGAACCATTGAGTTCTCCTTTTATTTTTTTAATACTGAGCTCAGCTCCATATGCTCTTCCAATTCCTCTTAATAACTCTGTTTCGATATGTGCATTGACATACAAATCTGCAAAATCTTTGTAGTCAATTACATTGGTGAGGCTTCTGCCAAAAAATTCTACAGAACTTTCCCAAAGGTTTTCTTTAAAATTTTTGAAAAAGCCAATACTTATATTATGTGCTTTAGTAGGTTCTATGTATCCAGTACTTAACTGGTATTGACTTGTAGGGGTAGGAGAATCGGAATTGAAAATCTGGTTAATATATTGTACTGTTCTGGCGTATCCGGTTTTAATGGAAGAAGTGCTGTTGATGGAATACCGTAGAGAAATTCTTGGCTCAAGATTGAAATAAGATTTTATAATTCCGCTGGTGGTCTGCAAAGCAGTATCGGAAATATTTTTAACTGAATAGGGATAGCCGGTAGAATACTGATAAATCGATTTTGGCCCCAGAAAAGCATAATGACTGAGCCTCAGTCCACCATTTATTTGTAATCCGGATATGGTTTTGTCTACTGTAAAATACACAGCAGACTCCAACCCTCTTTCATTTTCAACTCGTTTGGGTATCACGGAGGAATAATCGGCGAAAGGACTGCGATCACCGGGCAGTATATTATATAAAATGGTTTGAAAGCCTAATTGGTAGTGGAGATCAGAGCGTTGATTAATGGTAATTGAGTTTTTAAACTGAAATTGATCTACCTGATTTTTTAATCTGGATGCATCCGAGCCGGTAAGGTCAGTTTGCTGGCTGTGGTAATTTCCTTTTGAGATCACCCATTTGGAGTAAATTTTTGCAGTAAATATTTTCCTGAAAATGGCTTGAAGGTTGAATGTACTGTATTGAAATCCAAATGTCTTATTGTACTCAAATTGATCATAAGAATTATAAGCCGATAAACTTAAACTGTTTTTTGCATTAAACTTATGGGATAGCCGGATGCTGGCATCATAAAAAGAAGCTGTACTGTTTTTTACTTCAATGTTACGGGCTTGCTTAAGCAGCCAGTCTGAATAGGAGCTCCTTACCCCCAGTATAATGGAAGTTTTGTCTTTTTGCAAAGGCCCTTCAAATGTAACCCGGCCGCTGACCAGGCCTATACCGGATTTAAATTTAAATCTGTTGTAATCACCATCCCTCATTTCTATATCTAAGGCGGAAGCCAGTCGGCCACCAAAAGAAGCAGGGATGATGCTTTTATATAAGTTTACATTTTGTATAAGATCCGCATTAAAAGCACTAAAAAAACCCAAAGCATGTGACGAATTGAAGATCAATCCCTCATCTTGCAAAATCAGATTTTGATCTACTTCTCCTCCTCTTACATTAAACCCGGTAGCTCCTTCGCCTAGTGAACTCACACCCGGAGTGATCAATAACGTTTTTACTATATCTGTTTCACCCATAAATACGGGCAATTTCCGGATACTTTTTAAATTTAGCTGAGTGACACCGATTTGAGCGGTTTTTATATTTGCATCCACTGCCTGGGCACCAATAGTTACTTCTTTAAGGTTGATGGATTCTGCCTCCATAGTCAATTTTACTTCGCCGTCACTGTATGCAATTACTGACCTTGTAAGATCAGCATTGCCTATATATTGAATCAATAAAGAATGCGAACCGGCAGGAATTTCTAAACTGAATTTGCCATTTTCATCCGTGGCTGTACCATAGTTAGTATTTGGAATTCTGATGGTGGCGCCAATTACTGCAGATTTATCTTTTTGCTGTAGTACTATCCCCGATAAAATTACTTTCCCGTTGGATGCCAGTTTTTCCTTGTCTCCTATTACAATCGGTTTGCTTACAGTATTACTTTCTATATCTTCAGAAGATAATGCGAGTGCTTTATAATAATCAGCAGAAAAAGCATTCCGAATAATAGAGGCTTCTCCCACCAGGATACCATACTCCCGGTAAACAATAAAGTCTAAGGAGGTACCTGAAAACAATTCCTTTAGAGCATCATTCAATTTTAACGCGTTGACTTTGACTTCCAATTTTTTTGTAGTAATGCGGTCAGGTAAGTAAAATATCGGAATTTTAATTTGTTCTTCTATGAGGGTCAATACTTCAGGAATAGTTTGCTGATGACAGTCTAGTGAAATCGGTATATTTAATACCGTGCTCTGAGCCTTTAAACACAAAGGGAAAAAAAGGACGATAATTAAAATATAAGATTTAGGTTTCAATTTTCAGCGTGCAAAATATGCAAACACTACCAATATTGCAATGCAACACAAATAGACCTATGGCAAACTTTATCGATATTTGGTAAAACGGGGTCTTAATTAACCAATTTGGTAATTTTCTTTAAGACCTTTCAAATGGTGAATTTCATGCCCGGCAATAATAAAAGCCAGGGATCTGCAGCTGATAGGGTTTTTACTCGCTGTTCCCATCCGGTCAAAGGCCGAAGCAGGCAGATTTTCAATAAGTGAGATTGTATTGTTTCGTACGGCCTCATACTCAGTGATGATGCTTACTGCTGATCTGGCATTAGCCTCTGAAGGGATTATATAATCATCCTGCTCAAAACCCGGTAACGGAGTTTGATCGCCTCTTCCAATTCGCAGCATTCGATAGGCAAAAATTCGCTCCGTATCCAGGATATGTATCCATACCTCTTTCACGGACCATTTACCATCAGCATATCTATGGTCCCATTCGGGGGTGGATAGCTGAGTCATGAGCTGTAATGATTTATATTTGTTGACTTTTAAGACATGAAGAGCATTGTCTTCATGCACATGCATGATGTAACGGGTAAAATAACCAGCCGATTCCTGCTCCAGTGGTCGTCTCCAATTCATATTCCTTATTTTTGCGATAAAATTGCGGATTTTTTAATTAATGGCGTACAGTAAGATTTTTTGGTATTGTTTTTTTATACTATTTAGTTTTTGTAAAAATAAACCGGATATCGATTTTTCGGGTGATGCCGCTTTTTTTGAATTGACGGATAAGATCCTACGGAATCCTGAAGAAGATAGTCTTTATTTTTTGAGAGCAGAGTGGTATTATCATCAAAATAAATTTGAAGAAGCAATAACTGATCTCCGGTTTGCTATTAAATTAGACTCACTTCAATTTCGTTACCATCATTTGCTCGCTGATGCATTACTAGATCATAATCAATCTTTCGAGGCATTGAGCAGGATGGAAGCAGCTGCAAGGTTATTTCCCGCCAGGATGCCCACATTGCTGAAATTAGCTGAGTATCAAAATATACTGAAACAAAATGATGAATCAATAAAAACCTGCCTCCGGATATTAGCTATCGACCCATTGAATGCAGAAGCCTATCTGATGGCTGGTATAAATTATCGGGATTTAAAAGATACTGCCAATGCGATACTTTCTTTACAAAAAGCTACTACCTATGATGATAGATTGACAGATGGATGGCTATTACTGGCAGAATTGAATAGTGTACATAATCATACCTATGCGGTACAATGCTTGGCCAATGCCTATAAAATAGACAGCAACTCCACATCTATACTTCATTCCATGGCAGATTTTTACCAAGATCAAAATCCTTATGAGTCTATAAAATTATATGAGAAAATAATATCGCTAGATCCAACTTATATGGATGCTATAAATAATGCCGGTATCCTTTATTTTACTATAGACTCTTTTACAAAGGCATTAGAACATTTTACTATTCTGTGTGATAAAGATCCTGCTAACTCTCTATATTATTATCGCCGAGGAACAGTAAAAGAAGCGATGAATGATAAATTGGGAGCAAAAGCAGACTATCAAATTGCAGTACGATTGGACCCTAAAAACAAAGAATTCATGGAGGCACTAAATAAATTAAATTAGATTTTAGGAAATCAGTAATCCATGCTGCACGCGCAAAATGCGGGTCAAAGGAGCTTATTCCGGGAATGGAAATGAAAGATACGAATCAGTATGAATCAAATATTTGCATCCGGTTTTTTGGTGAGCCTGATGGCCTGTTTGATAAAGAAATTGTCGACTGTAGATTTTAAGTTTTAGTTTGTGGGGTATGTGTATATACGGAATTTAATGCCTTTAATCAACATGCTTTAAAACATGCTTTCAAGCGGTTAGTTTCGAAAGTGGATAGTAACCGATAAATGAACCCAAAAAATTCATTTGAAATGAATTTTTTATCCTCCGGATTGACGAAGAAAT
>CAYNIG010000161.1:7460-11237 GCA_964396995.1 uncultured Saprospiraceae bacterium | reverse complement strand
AATGCATATTCTTTTATTCGATTTATAAAATCCTGTGGGGTTGCTGCATCCCTCAGTTTTACAGATCTCAAATTATTGCCACCCATCAGGAAATGAACATGAGCATCGATAAAACCGGGTATCAGGAACATTCCATGGGCATCTATTTTTTGTGTTTGTTCGCTGATATTACTTATCAACGAACTGGTCATACCAATATTTTTTATCCTTCCTTCAGTAATGGTTAAAGCATCGGCATTGATTATTTTCCCATCAGACCAGATGGTAGCATTGTAAATGATGGTATCCGGACTTTTTTCCGGTGTGCAGGTGTATAAAAGCAAAACTGCTGAGATGGAGAAAAAGAAAGTACGTGGATTCATTTATAGTCTTTTTGATTTGATTTTTCAAATTGCCTGATGCTTTTTTGTATCCATTTCCTGAATACAGATATCCTTACCCATTCACTCGAGCTACCATAAAAGGCACCGGTACGCAAAATATCAGCTATATTCTTATTTTGTATTGCATTGATACCTGCTAATACTTCCTTGTTTTTTATTTGGATAAACATGCCACCTCCACTGTCACCGCCATCAAGTCCATATTCCAGTAATAAAGCTGTGGAATCTCCCGATTTATTCATTTTACCAGTGTAGGGATTATCAAAATCCGCATAAAGAAAAGGTAAGGATCTATTTGGCAGGGGTGTACCTGCGACAGAATCCAACACATTTTGACCTGCAGATTTTACTCTACCTGCATCTATTATCTCTTTTGGATTATTGGCCACACTAAAGTTACCAAAGCCAACAGAGGTAGAAATATGCTTAACTTCTTTTTTAGACTTGTTTAATAAAGGTATTTGAATACCCGTTATTGGTTCGGCCAGATACAAAATGGCAATATCCGCACCTTTATTCATTTTGTACCAAGGATGAATTCGGAATGAATCAATTTTCACACGGACATTGTCGTATTCAATTTCCAAAGGGGCCTTTGTAAGCTTCATCAAAGTATGGGCAGCTGTCAGAGCCAATCCGGGATGTATTAAAACGCAACTCCCTTTTATCAGACCGGACTGAGTATACATACCCACTGATTGGTAAGCAGGTTTTTGAGCTAATTTAACACTTTCATTTTTATCGACTCCGTGCCGGATCACTCCATCTGCATTAAATAAAATGGAATATAGGTAGATGATCCAAAAACTCATAACAGTAAATATAAGCATTATCCTATTTTTGCAGATTTTAGCATGGTATATACCGAATCCAGAGAAATATCTATTCCACTGCATAATCTCTTTGCCCGGGTTATTTTACCATTTAACCTTGACAAACCGTATTCCTACCATGTGCCAGGAGAATATGCTCAAATACTAAAACCTGGTATGAGGGTCGAGGTTCAATTTGGCAGATCCAAAATCTATGCTGGTTTAGTTTCAGAAATATATAATGAATTGGAAGTCCCGGCCAGGTACAAAACTATTTTGTCTGTCCTGGATGAAGTCCCCATAGTTACCTCATATCAACTTAATACCTGGTTCTGGATGGCTGAGTATTATTGTTGCAGTATAGGTGAAATAATGGCAGCAGCATTGCCAGCAGGTTTTAAACTGGACAGCGAATCGAAAATTACTCTTCATCATGAATTCGACCACAACGCTACTGAATTGAACGATGATGAATACATGGTGACAGAAGCACTTACTATTCGCAAAGAATTGACTGTAGAAGAAGTACAACAAATAGTTAATAAAAAGTCCACCAAAAAACTGATCAATCAATTGGTTGAGAAAGGAGTAATCGTAGTTGAAGAAGAATTAAAATCCGGTTTACAGGAAAAAAAAGAAGATTATCTGATCTTAGATCCAATTTACAAATCCAATCCGGACCTATTGACACAAGCATTGGATTCTGTGACCAAATCTGAATTACAAACCAATATACTTCTTGCTTTTATTCAATATGCTAAACCTGATTATGAAATATCCAAAAAAGAATTGTCCAGGCATGTGACCATTAGCCCAACTGCGCTGAAGGCATTGGAAAAGAAAAATATAATATCCATCCAACGAAGAAAAACAAATCGGATAGTAAGAACTCATTTAGATATTGAATTACCGCCCCTTTCTGAAGAGCAGTTGGAGGCGATAAATAAAATTAATGCTGCCTTTATTGATGACACAGAAGTTGCTCTATTGTATGGAATTACAGGTAGTGGCAAAACCAGAGTATACAGTGAATTCATAAAAAAAGCTGCTGATGCCGGAGGCCAGGTGCTTTATTTATTACCAGAAATTGCCCTCACTTCCCATTTATTGGGTCGATTAAAAAAGTACCTGGGACACAATCTTTATATATACCATTCCCGTATTAGTCAAAGGGAAAGAATAGAAACCTGGAAATCGGTGATGAACGGTGCTCCTCTTACAGTAGCGGCCAGGTCAGGTGTATTTTTACCTTTTAAAAATTTAAAGCTTATCATTGTAGATGAAGAGCATGATCCATCTTACAAGCAGAATGAACCCAACCCTAAATATCAGGCAAGAGATACAGCCATATGGCTTGCGAAACTGTATGGTGCAAAAGTAATTTTAGGTAGTGCTACTCCATCAATTGAAACGTGGTACAACGTTAGTTTAAAAAAATATGGATTCGCTCAATTAAAATACCGTTACAGTGAGTTGCCTCTGCCTGAATTTGAACTGGTTGACCTTTACGCTGAAACCAAAACCAGAACAGAACCATTTATTATAAGCAAGATCTTGCATGATGGCATTTTAAGAGCATTAAGACAAAAAGAACAAATAATTTTATTTCAAAACCGACGCGGCTTCGCGCCACAACAGAACTGCAGCAATTGTAAGTGGCATGCTGAATGTCCCAATTGCGATATTAGCCTTACCTATCACAAACATATAAACAAACTTACTTGTCACTATTGTGGATATCAAAGGGAACTATATGATTCATGCCCTGACTGTGGGAAAAAAACCATAAACCTAAAAGGGTATGGTACGGAAAAAATAGAAATTGAGTTGAATACTTTATACCCGGATGCCCGCATAAGCAGATTGGATTACGACACTGCCCGATCTCTTTCTCAATACCAAAATATATTGGATAAATTCGAAGCAAAGGAAATAGATATATTGGTAGGTACTCAGATGATAAGTAAAGGTCTCGACTTTGATCATGTGGCAGTGGTAGGGATATTGCAAGCCGATTCCATTTTTTATTATCCGGAATTCAGATCCAATGAGAGGGCCTATCAATTAATAACACAAGTTGCCGGAAGGGCAGGGAGAAAGAACAAACAAGGCAAAGTTTATCTTCAGGCTTTTAATCTAAACCACGATGTAATCCGATATATAATCCATTATGATTATGAAGGGTTAGCTCTAAAAGAAATAAATGATCGAATGGAAGCCCAATATCCGCCCATTATAAAATTAATTGAAATCACGGTCAAACATAAAAAATCAGAGATGGCAGATTTGGCTTGTCTCAGGCTAAGCAGCTTACTCCAGGAAAAATTTGGCAGCAGGATATCAAATCCCTTACTTCCTGGAATTTCCAGGCTTAGAAATCTTTATTTACGCACTTTGATCATCAAATGCGAAAGAAACAGGTCTATACTTAGCGAAATTAAGCACGGCATAAAAGCAACTATACCTGAGGTAATGAAAATTCCCGGACTTGGTTCAACCCGGTTTTCAGTAGATGTAGATCCATAAATAAAAAGTGGAGCTGGGGAGAGTCGAACTCCCGTCCAGACAAAGGTCTCATCAGC
>CAYNIG010000161.1:0-7360 GCA_964396995.1 uncultured Saprospiraceae bacterium | reverse complement strand
AAAGTGGAGCTGGGGAGAGTCGAACTCCCGTCCAGACAAAGGTCTCATCAGCTTTCTACATGTTTATTCTTTAATTCAAATCTCAATGTTGGTGTAGGCTAAAAGACAAACCCATGTCAACATCCAGTTTCCGATTAATTTCATCATGCAAACGGTAACCTTTTTGCAAGACTAACCTAAGCATCCCTAAGGATGGGTTTGAATGCGGTGGATCCTGTATTAGGTATCAGATCAACGGCATAAAGCCGGACTAATTCCTGGAATTAGGCAGCAATAGCATAAGTGTTGCCACTTAAGTTTTGAAAGTTATTTTTTACAGAGTAACCTCTCATGCTCTGACATGCTTACTGACCAGTACACATTCCTGTCGATTCCAAGTCAGCCCCATTAATTCAATGATCTTTATTTGTATTTGTAAAACCACTTCCGGCCTTCCAAAGTTTCTAAATAAGAGAAAGAATTTACTTTTTTTTACTCCACGAATCTTTTAATGTTACGGTCCTGTTAAACACCAATTTCCCGGGTTTACTATCTGGATCCTGATAAAAATACCCCAATCTTAAAAATTGATAATAAATACCAGGTTTAGATGTGACTATATTTTCTTCCGCTTTCGCATAGGGAATTGTTTTTAATGAATCCGGATTAATAAACTCTTTGAAGTCCTTATCCTCATGTCCATCCGGGGATTCATCATTAAAAAGCCTGTCGTATATACGCAATTCTATATTTTCTGCATGATTTGCACTTACCCAATGGATAGTACCTTTTACAGGTATTCCAGAAGTGTCATTACCGCTTCGGCTCTCTGGAATGTAAGTTACCTGGATTTCATCAATTTCTCCTGTATGAGGATTGGTAACTGCTTTCTCACATTTTACTATGTACGCATTTTTCAGTCTTACATATCCTCCTGGAAACAGTCTGAAATATCCTTTAACCGGCACTTCCATATAATCATCACGTTCTATATACAGTTCGTTTGAAAAACTAACCAACCTCGCACCTGCAGACTCATCCTCAGGATTGTTTTGAATATTTAATTTTTCGTATTTACCTTCTTCATAGTTCAGTATCCTGAGTTTTACTGGATTTTGAACTACCATATATCGGAGAGCAATTTTATTTAAATGCTCCCGTATACAAAACTCGAGAAGAGAGACATCTATTATATTATTCCTCTTTGCAACGCCAATTCGCTCTGCAAAATCCCGGATAGACTCAGGCGTGTACCCTCTTCTTCGTAGTCCGGAAATAGTTGGCATCCGGGGATCATCCCATCCATCCACATATCGTTCGTTGACCAGTTGCATGAGTTTGCGCTTGCTCATTACTGTATAACTTAGGTTGAGCCTCGCAAACTCATATTGCTTTGATGGAAAAATTTCAAGGTTTTGGATAAACCAATCATACAACGGTTTGTGATTTTCAAACTCAAGTGTGCAAATACTATGAGTAATTTTTTCAATACTATCACTCTGACCATGAGCAAAGTCATACATTGGGTATATGCACCATTTGTCTCCCGTCCGGTGATGATGTGCCTTTTTTATCCTGTACATCAATGGATCTCTGAGATGCATATTGGGTGAGGCTAAATCAATTTTTGCTCTTAATACACATACCCCATCATCAAATTTTCCTGACTTCATTTCTTCAAACAAGGCAAGGTTTTCATCTATACTTCTATCCCGGTACTTGCTGGGAATGCCAGCAACAGTAGGAGATCCCTTTTGATTTGCTATTTCATCCGGCGTCGAGTGATCCACATATGCTTTTCCTTTTTTGATAAGCTCCACTGCAAATTCGTACAACTGTTCGAAATAATCTGATGCATATAGTTCAGTTCCATTCCAGGTAAAGCCCAGCCATTTAACATCTGCTTTGATAGAATCTACATATTCTACATCTTCAGTAGTGGGGTTAGTATCATCAAAACGGAGATTAGTATGACCTCCAAATTTTTGTGCCAGGCCAAAATTTAGGCAAATGGATTTTGCATGCCCTATATGAAGATATCCGTTTGGCTCGGGTGGAAACCGTGTAAGAACTCTTCCATTATTTTTGCCATTAATTACATCCGCTGAAATAATTTCTTCAATAAAATTTTGTGATTCTGCCATATGCTACATTCTTTCAGGCATCTCAATGCCCAATATATTAAACGATTTTTTCAATATTTTTCCAACAGTCTCAGAGAGCAACAGTCTGAAGTGCAGAGCAGCCTGATCAGATGACCTTAGAATTGGAATTTCATGATAAAATTTATGAAATGCTTTAGCAAGGGCATAGCTGTAGTTTGCCAATTCGGATGGATCATACTGTTCACCTGCTTTCTTTAAAACCTCTGGGTAAGACTCTAACAAAATGATTAGTTCTTTTTCTTCCTCCTGTATTCCGGTATAGGCCATAAATAAATCAGTAGGGGAATTCAAGGATTTTCTTATTACGGATTGAATCCTTACGTAAGCATTTTGAATATAAGGACCCGTCTGGCCTTGCATATCCAGGGATTCTTTAGGATTAAATACCATCTTCTTCTTGGGATGTACTTTCAGCATAAAGAACTTTAAGGCAGCCATAGCAATATTTTTAATAGCTGCGTTTTGATCTTCTTTGCTCAAATCACTCATTTCTCCTCTTTCCTGGGCAGTGGATGTCGCCTCCCTTATTAATTCCTGGATAAGATCATCGGCATCGACAACTGTTCCTTCTCTAGACTTCATCTTACCTTCCGGAAGTTCCACCATTCCATAAGACAGATGATATAAACCATCAGCATAGGGTTCTTTGAGTTTCTTCATTATTTCAAAAAGAGCTTTAAAATGATAATCTTGTTCATCTGCCACCACATAAACCAGTTTATCCATTTTAAATTTCTCATATCTCATTTGCGCCGTTCCTATATCCTGGGTAATGTAAACTGATGTTCCGTCACTTCTAAGCACTACTTTTTGATCCATGCCCGCATCTGAAAGATCCACCCATACAGACCCATCATCCTTTTTATAAAAAATACTTTTGGTCAAACCTTTCTCAACTGCTTTTTTACCCAATAAATAGGTGATAGATTCATAATCGATATGATCAAAGCTTACCCCCAGGCTTTTCAATGTTTCATTGAAACCGGTATAGACCCAGTTATTCATTTTTGTCCAAAGCGCTCTTACCTGTTCGTCGCCTTTTTCCCAATCGACCAACATGCCCCTTGCTTCTTCTCCCAGTTTGCTGTATTTATTAAAGTAATAATTTTTAAACTCTTTAAAAAATTCAGATTCTTGCTGAGAAAGATCTTTTCGTTTAACAAACTCCTCCTTGCCAGAATCTGATTCTTGCCACAATTTATATTCTTGCCCAAGTTCTTTTTCAAATAGAACATAATACTCTCCAACCAAATGATCACCTTTTATATTCGAATTTTCAGGTGTGATACCATTACCCCATTTTTGCCATGCCAACATTGATTTGCATATTGCTATCCCTCTATCATTAATAACCTGGATTTGATGTACATTAAATCCATTATTAATATATACCCTTGATGTTGCAGCTCCTAGTAATATATTTCTTACATGCCCTAAATGAAGAGGTTTATTTGTATTCGGTGAGCAGTACTCCACCAATAAAGTCTTATTATTTGCTGTACCTTCCCCAAAGTTTGGATTTGATGAGATAGATTGTAGGGTCTCCCTCCAGGTGTTTTGCTGTAGTGTTATATTTAGAAATCCATGTATTACTTCAAAATCTTCCAGGATACCCGCTGTCCTTAATTGTTCACCAAGCGCCGCTGCTAAAATTGAAGGTGCTATTTTGGCTTTACCGGAGAACGGAAAAACATTTATTGAAAAATCGCCTTTATATTCTTTTTTTGTCGGCCCTATGGACAATTCGTTACTACTTATGTTAATGTTATAATAAACCCGTAGTATTTCCAGAATGGTCGACTTTAATTGGTCTTTTATCATATCAGGCGGGCAAAGTTAAGGTTTTAATCCAAGTAATTTTATTTCTTCGGCACTTTGTAAGTGCTGTCAATCAACTTCACTATTTTCTTAATGATTGCCGGTCCCTGGTAAATAAACCCAGTATAAATTTGAATGAGTTCAGCTCCTGAGAATATTCTCTGTATAGCATCTTCTTCATTCATTATTCCTCCCACTCCAACCAGTGGAATTTTACCTTTGGCATTTTTCAATAATTCCATTTTTTCTACTGCCTTATTGGTTAACGGCCTTCCACTCAATCCACCATTTCCAATAGCCTTCAGTATAGTGGGGTCAGTCTTTAAATTCTCTCTTGAAATAGTGGTATTTCCTATTATAATCGCATCTACTTTACTTTCTATCGCAAGACTTTTTATTTCCTTTAGTTCATCCTCGTTTAAATCTGGTGCAATCTTTAAAAAAACAGGTTTGGCTTTTAGTTTCTTTTCGTTTGCCTCCTTCACTTTTTTTAATAACTCAAGTAATGGTTGTTTTTCTTGTAATCCCCTCAATCCCGGCGTGTTTGGTGAACTTACGTTTATGGTAAAATAATCCGCATGATCATAGAGTGTCTCAAAACAATATAAATAGTCTTCCCAGGCCTTATCCAATGCTGTATCCTTATTTTTACCAATATTTATACCAAGTATAAGATCTTTTGGTCTGGATAGTAACCGTAATCGGTTTGCTATTTTATCCGCACCATCATTATTAAATCCCATTCTGTTAATTAGTGCAAAGTCTTTGGGCAGTCTGAATAATCTTGGTTTAGGATTTCCTGGCTGAGGTCTTGGCGTGATCGTTCCAATTTCTATATGTGAAAACCCAAACAAAGCCAATTCACTGATATATTCACCGTTTTTATCCAGTCCCGCTGCCAACCCTAAGCGATTTTTAAACTCAAGTCCTGCCAAAATAACTTTTTGATTAGTTTCAACACTGTAGATTTTTCGTATTAATTCCGGAAATCCAGGAAAAAAACAAATGATTTTTAATAATCTTAAAGTAATGAAATGAGCAGTTTCACCATCAAATAAAAACAAAGCCGGCCTGATCAATTTTCTCCACATAAATTTTCCTTAAGCACCATGATCAATTTTTAATTTTAATGTCTTGATTAAATCTTCTACCGCCGGATTTGATTGTTTCATCAATTCAAATTTTTCCTTATTTGAAAGAGCTTTTTTTACTAAACTATCATCATTGATCTTTGCTTTCTCTTGATCAATCGTAATTAATATTTCGAGCCTGTTGTCGACAATAGCTTTTCTAAGCCTTTCTAAAAGTGCGTGCTCCAATTGAATGATATTTCTTGAATGGGAGGATCCTACTTTTATTATTAGTTTGGTGTTGTCCAGCTCCAATTCGGCCTGGCTAAGTATACTTTTCAGAGTAGGCAATTCCACACTTTCCAAATACTGATTCCAAACTTTAATGAAAGTATCCAATTTAAATTCTACTGCAGATTCAGCTGATTGCTTAATTGAATGCGCGGCTTTTCGTTGAATCGCTTTTAAAGAATTAAGCTTGGGAATAAAAAGTTCTTTATTTGTATTCGATATGGTTGGTGTAAAATCGGAAAAATTGCTTTCCAAATTTATTTCCTCGATTTGATCAAATACCTCTGCCTCTATTACCGAGGGTTTTATTCCTCTTGCATCCTCTGATTTAGAGTTTTTTTTTTCATCAATTGTTTCAGAAACAATTGAGCTTGGTGAAACCAGCCGGTTGAGATACACCAATTTTATCAAATTTAACTCGATATGCAGTCTTTTATTTCGGGCTCTATCATACTGCAAATCACATTCATTTATTACGACAAGACCATCCACTAAAAAACTGGTTTTACACATTTTACCTTGCTCAATATATCTATTCTGCAACTCTTCACTTGCTTCTATGAGTATGACAGAATTGGCATCTTTACTTACCAATAACTGCCTGAAATGTTCAGCTAAACCATCTATAAATAAATGTCCGTCAAATCCAAGTTGATATATTTCTTTAAAAATATGCAGTACCTCACTGATATCCTCTCGTATTAACAAATTGACCAATTTGAAATAATATTCAAAATCCAAAACATGTAAATTGGATATTACTTCTTCATAGACTACCTTTTTGTCGCTAAAACTTGCTATCCTATCAAATATGGAAAGAGCATCTCTCATAGATCCATCTGCCTTTTGCGCAATGATATGCAAAGCATCTTCTTCCACTTTTATGCTCTCATCTTTCGCCACAAGTGCCAATTGCTTTACGATCTCCTTGTTCTGGATCCTCCTGAAATCGAAAACCTGGCATCTGGATAATATGGTTGGGAGTATCTTTTGTCGCTCCGTTGTTGCCAGTATAAATATTACATGTGCGGGTGGTTCTTCCAAGGTTTTCAAAAATGCGTTAAATGCCGCCTGGCTCAGCATATGAACCTCGTCAATTATAAAAACCTTATACCTTCCGTGTTGAGGATGGTAGCGAACTTGCTCCACCAAACTGCGCATGGATTCAACACTATTATTGGATGCTGCATCCATTTCAATAATATTGAAAGAGGCCTGACTGTCAAACATTAAGCATGATTCGCACGCATTACAAGGTTCTGCAGTGTTTTTAACTAGCGCATTTTCACAATTTATCACTTTTGCAAGTATTCGCGCACAGGTAGTCTTCCCTACCCCTCTGGGCCCTGTAAATAAAAAAGCATGTGCTAATTTATTTTTCAATAATGCATTTTTCAAAGTTTTAGTAACATGCTCTTGACCCAAAACCATTGAAAACAGTTTAGGTCGGTATTTCCTTGCTGATACTACAAACTCCGACATTCAACGCGAATATAAAGCTTTAAATCGGAAGAATTTGGAGCGGTCTTCCGAATATTCTTTAATATTCTTTAGTAGGAAAGATCGATTAAAAATAATGGAATTCATTTTTTATAAAAGGAAGCCGTCAAAGATCTAAGCTTTCAGCTTCCAGTAATTTATAAAACTTTGGCTAAGGTCACTGGTTTGGTTAAAACACTTCTGTGTTAAACCCACTTAAAACACTAATTAGGGTCTGCTGGGGAAATCATAAAAGATTGACGCCTATTGATTTATTGAAAGAAATAGATCGAGTAAGAGCAAGGGTATTGGGTAAAAAGATTAAAAAGGTATGCACTTATAAATAATTGGCTCAATGGCCAAGCAAAGGCATAAGTCAGAAAATAAAGCATAGCTGATCATCTCAGTATATTGATTATAATTCAGCGGACCTTTTCATGCTGCAACCGAAATCAATTAAAAGCTAAAAAGTAAAATCACCGTCAAGCAATGCAGCTAGCCTGGAAATCTGTGAGCGAGGTAAACTCGCCATCAAGAGTTTACCTCTTGATATGTTAA
>CAYNIG010000160.1:0-11245 GCA_964396995.1 uncultured Saprospiraceae bacterium | reverse complement strand
TGTAAACTCGCCTATCGCACTATCTTCATTGTCCTGGTAACCAATGATGTCTTCATAATCAACATGTGCCGGAGCTTTGCTTTTGCGCCGATACTCATTGATATATGCGTTTTTCAATATCTTAAACAACCAGGCCTTGGCATTAGTTCCCTCTAAATACTTATCTATAAAGCGATAGGCCTTTAAATAAGTCTCCTGTACGAGATCATCGGCATCCGTTTCGTTAAGCGTAAGATGGAATGCAAAAGTGCTGAGCGCATTGATATGTGGCAATAGCTCTTTTTCAAATACCTGGTCGTAATGTTTGCGCTCGGCTTCGTTCACAAGGTAAAAATGGGGAAATTTTTGGAGATGAATTGATCTTTTTTAAAGGGAAACGACCCTCCACATACCCTATCAATCAGATTCAACGATTTCCTTTGTTTTTTAGATAATAATCTTATCCAATGAGTATAAAAATGGTGGAGTACGGATTTCAATCCTTATTTTCCGCTATATTTATACATTCAAATGGAAGCTCATTCGTCATTTATAGATGAAACCCAAGTAGCTAATGTTGCCGACCTGCATCTGATACAGAATGCGTATAGGAGGCTGTTAAAATCCTTTAAAACACCTATAGAAGATGTAGACAAAGTCAATATCAGGAAAGCATACGAACTGGCGGTAATTGCCCACCGGGAACAAAGAAGAAAGTCCGGCGAACCATATATTTTGCATCCGATAGAAGTGGCCAGGATTTGTGTGGAGGAAATTGGCCTGGGACCCACAGCAGCCATCTGTGCTCTTTTACACGATGTAGTAGAGGATACTCACGTGACTCTCGAGACCATCAATGCTGAGTTTGGGGACAAAATAGCAATGATCGTTGATGGTCTTACCAAACTGGATGGCTTATACAACCTGGAAACCGCCCAGGCCGAAAATTACCGCAAGGTATTAAGCACTTTAGTATCCGATGTGCGGGTGATCCTGATCAAAATGGCTGACAGGCTTCACAATCTGCGTACCATCAATTCAATGCCCAGGCATAAACAATTAAAGATTGCTGCAGAAACAGATTATATCTATGCCCCTCTTGCCCACCGCTTAGGACTCTATAATCTGAAATCGGAGTTTCAGGATATTTGCCTTCGCATCCAGGAACCGGATGCCTATCAGGAAATAATCCATAAACTGGAAGAATCTGAATCCGCGCGGAACGAGTACATCAATAAATTTATAGAGCCACTAAAAAAAGAAATTGACCAGCTGAATATACCCTACAAAATTGTAGGAAGACCCAAAACTGTTTCCAGCATACTCAATAAGATCAGAAAAAAAAGAATTCCATTTGAAGAGATCTATGACTTGTTTGCCGTGCGTATAATTATAGATGTAGAAAGTAAATTTGAAAAATCCGTTTGCTGGCAAGTATATTCAATAGTGACGGATGTGCATACCCCGATTCCGGAACGCCTGAAAGACTGGATCACCACCCCAAAATCGAACGGGTATGAATCATTGCATACCACCGTAATAGGTCCTAATGGCCGCTATGTGGAAGTGCAAATACGATCAAGCCGAATGGATGAAATCGCTGAAAGGGGATTTGCCGCTCATTGGAAATACAAAGGCATCTCCAATCAACAAAAACTGTATGATGATTGGTTGGATAATATTCGGGATATATTAGAATCACAACATTCGGATGCAATAGAATTTATGTCTGATTTTAAGACGAATCTATTCAACGAGGAGATCTATGTGTATACTCCCAAAGGGGATGTACGGGTACTTCCAAAAGGAGCTACTGCTCTTGATTTTGCTTTTAGTATCCACACCGATCTGGGATATCATTGCACCGGTATAAAAGTGAATAATAAACTGGTACCAATGGGTTCCAGGTTGGAGCACGGAGATCAGGTACAAATATTTACCAATAATAGGCAAAAACCATCCGAAGGTTGGCTAAAACTGGTGGTCACCGGCAAGGCTAAATCCAAAATCCGTCAGTCTCTCAAAGACGAGCGAAAAGAACAAGCTGATCTGGGGAAAGAAGCCATCGAGCGAAAATTTAAAAACCTCAAACTCGATCTGGAAGAGAATATTGACAGACTGGTAAAAGAATATGGATATAAAACCAGGCTGGATCTTTATTTTTCCGTGGCCCAGGGCAATATAGATTTGTCAGAAGTAAATCAATGGGTGAATGAAACAGGTAAACTGGTCTTACCTGGTGAAGCTGAAAAATCCACAGAAGCCCAGGATAGCACTATCCAAAAAGCCCCTGTTGGACCCAATACTAAATTGTATATCAACGGTGAGCCTGCAGACCAATATGAGTATAGCTTTGCCAGTTGTTGTAATCCTCTCCCCGGCGATGATATATTTGGTTACCTCACCGCTTCATCAGGATTAAAAATACACCGATCAAAATGTCCCAATAGTACCAACCTGCTTGCCAATTTTGGATACCGTGTGGTAAAGGCGGAATGGGGAGATATCAATCAATCCGATTTTGTAGCCAATCTTTTGATCACCGGAGTAGATGCCGGACCCGGGGTGATAGAACGGATATCCAAAGCCATTTCTCAGGATCTCAACCTCAATATCCGTTCGTTCAGTATTGAAGGAAAGGAAGGATATTTTGAAGGAAAAATGAGTCTAATGGTAAAAAACAAAGTACAACTGTTGAAGGTAATGAGTACCCTGAGAAAACTGGATGCCATAGACACGGTAGAGAGAGTGGAGTGAAGTGAAAGTCAAAATGACATGCGTACAGGTGATGGTACTTTTAATTGTCTTAGAATACGGTATCTTCTTTATAAAAAAACAAGTGGTTTTTTAGGTAAAAACACTTTACCCGTTTTTAAAATCTCTTCAATAAAGGGATATGAGCTTTCATCATCTGCTTCGGCGAAAGTATGGATTTCGATAAGTGGGTAGTTGCGTTTAATAGGTGCTAAAAATTCCATATCAAAAGATATACTCCCGGAATATTTTGGGGACCAAATGGCAATATCGATATCCGAATTAGTATTAACTGTGCCTTTTGCCTATGATCCGAATAAAATCATTTTGGTCGGTTGATATCCATGGTGGGTCAATTCATCATAAAAAGATGAAAGCATTTTATTTAAAGCTGCGATAGTAAACATTGGAAAAGCGCGTTTAATTTGGGTTGATGGAAAGCCATGTATTTTTGTCTGCTCTTTTATGTAAGGTGAGCTTAAGTCCGGATATCTGGTTTCAATATTCCAAGAAGTAATAATACTTAAATAATCATAATCGTATAGGTTTACAGTAAGAGAGGTTTCACCATAAATCTTAGTCAAATCAAGATAGAATGGTGGAGTATTCGAAGTGTTGTCTTTTACCCAAAACGCCTTAAGGATTTTTTCAAATGCCAGGTGGTAAAAAAAGTGCGGTCACATACTTAACTCCATTAGCATTGAATAAAGCATTATCAAAATCTACTATTGCCTGATTTTTATAAAAATAATATGATCCAACTTTGTTATCAGGTACAATACAAAGTTAAAATCAAATCGTGATCTTTTGGCTTATTTCTTACATCGCCTGCTCTTTCAGCAGCTTCCCCTTCTCTGCTTCCCAATCAGCAAGTGTATCTACATCAGATAGGGTAGGTAATAATTTATATAACAATCGTTTGTTTTGAAGAACCCGCACCGTCTCAGCCAAAACCTGATCTGTACCCCACGGAATGCTTTTAAAAATCTCCGGAACTAAGGAATTCATACCTAATAAATAATAGCCACCGTCTTTCGCAGGTCCTATGACCACATCATGAAAATCGAGAGCAGTATAGGCCTGATCTATTAAGTCTAAAGTAAGGCCCGGGCAATCAGAACCGATGATGATTTTTTTATCGTATTCAGAAGTTTGTTTGAATGCATTTAACATTCTTTCGCCCAAATCATCACCGCTTTGAACAGTCTTGCTGTATTTTTTTTCAGCCCACTGGTCCAATCTGACTACACGGTCAGAATAAAACAGCAGTCTGGCGGCATCGACCTGATCGGCAATGCTGCGGGTATGATCTAATAAATTTTTATATATTTCCAAAGCGGTTGTTTCCCCGGCTTCAGCGGCAATTCTGGTCTTTACTTTACCTAATACAGGGTTTTTGATAAAGATGATAAGAGCTTGATCCATAACTAGTACTCCTAAAATTCATGAATAATTGGACTGCGAAATTAAAGGGAATTACTAAAAAATCAAAAGTCTGTTTGGAATTAATCTATGGTAACAGAAGCTTTGGCCCCACCGGCGTCTTTTTTGTTTTTACCATCGTCTTTTTGAAGTTTCATACCCTGCTTTAATTTTCTGCTTACAGTAGCGTATGGGCCGGTAATCACATCCTCATTGCCTTCCAACCCGGAAACAATTTCAATATAATTATCATCCTGGATACCGGATTTTACCTGTACCATTCTGGCAGTGTCTGAGCTGTAGAGGAATACATATTCCTTAAAATCTATATTCTTAGATTTAATGGTAGAGTCTTTTTTCTCATCTTCACGGGTGGTTACTGCCGAAATAGGTACCGTCAGAATATCAGGCTTGGTATTGGTATAGATTTCAACAGCTGCCGACATACCGGGTCTGAATGGGAATTTACCTGACTTTACCATATCCTGGTATGTATCCGGATTGATCCTGATTTTTACTATAAAATTGGTCACCTGATCAGAGGATAAAGTCTGTACCGCAGTAGCGCTGGTATTTGAAGCCGAATTAGCAATTTCCGTAACTACTCCTTTAAATTTTCTATCCAGGTAGGCATCGACATCTATATCTGCCGAGTCTCCTAAGTTTACTCGTAATATATCATTTTCAGATACATCTACCTGCACTTCCATTTGAGAAAGATTGGCTATGCGCATCATTTCAGTTCCGGCCATTTGAATGGTACCCACTACTCTTTCTCCCTGTTCTATATTTAATTTAGATATCACACCGGAGGCCGGAGCATAGATCGAAGTCCGCGACAGAGAAGTACGCAATTCTTTAAGAGATGCTTCGGTACTTTTAACAGTGTATTCTGCAGCTTTTGCTACCTGCATTGCACTATTCAGGCTTGCTCGTGATGATTTCAGATTTGCTTCCAAGGCATTTACATTGGCGAGCGAAGCATCAAAATCAGCCTGCGAAATCACCCCTTGTTTGCGGAGTTCAATATTTCGGGTATGTATTTTGGTTGCATTGGATAGATTGGCTTCAATCTGTTCGATTTGGGCTTTGCTGGTTTCGATTTGTGCCTGGCTGCTGGCGGCCTGGCTTCGCGCGTTATTCACACCTGCATTACCTCTTTCCACAGCTGAGAGATAGGTGTCCGGATTGATTCTGGCCAAAAGCTGACCGGTCTTTACACTGTCCCCTTCCATGACAAATAATTCCACCACTTCACCTGACACATCAGAGCTGATCTTGATTTCTTTTTCCGGGAAGACCTTGCCCGAAGCTGATACCGTTTCATTTATAGTTCGCTTCTGCACTTTTTCCACAGTCACTTTTTCCCCTTTCGGTTTATTTTTATTCTTAAAGTAAGCAAAGGCCAACAATCCCAAAAACAAGGCAACCAAAGCCCAGATCCACCACTTGCCCGATTTCTTTTTCTTTTTATTATTTACCGCTTCCATAATTTTTAATATCTGATTGATGATTTAGCAATGAGTTTATACTTTTCGATTTTAATTTATATTCACCGGCCGACCAAGATAATAATCGATTACTTTGGATCTGAAGATGACTTCGTACCGGCCCAAAATTTCTTCTACTTTGGCAATATCCCACCTGTTTTTGGATGAAACCAATTCAAATGTATTGGCTGAACCCAGGTCGTATTTAGCTTTCATATTATTATAAGCGAGTTGGGATGCAGCTGCTGACCTTCGCGCGGCTTCATATGTTTTTTTTGCTGCTTCATAGTCATTGAGTGCAGTCTGTATATTATTCTTTAAAGTCTGTTTGCTTTGCTCAAAGCTGAGTTTATTGGCTTCTACAGTCAATTCAGCATTTCGCACAAGGCCCCTGGCCCGGTAATTATTATATATCGGAATACTTACTCCGGCTCCTATACCATAGCCCAGGTTTTGATCCAGCTGTTTGAAATAAGGATTTTTTCCAAAAGTGGGTGATTCATTAAAGATGCCTAAGGTAGTTTGTTGACCATTAAATTCAACTGTGACCGGACTCTTAACCGTCTGAGTGCCGGTGATCCTCCTGCCAAGGGATGAGTACAAAGAGGATAAGCTTCCCCCAAGCGTGAGAGTCGGTATGTAGTTTGCTTTTTGGATTTTTACCCCTAATTCTGAACTTTTTATTTTCAGATCACCTGATTTCATATCTGCCCGGTGATCCACTGCATAGTTATATATTGCATTCAGGTTTTCTTCTATAAATGATGGTTGTATGGCATCGGGTGCCGGCCTGTCTATTTCAAAATTTTCCTCTGTAGGTAAGCGAAGCAATTGTTTGAGACCCAGTTTATTTGCATTTACAGCATTCTGGTTGGTAATGATTGCTTGCTCGTCCCTGGCTTGCTGGGCCAGAATTTCAAGCCTGTCGCCTTCAGGTCGTGCACCGGCTGCAATCAATTTATCGACCTGGTTCAATTGTTCAGTCGTAGTCTGTAATTGAATTCTGGCGTTGTCTAATCTTTCTTCTGCAAAGAGGATAGCTATATAAAATTGTACCACAGTAAGTGCCAGGTCATTCGAAAACTGCTCTGCATCAAGCTGGGCTGTTTCCACATTTACTTTGGACTGGCTGATGGAATTTTTCAACGCGCCGCCATTGTACAAAACCATTCCTGTACTGAAGCTCAGGCTGTTTTGGCTAATGGATTGATTTTCAAAATCATTGGTAGTAGGATCAATGGTCCGACCAAAGTTGATCCTGTAGTTCAGATTGGAACTAAGATTGGGATAGAGGTTGTGCTGAGACTGAATGAGAGCAATTCTATTTCGCTCGATCAGCACTTGATTTTGTTTGAGGGCAAGACTATTTTGCCTGGCGACCTCCACGCATTTGAGTAGCGTCCACTTTTGGCTGTATGAGGTAAATCCTAGTGCTACTACCCCCATCAAAAGAATCAGAATTTTTTTTACCATGATGACCTTTGAGAATGAATCTTTAATATGCATTAATTCCGATACAAGATTAATTGAAAATCAAGGAGAAATACAAAATATTCTATCAAAAATCAGAAGTGATCGATGAAATGGGATCAGAGGGGGTGCAGGGGTGATAAATGCCACAACGATTGCCAGATTTTAAGGTATTTTTGAACGATTGTTTTTAACATCGATGACTGAAAAAGAAAAAATGCTTGCAGGTGAATCTTATGATTCCAGGGACCCGGCACTTCTGGCTATGTATCATAAGTGCAAATCATTATTAAAAGCTTTTAACAACCTGGATTCAAAGCTGTTTATCCAGAAAAATGAAATCCTTTCTTCGTTATTTGAATTCATCGGAGAAAATGTATGGATTGAAGCTCCCTTTTTTTGTGATTATGGTGAAAACATAAGTATTGGGGAAGGCAGTTTTATCAATGTCAACTGTGTATTCATTGATAATAATAAAATCACGATAGGTAAAAATTGCCTTTTGGCACCGCATGTTCAAATTTATACTGCTACCCATCCGGTACCTTCATCGCAGAGAATCATAGAGAACCGCTATATTACTTCTACCTTACCCGTTACTATTGGTGATCATACCTGGATTGGAGGGAATACGGTTATTTTCCCCGGTGTTACGATTGGGCAGCATACCACTATTGGGGCCGGATCGGTGGTAACCAAAAATATTCCTGATCATGTATTAGCCTATGGCAATCCTTGCAAAATAATCAAATCAATATGAACTCTGGTTTTTTACTTTCAGTTATAAAACAATTTGAATATTATAAACTCCTGGCTGAGCAAACATTTGATCAGGTACCTGAAGAAAAATTATTTTGGCAATACAACGAAGACAGCAACAGCATTGCCACTATCGTAAAGCACTTGTCAGGAAATATGCAATCCCGATGGACGGATATATTCAACAGCGATGGAGAAAAAGACTGGAGAAACAGAGATGCAGAATTTGAAAATGATTTACAGTCAAAAGCAGAAATGCTGGATACATGGAATAAAGGATGGACTATTTTTTTGGATACACTGAAATCATTAAGCGAACAAGATCTGGATAAGCTCATTTATATCCGCAACCAGGGACATACGGTGATGGAAGCTATAAACAGGCAATTGGCGCACTATCCTTATCATGTTGGACAGATTGTATTTGCAGGAAAGTTAATAGCCGGTGAAAAATGGAAAACCCTATCCATAGCAAAAGGTAATTCTAATCAATACAACGAGGAGAAATTTAACGCACCAAAAAAAAGAGCTCATTTTACAGATGATTACCTCAACTCCTCCAAATAATAATTTTAATCTGCCGGCACCAAAAACGATTTTATGTATATACCCAAACTGAACGAAATGAATGATCGGGACGAGGTACTCTCTTTTATCAAAGAATATAGTTTTGCGACCATCATTAATTACCAGGAGGGCAAACCCACCGCCAGTCATTTGCCATTGGTGATTGAAACCCGAGAAGATGAGATTATAATATTTGGGCATTTTGCTAAAGCTAATCCACAGTGGCAATTCGTCGAAAATCAAAAAACGCTGATTGTATTTTCTGAGCCGCATGCCTATATATCACCTTCGAATTACGAATCTAAGATAAATGTACCTACCTGGAATTATATTGCTGTGCACGTGTATGGTAATTGTGTATTGATTACCGATGAAGATGCCTCTATATCAATCCTTGAAAAAACAATAAATACATATGAAGCTGACTATAAAAAACAATGGGATGAATTACCTGCTGATTACAAAAAAGCCAACCTGCAAGGAATCGTGTGTTTTGAAATGAAAGTATCTGAAATCCAAGCTAAGAAAAAACTAAGCCAGAATAAAAGGGATACAGAAAGAACTAAGATAATACACCAATTAGAGCAAAGTCAGCATACCCACCAAAAGAAAATAGCAGATCATATGCGAAACGACGAACTTAACCGTTCGAACGAAAAATAGCACGTATTACCATCTGCCCCAACTGATACCAAACTTCAACACCAATTCTCCATACAAACCTGAAAAATCCGTATCGGTATACTTACCCAAATCCACATCATTTACAAACCGATATCCACCATTTACGCTTACATGGCACCATCTCACTAGGTTCAATTCTGCTCCCAGAGAAGGTTGGGCTACAAATATTCTATCGTATGAAGCATTATCCGGATCAAGCTTGCCATTGGCTACCATCAGGGTAAAGGTAGGATGCAATACTCTATGGCTCGCCGGAGAATAACTCACCACAGGGCCGTTCCATTTCATATGAAACCTCAAATCATCTTGCCTGATGCTGGACGATGATTTATAACCTCCCCAGCCCAGGAAAAGATCTTTTCCTAATTCTATTCCGCCATATCCGCCATTAAAATAGATATTTTCATTTTTGATTTTACCAATACTGCTATTCCAGGAACCCCAGGCCCCGGAAAATCGCATATGAGACAGCAGGGTTTCTTCGTGTTGAGCATTTAATAGTGTAGAGGCTAATACAAAAAGGAGTAAAAGTATTTTTTTCATACATTCTGCAAATTTGAGTTTTTCAAAAAATGGATTTATGGATAAGGACAAGGTCTGGGAATTTAAGGTTGCATGGAAGTAGCGAAAATATTTTTATTTAGAAAAAAAGGGGAAAGAAATGGTTCAAATAAAAAGAAATAATAAATCCAGTTTTGTTCAGTGTGCTTTTCGTGTTTTGTTTAAAAGGCTGAAGCTTAAATTACCGGTCATCGATCTACTCTAATTCCATCTCCCTTGGATGCCAGAATAATTTTTCAAAATCAACTACAGCATCGTTTTTTACTTTAATGCCCTCTTTCCTAAGTCGGGTTGCCATAGATGATGGTGGTTTGAAATGAACTCTGCCGCTCAACTCACCTTTGCGATTTACTACTCTGTGTGCCGGAACATCCTTCATACCATGGCATTGATTAAGAGCCCAGCCCACCATCCGAGCGGATCCTAAAGATAGGAAATCAGCTATGGCACCGTAGTTTGTCACCCTTCCCATGGGTATCTTTCGGGTCACTTCATATACCAGGTCAAAATAAGTCTCGTTTTTGGGCATATATTTATCTTATTCTGGTTGCAATAATTTAATTGGCACCGTCCTATCCGGATCGAAAAAATCTAAAGTAAATGAGATTCCAAATGGTTTACCAAGTATGTCTCCGCTGTAGATAGTGTCAGTGCCTTTATATTGACCTGCATAAGACCAACCTAATCCACCCATCAATAATCCTCCGCCATTTTTTACAAATTGCACAATGTTAGGAACCAGGGTGGATGCGAAATTCGAAGGAGGAGCCCAATCGCTAAGGTACCAAAGGACCGAAGCACATCGAAGGTCTTGATCCAGCGTGTTTGCATTCGTAAGTTTTATTTTCCAACCCCGACTCTCTACATAATATTTCACGTAATTCATGTCTCTTAGTTTAATAAAAGTTCCTTCCCAAACCAAGATAGTGGTCTCTTTACCACAATTTTCTTTAACGCCATCTCTGGAGGTAAGCCAAGCTAAGGCGTTTTGGGCAAATGTTAAATTGTCACTATCATCGGTTATTTCCTTATCCATGGTCAATCTATCTTGAGCGTATGCTAACACATGGCCATCGCCAAATTGTCGTGCAACCACAAAATTCCTAATTGGATTTTCGTTCGGAAAGCCAATATTTTTTCCGCGTTCCTTTATAATGGATGATGGCGTGTGCGGTGGCAACATTCCCAAGCTTTGCCAATTTTCAGTAATTTCTCCCTTTGGAGCATCAGCACATAATCCATATGCGCAGAGGCTTCCCGGGTTGCCTACCCTCATATTCAATTTGAGTCCTTCAAAAAGGCTAAGGATTGCTCTTTCTTTTTCTTTTTGTGCAATATCTCTTTGGGTTTGCGCTGTATTTCTTTCTCTTTCAGCAGTAGCTCTTTCTTTCTCTGCTGTTTTTCTTTCACGCCTTGCCCAAAATGCAAGTGCTGCCAATGCAATCATCGTAGATATAGTAATAGACCAGACAATCCGGCTTTTCCTCACATTACGAGCTATACTTTTGCGTACAAACTTTTCTTCTTGCTCATTAAACAAATGATTTGGAAGTTTTATC
>CAYNIG010000159.1:0-11285 GCA_964396995.1 uncultured Saprospiraceae bacterium | reverse complement strand
CTTTCTGATCAAAGTAAAATCAACCAGTACAGGATGTATTTCTGATGCTACTTCCGTTTCTATCGGAGGATTACCAGCCAACCCTGCTCCACCGGTTGCTACTATTTCAAAAGTTCCGACCTGTACATCACCATTTGCCAATATTACGGTGACTAGCCCATCCTCTGGACACAATTATAGTTTCGATAATGGAAATAGCTACCAGGCTTCACGTGTTAAAAATAATGTAGAACCCGGTACTTATATACTGAAAGTGAAAAACAATACCACGGGTTGTATATCGGAAGCTACCCCTATTTCTGTAGACTCAGCTACCTGTATTGATCTGCTATCTCAATCAGCCATGTATCAAAAGAGCAGAAAAGGTAATCTGTTTTCAAATCAAGAAAAAGAAAATATATCTATGCATATCTATCCAAACCCGGCCCGGGACTATTTTAATATTGACCTGAATTTTGCTTCATTCAATAAAGAAAAAGGTTCACTGAGAATAATTAATAATTTGGGCCAAATAGTAAAACAAATGTCAGTAGAAATAAATCCGGTTTTAAAAATCGATATAAAAGATTTTTCCTCCGGTCTATATCAAGTCCAATGTTATATAAAAGGAGAATTGGTAAGTGCAAAACAACTTCTGGTCAGGTAGCAAAAATCAAATAACCGGTATCGAAATAGTAAATGTACTTCCTTTTCCTGGAGTACTTTCCACCGATATGGTTCCGCCATGTGCCTTTATAATATCATATGCAATGCTGAGGCCCAGACCAGTACCCTGGCCCGTAGGTTTGGTGGTAAAAAAAGGTTGGAAAATTTTATCTTTAATAGAATCAGGTATGCCGGGGCCATTATCTATTACAGAAATTTGGATACTATCTCCTGATCTTTTTGTTACCAATTGTACACCAGGTGATGTCGAATGAATATGAAGTGATTGATTATCTGATACTGCCTGGAAAGCATTGTTGAAAATATTGAGAAAAACTCTACCTAACTCCTGCTTATTAACCTGTATCAAAGGAATAGAAGTATCCAATGTAGTTATAAGATCTGCATGAAATGATTGTTCGATGGTCTGCGGATCCTTTAGCCTCAATCCATGGTAAGCCAATTTTAAACATTCGACGGCCAGGGCATTGATATCGGTGAGCTCTTTTTTACCAGTCGATGTACGGCTATGCTCTAACATATTTTTTACTATACTACTGGCACGGTGGCCATGATGATTTATTTTGATGGCATTGGCTTCAATGTCCATAGCAATGCCCATTGCATTTTCATCGTTTCCTTTGATGATCTCATCTTTTAACTCCTGTATAAGCTCTTTATTCAGCTCAGAAAAATTGTTTACAAAATTGAGTGGGTTTTGAATTTCATGAGCAATACCGGCAGTAAGTTGGCCTAAGCTGGCCATTTTTTCAGAGTGTATCAGCTGTGTTTGGGTCTTTTGTAATTCATTTAATGTGTTTTCAAGGTGTATATTTTGGTTCTTTATTTCTTCTTTTTGATGTATTAATTCTGAATTTAACAGAGACAATTCTTCATTTTTTATTTTTGAAATTTCACCTTCCATTTTAGCCTTTTCATTTACCCTGAGTTTATATCCCAATGCCACAGTGTATATTAATAGTTGTCCTACCTGACCAATAGGCCAGGCATTAAAGGGAAAATTCTTACCCGGAGTTATATTTTCTATCAAACCCAAAAAGGTAAACACGATAAGCCATGATGCTCCGGCAATGTAAAATCTGGCATAGGCAGTTCGAATAAAGAGAAACCGAATACTAAATATCAATAAACCTATGATTAAAATAAGAATACTGGCTCGGTAAATTAATTTGTGATAAAAGAGTGTTCCTGCGAAACCTAAAATCAAGAAAACTACGGAAATCAGGATAAAAATAGTAAACGCTTTATTTAAAGTAGTGCTTATTCCGGGCAGATTAATATAATATTTACCAAATAATGCAAAAAATACAAATGTGCCGGTACCCAGCAAATCAAATATCGGGATGTTTAATTCCGGGTGCTCTGGAATAAATAAAGAAATAAAAATATCATTTGGCTGTAATTGAATGTAATGTATACCCAGCACCAGGGAATAACAAGTAAAAAATAAATATGCCTTTTCTTTGGATGAGATATAAAATAGGAATGAAATAAAACTGATAAACAATGCCAGGGCTGTGATAAAACTCATATAAAAAAGAGTTTGACCAGCCGGCAATCCTAATGCTGCACTTTGAAGTACCGGTTCTGAAATCACTCCTGCCCCAAAATAATCATTATAAATCTTTATATATAATGCGACGGTATCACCAAATTGAATGGAAAATGGAACATAACTGACATTTATAAAGTCTTTTAGGCTTTTTTGAGATTCCGGTACGGATATTCCTGATCTATCATGACGCAAAATCTTATTGTTTTTATCCACCAGCCACGAGTCCACATAACTATTTTGTGAATTTATTCCGGAGATGGTAGTATCATCTTTAAACACAAACCACCAATCCTTTATATTATCGGAGCTTGTGATTCGGCACCTGTACCAGGTAGATACAAAAGCCGGAGCCAGTTTATTTTGGCTTACCGGAACAAACCTGTGATCAAAGTGGCCGGACATGATTTGATTGATTTCTATTAGATTCGTGGAATCTATGAAAGAAAAGGAGTACTCTTGCAAAGGATGCAAGGGCAACTTGGGGTTTACAGTATATATTGTACCAGCTGCGGAATATCCGGTACTATAAAATAATATCAATATGTAAAACATCCCGTTTTTGATCATATCTGCAGCACTATCAATGTAGTACTAATATCTTTTGCATTTTCTACTTAAGTCTGCGAAAATAATAAGAAATACAATCAGCAATCTGAAAGTAAAAATCAGTTTTTGCATACCCTTGGTAATTTATTTAAAGACTCCCATTCTTATTAAAAAAAGGAAATATAAAGTTGCCGTGAATTTAGCTTGAAATCTGTACGTGGTTTCACTCAAATCACTACGCAGGTATACGTAAAATTATAGCTGAGCTAAAATCAGTTTTGAAAGGCGTAATTTAAAAATATAGGTGATGTTCGGATTGAGTATTTTGATAAGTTCAAATGTGGATATCACAGTTTGTACCCCATGTAAAGAAAAGGAAAAATGAATTTTCCTCGATTCCCCCATTCTTTGAATGCGTCTAATGTATACGATTTGATTTCTCTCTATCTAACCCCATTCTGTCTACCGTTTTATAAAGTAAATTCGCATTCACCAATAAGCGGTCAAGTTCCTGTTCAAAAAACGCTTCAGTATATTCGTTCCATTTTTTTGGTGAATTATCAAGCTCCCTGAAACTTTTTGAAAGTGTTGCAATGTATTCTTTTTTCTGTGGCGCATCATTAATAAAAATGGGTGGATATAATTCAAACATCAACATCCAGTTTTTTGCTACTCTTGTTACCCGACCATTTCCGTCTGAAAACGGATGTATTCTAATTAACTCGTGATGAAAATAAATTGCTCTAATAATTGGGTTGGCTAAGGTTTTCATCTGGTAAAATAGCTCTGAAACCAAACCGGGGACTTCGTTTTTGTCTGGGCAAATATGTGCTCCAATCTGAACTAATGTTTGCCTGTAGCGATTAGGGTGAACAGCATTTGTTTCAGGAGAAATTAATCTAAGAAGTTGAAAAAGTTGAATTTCCTTTTCAAAATTAGTATGCATTATGATTTCTTTTATTACAAAGTCCAGTGAAACTTTTAAATTTTTTAGATATTCTTCCGCTTCTGCTTGGTTTTGGGCTTCCATTTGTGCATTTTTTATACTTAAAAGCTCTTGTAGTTCTTGAACACCTGTTAAGTAGGTATCTAACAAATCATCATCTAAATGATATCGGCTATATATAATTAGTCTATAAATTGACTTCACCAAATGGTCAATCTTATCAATTTTGGCTTGATTAATTTTTATTTCTATAACAGGTAATAATTCCATTTGTATTTTTGATTTAGTATTGCTGGTGGTGGTAAGTCGACGCTTAAAGCTAATATATATAAAATTATCTGACAGCCATCAAAAATTGATTGCACTAAGGTGGATACCAAACTGGCCGGCCTGTCTAATAAATGACGGGAAGCCACTGCCCTGCAAAATGATTACCAAGAGGCAGTATAGTGAAAACTAACTTAGAGATACACTATGAATACTTTCAATACCGGCAGAAATATTTAAATCCTTATTAAAATTCTGGCCCGGAATGGTGATTCGAATTTTTAGATGTTTTTATTTAGAAGGAAAACGGTATGTTTTTTATTTCTAACGAGGTACTGGTGAAAGGAAAAATTGTATCGGTTTGGAAGAGGCAAGCTCTTTACGCATCTTAGGCAGGCTTGGTGCGGGATGCCCAAATGCATAAACGGCCTGCCTTGTGCTGGTCATTTTATTAGCATTACCAAAGTACCTGCTATAATTAAACCGGCACCAATTGCAGCCTTTAAAGTCAATGTTTCGCCTAAAAACAAGGTCGCTAAAATGATTGTCAAGGCTACGCTTAGTTTGTCAATGGTCGCTACTTGCGATACATTTCCCAATTGCAATGCTTTGAAATAAAACAGCCACGATAAACCAGTCGCAACACCCGAAACAGCAAGGAAAATAATATTCCATTTTGATAGAGTGCTGATACCTTTTGCTTCGCCTTTTACCAATACAATGCACCAAACCATTATTAAAATGATTACGGTTCGTATGCCTGTTGCAAGGTTTGAATTAATGTTAGCTACTCCCAACTTAGCAAAAATTGCCGTCATGGAGGCAAAACAAGCAGAAAGTATTGCATAAATCCACCACATAAATTTATAACTTATAATTATATCCCAACCGGATTACCTGCGTTTCATAATAATCGTTGCTTGTGAATCTGAAACCATCGCCTTGAATTTCTTTTTTAATAACCATAGTGTTCAGCAAATCAGTAGCATTTAAAATCAATTCGCCTTTTCCTTTTTGAATATTTTTTTTCATACCTAAGTCAGTAGTAAACCTACTATAAATCTTTCCTTGCGGAATGATGTCAGGTGCAAAATACATACTGGTTAATTGTAGTTCAAAACTTTGAGGCAGTTGTGTTTTGAGGTTCAATTTTACATTGCCTGAAACAATTTCTTGTTTTGTGGATACATAATCTGATGGTGTTGGATATTTATTGATGACAGAAAAGGCTTCAATTGTGTTTTTATAGACATTAGCATTTGCATTAATGGCTATTTTTTTTGAAAAACTATGCTGAAACACCCATTCCACTCCCGAATTGTAACCTCTGTCTGCATTTTGAAACACGTTGTAAAGTAAAACGCTGTTGGGTGTTTTGGTTGCAATGCGGGTAATTGTGCCATCGGTAATTCGATGATAAAGTGCAACGAATAGACTGCTACGTGCTAAGATATTTTTATAACCCAACTCAAAAGAATTGGTAAATTGCGGTTTTAGGGCTGGATTGCCGACCTTTATCAATTCAGGTTCATCGTATTTTGGGAAAATACGAATATCTACCTCATTAGGTCTATCCACACGCCGATTATAAAAAAGTGATATTTTGTTTTTATCATTCAATTTATAACTAAACCGAAGATTGGGAAAGGGCTGTGTATAGGCATATCCATCACTTTTATAAGTATTGTGGTTAGGATTAACTTGATAATCTACATGTACATACTCCATTCGCAGTCCCGCTTCGATGTCATACTCAGGGGTTTCGTATGTGTAATTGCCGTACAAAGCGGGAATAGTTTCATAATAATTAGCCCAGCCTCCGGCGTTACTATCAATTGGCGAATTGATACCAGGAAAAAATTGCATATTCACAGGGATAGAACGCCTCCTAAACTTTAAGCCCGCTTCAATTTTTCCATGTTTATTGGGTTTCACGTAATCCAATCCTAAATCGTGGATATATTCATCTGAAAGCAGTTTGAAGGCATCTTCTCCGACGAAATTGGGCAGCGTGTTGGTAAAAAAGTACTTTTCGTCTTCCCTATGAAAGGAATAATTATAGTTAAAATTAAGGGTATGCCCTGCTTGTTTAAATTTATGCATGAAAACAGCATTGGCCGCTGCCGTATATTTTACTTCATCTTCGATAAATTGCCACAGGCGATAACGGTTTGAGAAATTTTGTAAAAAATAAGGAATATCCCCTCTGTCATCAATGATTTCTTGACTATAAAAACCTGAAATAGTCAAACTATTGGATTCATTAAATTGGTAATCAAAGCCTGTTTTAAAAGTTGGAAGGCTGGTGGTTCTGTTGCGCTTTACCTGTTGCAGAATAATTGATTTATCTTGATAAGTGCGCGTTGAAAATTCATTTTTATTCAATGTTTGTGTATATAACCAGTCTGCTTGAAAAAAAAGATTGCTTTTTTCTTTTTTGTAATTGATAGCAAATGACGGATTTATTTTAGGTGTATTTTGAAATTGTGGGCGAATGGTTGGTAAATTCTCTTTTTTCTCCCACAAAGCGCCTAAACCAAACGCAAAACCTACTTTACCATGCAAGCCCTGCTGATTGTTTTTTTTGAATACAATGTTGATGATCCCAGCATTGCCATTAGCTTCGTATTTAGCTGATGGATTATGGATGATTTCTATCCGTTCAATGGCAGAGGCGGGGATATTATCCAAGCCCTTTTGACTATCGAAACCCGTCAAAGCGGTTTGTTGTCCATCAATCAAAATCATCACTTTATCACTACCCCTTAGTAAAACCTTTCCCTCTTGCGAAACCGTCACACTTGGCAAGTTGCTGACGGCTTGCAAGACGGAACCTCCACTTTGAGAAAGATTGTCTGTTAGATTATAGGTCTTTTTATCCATTTTGCTGCTAATCTCATCTTGTTTTGCAGCTACCACTATTTCCCCAAGTGTTTGAACGCTTGGAGTTATTGATATAGAACCAATGTCCAAATAATCGCTTAATTGCCCTATCAAAACAGGTTGATAATATGTTTGATATCCCATGAAAGAAATTTCAATCAAATAACTGCCGTGCGTAAGGTTCGAAAGGGTAAATACACCTGTTTCACCACTAATCGTACCTTTTACAAAAGTACTGTCTATTTGTTTTTTGAGGACGACACTAACATAGGCTAAGGCTTCTTTGCTTTGTTTGTCTTCCACTTTACCAGACAGTGTTACACTCCCTATTTGGGCTGGCAAGGAAATGGATATCAAAATAATCCCAAATAAGGTAATCAATCGCCGCATAAATACGATTTATTTTTTGTTTAATTCTTAAAACGAATTTGGCTTCATCTTATAACACCGAATTGTTCTCAGCTAATCGCTGGTTGTATTTTGACCACTGAACTTTCATGCAAAGAACTGAACTTCAAAAATAGCACTTTTCTGTCCTATGAATCACAAAACCCCTGTGTACAGGTGAAGTTATACCTTATTTTATTTCTGTCATTTAGGAAATATCATTCACGGCTGTTCACTTTCCAGGTTGTATTTTTTATTTTTTCATCTATACTTAGAAATGGTTTATCACTGTCTATTCGATTCCCTTGCATCACCATTTTTACCTGTGCATCAGTAGCAATATAGATTTTGGATTTGACAGGCAACTCAAATTTTATCCTTTGAAAAGGCAAAAACCATTTAACCAGCGTATTATTTCCTTCTTGTTGAGGCTGGTAGATAATGAAGGTTCGTTTTTTGGGAACTAAGCTATTGTTTTTCAGATAAAATCTCACCTGTGAAGAGTCCGCTGGTACAACTTCTGTCTGACAGGGGATTGATGGTGTAGTAGCCCGGACTTCTCCATAGTTAAATAAAAAAATCAGGAAAAGAATGGTTGAGATGGTTGCCCTTCTTTTTGCGAGGCTTTTATTAATAAAGTAGTCCAGGCTAAATTTCCCCGGACCAAAAAGCAGGATACAAAGACACATAATCATGAAAAAGAAAGAGAGTAATCCTGCTTTTCCAATATCTCCTTTATGATAGATAAATGTTGAAGTAAATGTTACCAATACATTCAGTACGGCGGCTGGTCGGGTAAATACACCAAGCATAAGTAAAATACCGCCAAAGAATTCAGACAATACCGCAACCCAGGCAAAGAAGGTTGGAAATGGAAAACCCATATTAGCGGTATCTTGAATGAACCATTCTTGTGGACCCCAGATGCCGTTTTTGGGAAAGAACTTTTCAAACACGGTGCATAATGCAAGGCCTACAAAGAACCGAAGTAAAAAAAAACCAATATTATGACTAATGGTATTTTGTTGATTGCCCCCCAAAAGGAAGGCTTTGATTTTGTTGTTCATAATCACTACAATTTATTTGCTGAGTAGCAAAAATGAAGGCTTCAGGTCAGCTATACGCTTCAAATCCGGATTTGGGACATGTTTTAGCAAAATTTTTAGTCGGGTACGTTTGTACCTTGAGTCTTCTTGACGAATTCGGAAGGCGTCAGCCCGCAAATGGACTTGAAAACCCTGTTAAATGTGGATTTGGAATTAAAGCCACACTCATAAGCTATGCTTGTAAGGGTAAATGTATTGTTTTGTCCTTCCTGGATTTTCTCTTTAAAAGCGTTGATTCGGAAGTTATTTACATATTGGTTGAAGTTCATGTTCATTCCTTTGTTCAATATATAAGAACATTGCTTTTCGGAAATTCCAAGATAATCCGATAACAATTCAAGATTTAAGTCTGGATTAAGAAAAACTTTGTCTTTAGTCATTAGCCATTTCAGTTTTTCCAGCAGTACTGACCATTCCTTTTCGTCCATGACCGTATCTTCCTGGCTGGGTTTTGAAGTGAAAATCTGTAAGGGATAATACTGTTTGAAGCCGTTTATGGATACCCAAAACACAAAAGCGGAAAGGATAAATGTATGAACTAAATAAAAGGGAAAACTTCGCGAAAAGGCAGGTATCGGATAGTATTCCATCAGTGAAAAACAAAACTCCATCACCGCAATAATTAATATACCAGTAGAAAAACCCGTGAGCCATTTTTTTATATCTTTTGTCCAAAAATATTTTTCATGGTCTTTGCCTTGTAATAAAAGCAAAGCAAAAACAGTATATCCCACCAAAAAAATGGGGAAAAGAAATGACTCCATTTGAAGATATACCCGAAAAGCATTTTGGTCGTAGAGCATCGATTTGAATGCAATGGAACGGAAACCAATGGAAAAATAAACGATAGCCTGTATAGTCGGAATGACCAAATGAAGTAAATCTGCTTTATTTAAACGATAACTGAATTTTGATTTGATGAAAAGGTAAAAAAGGGGGGCAATACTCAATGAGTAATAGATAGGCACAAAGTAAAGTTGCTTGATTCGATTGCTGATTCCTGATGTAACTAAGACATCATTCAACAGAGTCAATCCCGAAAGAATGAGCAAGCTAGCCAATAAACCAATGGATAGGTGTTTCTTATCTTTTTGAGATAGCAATACCAGGCCCGTAAAAATGGATACTGCTATACCCACACTGCCTATAGCAATTACAATTAAACTCGATACAGGAAGTGTAATTTCCATAATATAAAGATATCGTCGTTTTTTCTAAAAAAGGCATACCGGTTTGGGTCTTGGCGATGTGGCAGATTTTTAACACAAAGGCTCAATAGAATTCCTGCTGTTGAATCTGGTACTAATGATTCTTAGAAGCCCTGCAACTGCCATATTGCCAAACAGATGTACAAGCGACACCTTTGGTGAGCCTTTAGCCTCACTTTAATCATATTGCTAAGATAAACCGTATCTGGCAACAAACTTGTCATAATAAATAAAAAATATCCAATGAAAAAACAATTCCAGCTAAAGAATCTAAATCAGGACGCTCAATCAGTTGCCGGCGAATTCAATGGTGAAATTACCGTATCTAATATTTATACCATTGCCAAATCTTGTGGGTAGGCTGTTATATATTTTGTTCATTTGTTTGCTCCTGTCTATCAAATTTTGATACTAATTTATCAATTCTTCTTTTATTCTGTTGTTGTAATAGTGAAGGGTTTAGATTCATAAGTATATTGGTAAGTAAAATAATAAGTGCTAATAAAAATTTTTGATTGTAAATCGCATTAAACATAAATATTAAAACAAACAAAAATGCAAATAAATGGTCTATTTCTGATTTGGTCATATCATTACGAATGGCTTTTATCTGTGAAATGCTCGTTTTATTGTCAAATTTCAATTTAGGATTTAAGAACTTAAAAAAGGTATTCTTCACAATCAATTTAACTATTCCAACACCCATAATTTGATTTATAAAATCACTTTTTATAAAATTTAAATTAGATAATTTTGTTTTGTATAGATTTGTATTCTTGATTAATGCCGTCAGAATCATTCCTACCATGAATGAAATGAATGCAATTGAAATACTAAAAGTTATATATTGAATCTTCATTTTTTTTTTACGAATTAAGATTCCTTATAAGAATAAGTAAACTTGTGAATCCATTAAAAGCTGTGGGTATGAGCTTGAGTTTTATTGCTTCCCATTTCATCGGATCTTGTACGGTTATTTTCAGCTTCAAAGTTGCTTCTGTGTTTGTTGTTATTCTATTATTCTTTGTTTTTGAGAATTACATGAATTCTATTCTATCATGTCATTTCTTTCAAAGTTGCACAGTCTTAAAAGCATTACCCATAACACCAAGGAACGCCATTGGCTGCTGAAGGAGTGCTAGAGCCACCCAAACCAAAAATAAAGAATAAAAATATACACCATTCATCATAAGCATCTTCATAAAATGGTTTGAATAATTGATTTACTATTTTAGAACGAAGCACGGTGGTCTTTCAGCGACTTCACTTTGGGTTTGGTAAATAATCTTCCGATAGCTGCAAAAATCGTGAATATAGTGCCGGGTGCACCGGCAAATTTGTATTGGCCGTTAATTTGTTTGAGTATAAAGTCAAAATCAACTATCATCTGAAAACTCGGTTTATTTGGATTAGATTGACTGTTTAATGAGTCAAACCCCTGTACTAACATATAGTCAATGTCAAGAGCGGGTTTGTATATTGCTCTAAACTTGGTCGGTCTGTCAATCGGATTTGAAAAGTTGTGTGCCGTGTTTGCTGTAACATTAAAATTTTGCCCTTCTTCAAGAACCATTTTCTTGCCTTTAGCCGAAAGCTCAAGTTTACCTTCAATAACCTCAAAAAATTCGTCTTGCAATGGATGAATATGTGGCGGTGGACCCTCTTGTCCGGCTGGAATGGTGCAGATAACTTCTGTAAAAGCACCTTCCGTGTCTTTACCT
>CAYNIG010000158.1:444-11305 GCA_964396995.1 uncultured Saprospiraceae bacterium | reverse complement strand
TTGACCAATTAGAAAGATCTGTGCAATTTGTAAAACAAAAGATTAAACAGTATTGGAAATGAAATCAATTTGCAATAAAAACTGGATTATTGGAATCCTGATCGGCTTGTTTATTCCATCACGGGCAATAACTCAAATAAAAATAATAACGAAGGAGTTTTTGTTTGATTCTGCCAAGTTTTCATCTTGTCATGCTTCGACCATCGTGGAATTGAAAAATGGGGACATTCTCACAGCCTGGTTTGGCGGTACAGCCGAAGGCAATGATGATGTTGCTATCTGGTCTTCTGTCAAATCAAAAACCAACAGTTGGTCTGCACCCCGGGTGTTGATCAAAGAAGCCGGAGCCTCTATGTACAATCCGGTTTTATTTTATACCCACGATCATTTGCTATGGCTTTATTACAAATTTGGCAAGTCACCGATGACCTGGTCTGCAGGTAAAATGTTCAGCAAAGATCACGGTAAAACCTGGTCTGATCCAATTCATCTTCCAGCAGGTCTGTATGGCCCTATCAGGGCAAAACCTTATATCTTGCCCGATGGGACTATTGTGAGCGGCACATCGGTAGAAAGCTTTAAGACATGGACAGTCTGGGTAGAAAGAAGCACCAATCATGGTAAGACCTGGCGAAAAACAGGCCCGGTTGCGGTGGATCCAAAATATTATATCAAATCTCCTCAACAAATCATACCTGAAGGTACTGATATAAAAGATACCTGGCACTACCCTGAAGGAATCATACAGCCCTCAATCGTGTCTTTAGGAGGAAGCCATTTGAGAATGTATTGCAGATCTACTTTACATATCGGACGCATCTGTATAGCAGACTCGTATGACAAAGGCCTAACCTGGTCACCGGCTAAACCAATTGAAGTTCCAAATCCAAATTCAGGCATCGATGCATTAAATCTGAAAAATAAAAAAATAGTACTGGTATACAACCACACTACAGAAGGCAGATCACCGCTTAATCTGGCGTGGAGTACCAATGGCATTGATTTTCAAATGATTCACAACCTCGAAACTGAGCCTGGTGAATTTTCCTATCCTTCTATGATTCAGTCAACTGATGGCAGTATTCATCTAAGTTATACCTGGAACAGGAAAAAAATAAAGTATGTGCATTTTACCGTTAATTAATAAAAAATGCAAAAACAAAAAACACCGATTACATGAACTTATTTCAATGTACGGTCATAGAAAATAAAGTTCAATCTACCGTAGTATAATTTTTATATTTGGGAAAAATAAATTTTATTTTTAAAATGAGGATCAAGTACATTTTATTTATTACTGCAGTGCTGGTATTAAGCTGTAAAGAAATAAAGCAACCAGCTGACCTGAGTCAATTGCTAGCACAGGGACAATGGATAGATCTCAGTTATGATTTTTCCCACAGCACCTTATACTGGCCCAATAATCCCACCGGGTTTAAATTGGACACTCAGTTTAATGGTATTACGGCAAGGGGTTTTTATTATTCATCCAATCAGTTTTGTTCACCCGAGCATGGTGGTACTCATATCGATGCCCCTGTACATTTTGCCAAAGGTAAATTGGCAGTTGATCAGATCCCACTAAATCAGTTGATAAATAAAGCCGTTGTCATCGATGTTTCTTCCACTGTAAATGACAATGCAGACTATCAGATAATTCCTTCTGATGTGGAAGCCTGGGAACAAAAACACGGAAAGATACCTGATGGAGTGATGTTGTTTTTCCGGACAGGTTGGGGAAAATATTATCCTGACCCTTTAAAATATCTCGGCACAGCTGATAAAGGAGCTGCAGCCATTCCCAAGCTCCATTTTCCATCTATACACCCTGACCTGGCAACCTGGCTGGTAAAGAATCGAAAAATTTCTGCCATCGGCCTGGATGCCGCGAGTGTGGATTATGGTCAATCCGTAGATTTTAAGACCCATCAGATTATATATGCTGAGAATATCATTGGTTTTGAAAATCTGGCTAATCTTGAAAAGTTACCTCCAACCGGAGCTTTTATCATTGCTTTACCCATGAAAATAAAAGATGGGACTGGAGGTCCATTGAGGATAGTGGCTTGGGTGAGTAATGAATTAAAATAAATAAACTTTAAGAATCGGGTTCACCCAGATAAGTTCCTGACTGTCAATTCTGTGTCGCGAAGATATATTGAATGCTATGAATACCCATCCCTATTGGATATTTAGGGCACTCTATAAACAATCTTCAGGTTAGTGTTATTCAGCAATCTCAATTGATTAATCAAGGTATCGCTAACTTTTGTATTCCATAAATACAATTCCCTTAAACTTTGCATCTGACCTAACCGTATCGCTGTACTATCCGCAACAGCTGTCTCGTATAAATTGAGATATTCAAGCTTTGGAAGTTTGGTCAGATGCTTGGCTCCCTGGTCTGAAATTGGATTTTTACTTAGATTTAATTTACGAAGGTTGATACAATTACTAATTAAAGGCACATCCTGATCGGTAAGTTTGCCATTACTTAAATCAAGCCAAAATACATTTTTGGCTATGAGATTGAGTTGAGTCAAGTCATTCGAATTGATAATGGTATCGTTAGATTTTATATCCAACAAATAGCTATCAATCGAAATATACCGTATAGAATAATTTTTTTTTAACAAGTGTTCGATCACCGATTTATCAGGTGCTTCTACTATGGGCATTTTTTGACTTTCATCCATAATCCCAAAGAATCGTTCCAATATTTTGACCATAGCACTATCCGGATGTAGGTTTTTGACTTCTCCCTTTTGTGGAGCTTGTTTATCTATCCACCATTCAATAATAGCGATCTGATCGTTACTCAATGGCTTCTTGCCTTCTCCCGGCATTGCCTCTTTTTCATCCGCCGGCAGAGTTATTCTTCTGAAAAGTTCACTTGCAGTACTACTTCCGGGTACGATCTCCATACCATGCTTTCCTCCGTTCATAATATCAGCAAAAGAGGCCAGTATCAATTGACCTTTTCTTTTATTTTTATTATGACAACTTATACACTTGCTCTCAAATATAGGTAGTATAGCATCACTAAAGAGGTCGGCTGAGTATATCGATTCAATTCTTTTTCGTGCTGTTTTTATTTCTGATTCTCTCATCCGATTTGAAATAAAACCGGGTGCATATTCTGTTAAATATCCTTTACCGTGTGTCAGGGAACCTCCGTTATGCCCTGAAAGCAACAGCAAGGCAAAAATGACCATTATTAGAAGCGGTTTTAAATACTTGGTATAAGCAGCAATGGCACCATCCAGTTTAATTACAAAAGATAAATAATATAGAAATGTGGCCAGGGTCAAAGCAATACCTGACCATTTATGCCAGGAAACAATATCTTCATCATATTCTCCGGAAGAATAAAGTAATAAGCCCAGGATCACAGAAATAAAACAACTTATAAACCCGCAAAACCACATCAATGGCAATGCAGGTTTCAACTTGGTTTGATAAGGAGGTATTGAAAATAATTGAAATAGAAGAGTAAGCGTAATAATACCAATTGGAAGGTGCACGATCACGGGATGAAATCTTCCGACGAATTTGGAAATATCTGAAATCTGCTCCATTCTAATAGTCCATAAATTTCAATATAATCTGTTTATTTTAATAACGCTCCTTTGATTTGCGATCCGTTTGTAGTCAGTAATTGAAATTCATGCGCATTGTAATTGGTATACTTCCAAACCACCTGGTAGTCTCGTGTAATTTCAAACAATTTAACTCCGGTTTTTGCACCGTAACTGGCTATGACTGTATTGCCATTGGGAAGGCGTTGAATGCCACAAGGATCATGCAAAAGGTCTTCTTTCAAATCTTCATTGGTAACTTTCCAAACAACTTTGCCGACATCATTAAATTCTACAACTTTATTACCATTGGTGAGACTCACTAAGGTATTGCCATTGGAGAGGCGAATTGCTGTAAAAGGCCAGTTTTTGCCTTCTCTGGAGCCAATTTCCGGTATGTCGGTCTTAAACACCTTTATTATATTACCTTTTGGCGAATATTCTTTTACTGCAAACGCAAGTAAATGTGGTACCAGGTAATTGCCAGATTTCAATTTACGGGCCATGCGGGTCTGCATATGGGTATTTTCTGTTTCCGGTTCCAACGGTACAGTGATTTTAATTGCAGCCTTCTTATCCACTTCAATCAATCTTGGTTTCATTCCGGATTCTGTAATCAGAGTATTTCCATTTTTCAAGCGCACGGCAGTGCCCAGTTCCATGTCCGGACTAGCACGTTTATATTGGAATACGATATTTTTCTTCCGGCTATATTCGATGACTTCGTCGGCCCAGCAAATCAGAATGTGACCATTTGGTAATACATATCCATCCCGAGCTCCCGGCTTACCTGAATTCCAAATTTCCTCACCTTTTTCACCAATAACACCTGTGAATTGAGGGCCGGCTATAAAGAATGAATGCCTTATATCATTTTGACTGTAAAGAGGAAACCATAAAATCAATAACATTGAAATAAAAATCGGTGGTATCGGTTTCATTTAATATTATTTAAGCGAGAATATCATGAATTATATTGCCGGACACATCGGTCAACCTGAAATTGCGACCGCTAAATGGGTAAGTAAGCGTAGTATGATCTATCCCTAATAAATGTAGCATAGTAGCATGCAAGTCATGTATGGTAGTCTTTTTTTCAACTACCCGGTATCCATATTCATCGGTCTGACCATAAATGGTACCACCTTTGATTCCTGCCCCAGCCATCCACATGCTAAACGCTGATGGATTGTGATCTCTGCCATTATCCCCCTGTGCAAAAGGAGTCCTTCCGAATTCACCACTCCATACCACAAGTGTATGATTGAATAACCCGCGTAATTTTAAATCTTTAAGTAGCCCTGCAATGGGCAAGTCCACCGCATGGGCATTTCGTTCATGACCATCTTTCAAATTATCATGCTGATCCCAACGATCAGCCCCGTTTCCCACTTCAGGACAAGTAAGCTCTATAAACCGTACTCCCCGCTCGACTAATCTTCTGGCCATAAGGCATTGCTGACCATAGCTGCGGGTAAAAGGATCATCTGAATTAAGTCCATACATCAATTTGGTGGCGGCCGATTCGCTTGAAAATTGAGTTAATTCCGGCACTGATGACTGCATCTTAAAAGCCAATTCATAGTTTGCTATGGCTGTTTCGATTGCATCGGCATGACCCAGACTGCCCAGAAAGCTTTGATCCATATGTTTTATGAATTTCAATTTTTCCTTCTGAAGGTCAGGGGATTCCTGTGGCTTTATATTTGCAATCGGCTCGAGACCAGTATGCAAGATAGATGCCTGGTAACTGGCAGGAAGAAATCCATTTTTAAAATTATCAAGGCCACCGGGTGGGATCAGTCCTCCATCCAGTACCACATACCCGGGAAGATTATGGTTTTCGCTCCCCAGGCCATACGTGATCCAGGATCCCATGCTGGGTCTGCCTTGTTGTCCATTTCCGGTATGAAGAAAATAATTCGCATTGGTATGTTCCGGAAATTCAGAAACCATAGACCGAATCAAAGCAATATCATCAACACAACCAGCAATATTGGGAAATAATTCGCTCACAGGCATTCCACAATCGCCATATTGTTTAAACTGCCATGGGCTTTTCAGGATTTTACCAACATTATTAAATTGAGTAGCGTCTACTTTAAATTTTTTGGCAGGGTCTTCTCCGTTTTCTTTGGCTAATCTGGGTTTTGGATCAAATGAATCTACCTGAGAAACCCCACCATCCATGTAGAGAAAAATTATGTTTTTAACTTTAGGAATAAACTGAGGTGCCTGACCTAATCTGGTGAGTAAATCCTTGCTTTCAGATTTAGGTTTACACGTACCGAATAAACTCATCATTGCCAATGAGCCAAAGCCGGTCTTGCATACACAGAGCATTTCGCGCCTGGATAAAGAACTATTAATGAATCGATTTTTAGCCATAGGTTAGCTTAAATAAATAAATTCTTTTGTGTTAAATATAATATGGCAATAATCCCGCCAGATATCCAGGTTGGTTAAGACAGCTTTCACATCACGGTCATCTATCTTGTATTTAGATGCTAAAAGGTGCAAAATGGCACCTGCCTCAGTTTTTTCTTTTACTGTTGGTAATCTCGAAAAAGCCCTGCTAAATATAATCTCAATCCTATTGTCTGTATTCATAATGGTAGAAGTAATCCAACAGGCCATTTCTTCTGCTTGTTGGATCACAAATGGGTCGTTCATCATAATAAGTGATTGAGCAGGAACATTGGATTTATTCCGTTTACCGAATGTAGAGAATGGCAACGGGCGATCAAAGGTGATCATCATTGGATCAAGAAAATTCCTTCTTACTTCCTGATATACACTGCGTCTTCCTTTGCCATCCAGTGGTCCACTTTTTGCCGGTCTGCCTCGACCTTTCATGAAAGAGGTAACATAACTAGGCACCGGCTTGCCGTACATCGTGGTATCCAATCTACCAGATACTGCCAGGAGTCCATCCCTAATTTCTTCAGCTTCTAGTCTTCTGATAGGATAATGAGATAATAAGAGATTCTCCGGGTCCAATTCACTGCATTTCAAATCAGCCTGCGTAGACCGCTTGAATGTGTTTGAAAGCAAAATAAACCGGATCATTTTCTTGATTGACCAGCCTTCCTGTTGAAATTTTATAGCCAGGTAATCAAGGAGCTCTGGATGTGAAGGCAATTTTCCCTGTAACCCAAAATTATCTGTTGTTTCAACGATTCCTTTGCCAAAAAGATGATGCCACAATCTATTGACCATTACCCGGGAAGTTAACGGATTCTGGGGATCAAGTATTGATTCTGCCAATTCCATTCTGCCACTGCCGTTTGATTTATAAAGTGTCGCGTTATTATCTAAAGCTGTCAAGAATTTTCTGGGAGCATAATCTGTCGGATCTAAATGATTACCTCTGCGGAATACCCGGCTGTTAACAGCAAATCCATCATAAATGCCATTATAATAAATAGTATCCGAGACTATGCTGGAAAGCCGATGACTTTCGGCAATTAACTCCTTAACACCAACAATCTTGCTACTCAGCCCTTTTGCTTCCAACATTTTATTCAACAACTCAACCTCATCAGGTGAGGCATTAAAATTTGACCAGCTTTCAATTGCTGTTTTTAAAGATATTGGTTTTGGGCTGTTTAGCATAGGGGGAACAATCCAATTCCCGTTATAAACCGTAGCATATTGAACATCAACAAATGCATCTTTAGGAAAGGAATACACATGTTTATTGAAAAAGCCCGGTAAAATCTCGATATAAGCCTTGTGCCCCTTCCATAATGCAACATCGAATTTGTAATTTTTCCATGAAGGAGTGTCCACTTTTTGATCCAGCCCGCCAAAAATAGGAAATGAGATCAGTTGAAAATTATCTACCACGATCCTTATAGATGATTTGGCCCCTTTAGCCCGTACACCAATGAAATCTTTCTCTATTGTAAAGTTGGGCGAACGCAAAGCTCCAAAGATTCGAGTGCCCAAAATACGACTGGAGACTTTCCCCTCATCCAGGGCAATTATATTAAAAGAAGAATCTAATAAAACATCACCTAATGTTGAACGATTTCCGAAACCGTAGCCATCGATTTTCCAGTCTATTTTTTCATTAGTTCTAAAATCTCCAATTATCTCGTCTGTAGTATCAAGATATTTTTCAGGAATTGATTTTTTTAGTGTCGGGACTGCACTATGCGGTTTGGTATTGATTTCCTGATACCATTGATCTGCAATCCGTTTTCTTAAAAAGCTTTTGATTTCATTTATTTTCAGAATGCTTTGTTCTTCTTTTTCTGAATAGGAAGCCGGCACAGGAGAAAATCTGCTGCTTTCCATTACTCCATATAATGCATAATAATCTTTAGTCAATATAGGGTCGAATTTATGGTCGTGGCATCGGGCACAGGCTACCGTAAGCCCCTGGAACGTTTTTGTAGTCACATCGATCATATTATCTATCCGATCAGCTTCATCCTTGCGCACATCAACCGGGCTATGTGTTCCCTCGTACATGGTATAAAACACGGTACCCAAATGAGATTCATTCCTACCGCTGACGGGATCTCGTCTGATAGCTGGTACTAAATCTCCTGCCAGCTGTTCCGTTACAAATTGATTGTAAGGAATATCCTGATTAAAGGCCCTGATTAGGTAGTCTCTATACCGCCATGCCCCGGCAATTTCATAGTCAAATTCATGGCCTTTTGTTTCAGCGTATCGCACCACATCCATCCAATGCCTGGCCCATTTTTCTCCAAATCGATTAGAGGACAGATATTGATCTACCATCTTCTCATATGCGTTAGGGGCATCATCTGCTAGAAATTGATTAATGGATTCAGTTGAAGGAGGAAGACCTGTCAGTACATAGGAGACTCTGCGAATCAAGCTGTTTTTATTAGCGAGATTGGATATTTTTATTCCTGCTTTTTTTATTTTATGGTCTATAAAATAGTCAATTTCATTCTTGCCTCTGGAAATCCCCGTTACTTCAGCTTTAATAGGTGGTATAAATGCCCAATGGGGTTTCCATTCAGCACCTTGTTTAATCCATTTAGTAAGGATCGCTATTTCTCTATCGCTTAACTTCAACCGGGTATCTGGAGGTGGCATCACCATTTCTGGATCAGAATGGTGTATACGTTCAATCAACAAGCTGGAATCAATATGGCCTGGTACAATGGCTTTACCACCTTCCTTTAAAGCTGATGTCGCACCGGCATAGGTATCCAGGCGGACCCCACCCTTACGAGACAGAGAATCAGGACCATGGCACAGATAACATTTTTGCACCAAAATCGGTTTAACATCAAAATTATAGTCAACCTGATCTGGAATAGATGTTTTTGTATCCCGACTGCAGCACAGAATACTTAAGGCAAACGCTAACAGAACATATGTTTTATTTACATAATTCAAATTGTTCACTAAGAAAACTATTTAATCAATTACGAATTGCCAATTTACCATCCTGAAGGTAATAAAAATCATTTATATCCATTGAATGATCTATGCTTTTTGGTACTTCATTTTTTTCTAAAATTAAAATAGAGAATTAATTATATTTTTATTTCACTATCGAATATTGAAAACTACTCTAATCAGGGCTTGACACAAAAATGAATAATAAATGAAACAATTAAACTTTGGGATTTTGGGACTTGGCCGCATTGGGAAAATTCATCTTAAAAACCTTTGTACTAAGTGGGATGGAGTACAGGTACTGGCTGCGATGAATCCGTCCCGAGAGGGTCAGTATGCAGCCAGGAAATATAACATACCTTTGGTAACATCCGATGCTGATGAAGTAATTTCTCATCCGGAGATAGATGCTGTGGTGATTTGTTCGCCCACTTCGACTCATTCTGAATATATTATCAAAGCAGCTAAAGCAGGCAAGGCTATATTTTGCGAGAAACCGGTAGACCTTTCTTTGGACACAGTAAAGTCTACCTTAAAAATAGTACAGGAATGCAAGGTACCTTTAATGATTGCATTTAATCAGCGTATGGATCCAAATATGGAGGAAATGAAATCATATATAGACAACGACAAAATAGGTCGTATATATACTATCCATATTATAAGCAGGGATCCGGGGCCGCCTCCGGTAAGTTATATCAGGGAATCCGGTGGCCTATTTATGGATATGACCATTCATGACTTTGATATGGCCAGGTACTTAACTGGACGCGAGGTTGTACAAGTATTTGCAAAAGGGTATAACCTGATCGATCCGGAAATTGGAAAAGCAGGTGATATTGATACATGTATTGTTGTACTGAGTATGGAGGATCAGATCACAGTAATTATTGAAAATAGCCGCAAAGCCATATATGGCTATGATCAGCGTCTGGAAGTGTTCGGATCCTTCGGTTTGTTAAAAGTAGAAAATCCTTTAAAAACTACCCGTGCTTATTATGATGCCACGGGATCTCATTTTTCTACACATCTTGATTTTTTTATGGATCGATATGACTTATCCTATCAAAATGAAATGGAAAAATTCATCAACTCTCTTAAGAACAATACTCCTATGCCTGTAAAAGGAGAAGATGGATTAAAAGCGATGCTAATAGCCCAGGCTGCCACTATTTCTATGGTCCAAAATCGAACAGTCAGAATGGAAGAGTTATAAAATATATTTCAATATCAGTATTTTAAATTTTTGTGAAGTGCAAGTGAGGTAAAATCAGTTTAGGACTAGTACAAAAAACCTGGTAAAAAAGAGAAAATACAGCGGATCGTAAACTACAATTCTGAAGTGGGTAGCTTTAACTAAAAACCCTGCAAATTATTCATTTGCAGGGTTTTGCTATATGGTCTTGAGTAACTCTAGGTAGCCCGTACGGGATTCCCCGCCTGCCCAATCAGTCGGGCAGGCCCGCCTGACCGATCAGTCGGGCAGGGAACCCGTGTTTCCTCCGTGAAAGGGAGATGAATTAATATTATTCTTCAACCATTTTTTACCAGCGGATGACTTTAGATATTTTTCTCTTTTTCTTCCATCTTCCCAACTAGATGCCTGCTCGGAATAAATTATTTCCCAGGGTAAATGACCTTTCGTAAATTTATTTTTACCATGGTTGTGTTCAATTAATCTTTTAACGGCAGAAAAAGCCATTCCGGTATACAATGTTCCATCGGTTACACTCCTGATTACATATACTTCAATCATTTTAATAAAGAAAGGAATAAGGTTAAAAACAAACTTGGGTTGTTCAAAATTGATAAGAAAATTAATTATTTACGGCTATTAATCAGCTTTAACTAAAAACCCTGCAAATTATTCATTTGCAGGGTTTTGCTATATGGTC
>CAYNIG010000158.1:0-344 GCA_964396995.1 uncultured Saprospiraceae bacterium | reverse complement strand
TTGAGTAACTCTAGGTAGCCCGTACGGGATTCGAACCCGTGTTTCCTCCGTGAAAGGGAGGCGTCCTAGGCCTCTATACGAACGGGCCATATATCGCCGAAGCGGGTGCAAAAATAATGATTTTATTTAATTTGAGCGCGGTTTAGTTCTAATTATTTGTAAATGTTTCTGGAACAATGCAATTGCCCCAGAAACATTGGTCAAAAGGGAGCTGGCATAAATTTATAAAATACAAGAAGTGTGAAATAAAATTTACATAATATCTTGTATCTGATTTGTCTATGAAATCATATGCTTAACCTGGCAACAGAAATAACTAAAAAACTGACGCATCAGACCTACAA
>CAYNIG010000157.1:0-11318 GCA_964396995.1 uncultured Saprospiraceae bacterium | reverse complement strand
CCAAACAGGGCGTGCATCAGCTTTGTCTACTACTTTAATTATCAAATCCGAACCGTCAGAATCCATCCTATTACCAACCGCTTGCATACCGTAATCTGCACGGCCGTCTTTGATGAGTGAAAGGAGTTTTTCGGTGGTAGGGTAGCCCGGTTCATGCAGCGAGAGGTTAGGCTGTACTTTTCCGTAGGCTTCTACTATTTCTTTGAGCCTCCATGAAGCCACTTTATTCTTTTGGTGAATAGAAGTGGTTGCCACCAAACCTTCTACATCAAACTGATTGGAATAAGTAAGAAAACGTACCATAGACATGGCATCGTCGGGTTCGTTTTCAATGTCGGTCAATACAATAACTCTTGGCTTGGTATTTTGGGAATAGAGTTTTGACCAAAAAAGTATGATAATCAGTAATTTAAAAATTTTCATTCTTAAAAATAAAGGTTGAATTTAAAATTATTTCAGCCATTCCCAACGTTTCGCCCAGTCCGTTAGGTAGTCTTTTCTGTGTTTAGAAAGTGTTTTTGCCCCTTGCTGACCATCCAGAAAATATTCCGGGTTGGATAAATCGCTGTACCAATCTTTCCCCAATTTAAAATCATCTTTATTGGGCTTATCAGGCCAAGGAGCGGTGCTGGTGTATTCGCCTTTTTGTCCGTCCAATTCTTTTATTTTACTGTGAATGATATAAGAGCTGACCTCTGGCTTTTTGGAAGAATACCTTACACCATAAATGCCATTGCCCAGAAAATAACCAGGCCATTCTTGTTTTTGTATTTCGATCGTAAAACAGGCAGAATCGATAGGAATGGCGATATTAGAGCCTCTAAACCTCCATTCTACTACTCCATAGGCAGGAAAACTATCTACTATGCTGGTGTTTCTCTCAAAAATATGTCTTGAACTGTAAGCGATAGGCGTATACTGTCCTCCCCAACTTTCTCCATTTGGGTCGTTTGGATTTCCTTTCATCAAATAGGCCAGCGATGGGGTATCACCCATTTTGATATGCCCTTGGTAATAATTGAAAAAATCTGCCCCCATTACACCCCGTCCTTTGATAAAATTCTCGTAATAAGCACCATCATGCATATTGGCGGGAGCATTTTCGTCTTCCAAAAACCAACCCCGGTAAGTGGCGTTAGACTCTATCATCCAGAGGTTGGGATGATGTTCTACAATGTATGTATAGGCATTGATACTCCATTTTTTATTCGGACCGCCAATCCAAAACACCCTTATTTTTTGCTCTATTGTGGGGTCATCGTGCAGAGCTTGTGCCAAATCTTCCAAACCTCCCCAAACCAGCACCCATAGCGGTTGCTTGGATTTCTTTTTAGCGCATTTGATTATCCAATTTGAACCTTCTGATGATCTTCTAATTCCCGCATAAGGGGCTGATTCTGTTTCCCCTTGTTTACAAACTGCCCTTAGTGAAGATGGTGTAGCTAATTTTGAATAATTTTTTTTCAGTTTAGGGAAATCTTTTTCATACAAATCAATCATATCCAAAAGATCTTTTTTTCGTCCTTTTCCAAATGGGGAAGAAATCAAGCCTTCAATTTGAAACTGGTCTGAATACATCATCAGGTGTATCATCGATTGATTATCGTCGGGGTCAGTTCCGCCAATATCGGTACAAACAATGATTTTGGGTTTTTCCTGTGCCTGAACTTCTACCAAACCAAAACAAAGTAGAATGAACCCCAAAAATCGTATGAATTTTTTTTTATCATGGGTCATAATTATCAAGGAATAATTTCCGCTATGACTCTCTTGTATCTGGTCAATCGGGGCGTGCCTTTATCGGTAACTTTCAATATAAAATGAACTGTTTCTGGTTTATCCACCCTGGGGGCTGTAAATGGCACCCGGTACATATTGGTGGCATAGGGTCTGAAAGAAATATTTTCAGCGTAGCTGCCTGCTTCACGGTATTGCATCCAATTGTACGAAAGGGCGTCACCGTCCGGGTCGGTAGTGCCTTTTGCATCTAGAAAAAACTTTTCTCCCGATTTTACCGTAATATTTTCTGCATGATTGAGTTTGGGAACAGGCGGATGATTAGCATCTTTAAATTCTTTAATAGTCCAATCCATTCGTGCAGCAAAATCATTTTGGATTTCTTCTCGCCAGCGTAAAATAGTCTCCATATTCCCTACGTACGGCTTTTTATCAATACCCGAAACCACAGAATCCTTTGCGTTGGTCCAAATAGGACGAGTCTCAGGGTCTTCTTTTTGCGGAACTTTTACAAAAGCATTTGGTTTTGGCTCAATGAATTCAGGAATTTTAAGCTCATATCTACCGCCCCAGCCACCATAGTTTGGTTTTTCAGGCACATTCAAACCATTATTTATTAAACCTAAAAAAGTAGGCGAGTCGCCTTCCATGCCATAAGCTACATCAGGATATTTTGTACCCAAAACGCTGTGTTTTTGTTGGATGTTTTCGGCAAGCCAAGCATCAGAAATGACTTCATTATCAAAACCCTCTGGCTTTACATTGATGCCCCGCCAGGTTGCCGACATATAAGTGTAACCTGGTGAAACAATAAAAAAAATCGAAGGGAAGGTTTTACGAATCCAAGGATTGGAATCATCTTGATCAGAAATGGTATAAACCCTGAGCTTTTGATACAGTTTATCAGCTTCTGTGGACGATTTGGTATTTTTGATTTTCCACAAGGCTTGTGCCAAACAGTTTGAGCCACCCCAAATACACACCCAAAGCGGGCGAAGATCTGGTTTCTCGAGCACTTTTATAAGCCAATAAGAGCCTTCGGAATCTTTACCTTCGCCTACACCTTCCATTCCATATTTTTCTAGGCCTTTCTTGATTTTAGTTTTTAAGAATGCAGCAGTTGGATATCCTGGTTCATGCTTGAGCAAATTAGGCTGTACCTTGGCGTAGGCATTTACAATATCGTGCATGGTTTCCACAGCTGCCCATTCTTTCTGATGTATTGAAGTGGTGGCTATTAATCCCTCTATATCCCACTGATTTGAATAGGTAAGAAACCGAACCAACGATTGAGCATCATCGGGGTCGGCTTCGATGTCTGATAGTACCAACACTCTTTGTTTTTGGGTAAACCCGGGTGTTGCCAATAAGCTAAAACTGATTAGCAAATAAATTATTTTCATAATGAATGCAAATTGCGGATTATAGATCAAATAACCAAGAAGGAATACTCAACTCTTATACGCATTCCAGGTTTTAAAAAATCCAAGGCTGGGCTTTCTGTTAGTTTAGAGTTTGACTTGTGTGGAACAAATAATTTTATACTATCCATATATCCATAGTGGACTACCTATATAGCTTTAAAGTCATCGGAATCTTTTAAAAAATGGGTATTAGTTGATTCCTACTTCTGACAAAATCTCCCGATAGTGTTGTTTTAACATGCAGTTTGATTGATTTTGAATAGTGTTGGCTTTGTATTGATATTATGCGGTAGGACAAATTAAAATAACTTAGCGGGATAAAATATGTTGAATTATTTATGGCTAAAAATCCTCATTATCTATCCCAGCTGGCACATTTAGAATTGTTGAGTACTGACATGGAAGCTACGGTCAGATTTTATACTGACATTGTAGGTATGGATATTACCGACCGCGATACCTCGTCTGTATACCTGAGAGCCTGGGGGGATTATTTTCTGTATACATTAAAAATCACGCATTCAGATAAAAAAGGTTTAGGAGTGATCGGATGGAGAGCAGACAGCGCAGAAGCATTAGAAGAATGTGTAGCCTTCCTTGAAAAATCAGGTAAAGGAATAGGATGGGTGGAAGCGGATAAAGGAAGGGGAAAAGCATTTAGGTTTGTTACTACTGCAGGCATCACCCACGAAGTGTTTTGGGATGTAAAATGGCTTAGAGAGCAAGGAGCCCGCAAAAGTATATATGCAGATAGATATGCGAGTAATAATCGGAAAGGGGCATGCCCTCGTCGCATAGATCATGCTACTTATCTGGTGGCCAAAGGAAGTTATATGGAAGAAAAGAAATTTTGGAAAGAAATGGGATTAAAAAATCCTGACGAAATAAGAATAGAAGATCACATTCCACCTGTTGGTGGTCTTTGGACTACTGGGAATCTATCTCATGATATTGCTATATTCACCGATCCCAATTTAGCCCCGGGCCAAGGTATTTTAAATCATATATGTTATAATGTAGACAGTAGAGAAGAAGTTTTGCTAGCATTGGATTGGTTTACCGAAAATGGGTATAAAAGTGTTTGGGGTGCACCTACCAGGCACAAAGCCGATGAAGGATTTTTCTTTTATATCATGGATCCCAATACGGGTATTTTACTCGAGATATACGCGTGTGCCAGGCTTGTATTCGCTCCTGACCACGGACCAGATGTACATTATCTGCGCGACAATCCAAATGATGCATGGGGCCTTACCAATCCTTTTGCTGAAATGGATAAAGGTAAAGTAGGTGGGTTAAAGCCAGTAGACATTTAGGGGAATGCAGAATAGGGGAATAGCAGAATAGGGGAATAGCAGAATGCGGAATTTTCGAATATGGAATTTGGAATAACTGATAATTTGCATTAATGGAAGACTTTATAAATAAATTAAAAGAACGCTTTAAAAAATTTGCTGTTTCTGTAATTCATTTTGCAGGTACTTTAGAAAATACTGAAGCTTTGCTTAATATTAGAAATCAAGTGATACGAAGTGCATCTGCTTCAGCAGCTGGATATAGAGCAGCATGCAGAGCAAGAACAGGAAAAGATTTTATATATAAATTGGGAAAAGTAGAAGAAGAATTGGACGAATCGCTTTTTTGGCTTGAAATGATAGATGAAATCGGCCCCGAAAAAAAAGCAATTATATTACCCATTTGGAAAGAAGGCGATGAATTACTTTCAATAATTGTTTCATCATTAAATACAAAGAAAAAAAATAGCAAATGATCAATTCCCCACTCCCACATTACTCATTCCATCATTCCACATTCCAACATTCGTAATCCATGTGGCATTATTTCCCCGGGCAGTATATGCCCTCATATCAAATCAACAGAGCCTTGACTCAGGCGCATTATGGCGGTGGAGAGTTTGCTGAGATATTAAAGGTGGCTAGTGAAATAGACCCGGCTGATAGAGAAAGCTTTAATAAAGCCTGGGCAAAAATGGGTGATGCCGTATACGATAAGGCTGAACAATATTTAAAAGCAGAAAATTTTATATCTGCCAGACGCACCTTTCTAAGAGCATTCAACTATTTACGCACGGCGGAGTTTTTTATGACCCTTCGTGATGATCGTAAATTGCCATATTACCTTAAATGTAGAGAGGCCTTTAATAAAGCGATAGATCTGTTTGATGAAAAACCAATGAGAATAGAAGTTCCGTTTGAAGGATCATTATTACCCGGGTATCTTTTTAAACCTTCAGGAATCAAGAAGCCTCCCTTGATGATTATGTTTGGTGGTTTGGACAGCCTCGCTGAAGAGTTGTACTTCGGTATATCTCATCATCTAAATGAACGAGGTATAGCTATGTTAGCAGTAGATGGTCCGGGGCAAGGAGCTTCATTAAGATTAAATAATTTACATACGCGATATGATTATAACATAGCAGGTACTGCCGTATTGGATTATATTATAAATAATTTAAATAATGAAGTAGAGGTGAATCGGGTAGGGATAGGGGCAGTTTCAATGGGCGGTTATATGGCCGCCAGATGTGCGGCATTTGAACCACGATTTAAAGTATGCATGATTTTTGGTGCGGTATGGTCGTATTATGATATTTGGAAAAACAGGCCGGATAATCATCCATTGGCTGAAATAGTACAACATATCGTTGGAGCAGATAATATGACCGACGCACGGGAAAGATTAAAATATTTTACCCTAGAAAAGGTAGCAGAAAAAATTATTTGTCCCACTTATATTCTGCATGGAGAAGATGATCGTCAAAACTTTGTGGAGAATGCACATAAAGTAAAAGCATCACTAACGTGTGAGCACGTAATGGAAATAGTACCGAAAGAGGAAAGCGGCTCAGCACATTGCTCGGTAGATGATTTTACCAAAACTTTTAATATGTATGATTGGGTTGCGAAAAAGCTGAATATATGATTCAACAGATTAAAAAAGGCATTACCTATGCTGAAAGTAAAGAAGCCGATGCCAAAGTAAGGGCATTGGTAGAAGAAATGATAGAACGTATTACGAATTATGGCGATGATGCCATACGTGAATATTCGAATGCCCTGGATCATTGGAATCCTGGCAGTTTTAAATTGACACTCACCCAAATAGAAAATATAATTCAAGATTTACCCCGGCAGGTAATAGAGGATATTCGATTTGCTCAGACCCAGATAAAAAATTTTGCATTACACCAACGGGCTGCTATAAAAGATATTGAAGTGGAGACATTACCCGGTGTCATATTAGGACATAAAAATATACCGGTGAATTCGGTGGGCTGTTATGTGCCCGGCGGCAGATACCCGATGGTAGCTTCTGCGCATATGAGTGTGCTTACTGCAAAAGTAGCCGGAGTAAAAAGAGTGATAGCCTGTACTCCACCTATCAAAGGACAAATCCCAGCTGCAACAGTAGCGGCTATGCATATGGCGGGGGCAGATGAAATCTATTTATTGGGAGGGGTCCAAGCCATTGCTATGATGGCCATCGGGACCGAAACTGTACAAGGTGTAGATATGTTAGTAGGCCCGGGCAATGCTTATGTAGCCGAGGCCAAGCGTCAATTATATGGTAAAGTAGGAATAGATCTTTTTGCCGGCCCTACCGAAACCTTGGTAATAGCTGATGATACTACCGATGTGGTTACTTGTGCAACAGATTTATTGGGCCAGGCTGAGCATGGTCCTACCTCGCCTGCTATTCTACTGACTACCAGTAAAACCATCGCTTCAAATATTGAGATGGAAATACAGAGACAATTATCTGCATTACCTACCGCTGATATTGCTGCTGTTTCATGGCGAGATTATGGTCAAGTAATATTATGTGATACAGTAGATGAAATGGTCGCAGAAGCCGATCGTATTGCAAGCGAACATGTGCAAGTGATGACAGCCGATCCTCGATATTTTTTGGATAAGATGACTAACTACGGGGGATTATTTCTTGGTGACAAAACCAATGTAGCCTATGGAGATAAAGTAATAGGTACCAATCATACTTTGCCGACCAAAGAAGCCGCTCGATATACCGGTGGATTGTGGGTGGGAAAATTCCTCAAGACCTGCACTTATCAGGAAATAAAAACGGAATCCGCCAGCGCTATGATTGGAGAATATTGTTCACGACTTTGTGCCATAGAAAATTTTTGGGGACATAAAGAACAAGCCGACCTTAGAGTTAGAAAATATAAGTAATATCTTTAGCTATCATCTATTCAGTATGACTAAAACCATATTAATCACCGGAGGAGCAGGAGAAATAGGGTCGGCTATTTCTAAAAAATTTGCAAGCCAGGGGTATCAGGTGATTATTACTTACAATAAAAATGAATCAAAAGCCAATGCCCTGATACAATCACTTGGAGCAGGCCATCATAGCGCTATACATGCTCCCAATACCGACGCGCATTCCCTATCCGCTTTAAAAGAGTATATCCAGGATAAATATGGTGAATTAGATGTATTGGTGAATAATGCCGGTATTACCACTCCTGTACCGCATCACGACCTGGAAGGGCTGAGTGATGAATGGATAGATAAAATAATGCAGACCAATTTTAGAGGTAGTTTTGCTATGATAAGGGCATGTAAAGAATTATTGATAAATACCAGTGAGCCACAGGATCCCTCATTAATAGTAAACATCTCATCTATAGCCGGTATTTACGGAATTGGAAGTAATGTGGCTTATTGTGCATCAAAAGCGGCATTGGATTCTATGACAAGATCATTGGCGAGGGCCCTGGCACCACACATTCGTGTAGTATCAGTATCACCAGGATTCGTGGAAGGGGAGTATACCAAAAATTTCGATCCAGCTTTTTTACAAAATCAATTAGATAATACACCATTACAGAGATTTGCATTAGGTACCGATGTAGCCAATGCCGTATATGCAGTAGCTGCCTCGTTAAATTTTTCTACCGGTAATATCATCACTGTAGATGGAGGAAGATTATTAAAATAACAGCATCATGAAGATTATTGATTTATCAGTTACCATTTCGGAAAAAATAAAAGAACCATTGCCTACTAAAATAGTGTACGAAGACCATAAAGAAGGAGCTAAAAAAATGGGAGGTAAATTATTTGAAGGCCTTACAGATGTGTTTATTGAAGGCAATGGTCCTGCTGGAGAATTCCTTACGGTGACCAGTCATTGCGGTACGCATATAGATGCACCATATCATTATTATCCTACCTGCGCTGGTAAGCCTTCGCGCACCATAGATCAGATGCCGCTCGATTGGTTTTATCGTGATGGTGTAGTACTGGATTTTACTGACAAACCGGATGGATATATGTTCGAGCCGGAAGATTTACAACAAAAACTGGATGAAATTGGATATATATTGAAAGCCTACGATATTGTTTTGATACGATGTGATGCAGATAAGCGAATTCATCAGGATGAATATGCCCGCATACATGTAGGAGCATCAGCAAAAGCTACTCATTGGCTTATAGATAAAGGTATAAAAGTCATGGGTACTGATGGCTGGGGATGGGATATACCATTGCACATTCAGGCTGAAGATTATAGAAAAAATCCAAGACCAGGTATCATATGGCAAGCACATTACGTAGGTATAGAAAAAGAATACTGCCAAATAGAAAAGTTAGCCAACCTGGATCAGTTGCCGCCATTTGGTTTTAAAGTAATTTGTTTTCCTGCCAAAATAGAAAAAGCAAGCGCCGGATGGACCAGAGCAGTAGCGATTGTTAATGAATAATTGAATAAAATGAAAAAAATCTTAATCGTTGGCGGAGGTATCGGTGGTTTATCAGCTGGTATCGCATTTCGCAAAAAAGGATTCGATGTAGAAATAGTCGAAATCCAAAAAGAGTTTACTATTTATGGCGTAGGTATAATACAGCAGGCCAATGCACTGCGGGCATTGGATGCACTGGGTGTTGCCGACGAAGCCATGCGCCGTGGTTCGCCGTATGGCAAAGTAAAACTGTGTGCACCTCATGGTTTGGTTATAGGTGAAACAGGTACCCCTCCCATAGGTAGATTTCCTGCACACAATGGTATATCAAGAAAAATATTGCACGAAATATTGCACGAAGCTGCTGTTGCCAACGGAGTATCTATCAAAATGGGTATTACCATCGAAAGTATTGAAAATAATAATAATAGTGCACAAGTAAGTTTCACTGATGGCACACAGGGTACCTATGATTTAGTCATAGGAGCTGATGGAATACATTCGAAGGTAAGACAATTGGTATTTGGCGATCATAAAGCAAAATATATTAATTCTTCTGTATGGAGATATCCACTTAAGAGACCGACTGATCTCGAAACCGGATATATGTTTTTTGGTAAAAATTCAAAACTGGGTTTAATCCCTATGACCGCCGATACAATATATATGTTTGTAGTATCATCTGAAGGTGAAGACAATCCCATCATACCCGAGTCTGCCCTTATACCAAAACTAAGAGCTTATGCATCCAGCTTTCCAGCTCCGATGGTGCAAGGCATAATAGATCAGATCACGGATCCAAAACAGGTAATCTATAGACCATTGGAAACATTGATGATGCCATTGCCCTGGCACAAACAAAATGTACTTATCATTGGTGATGCTGCCCATGCCACTATACCTCAGTTGGGGTCTGGAGCGGCCTTGGCTATAGAAGATGCTGTAGTAATCGCAGATGAAATGGCAAGGGGAGGGACCAAAGAAGATATCATGCAACGCTATATGTCTCGCCGATATGATCGATGTAAAACAGTGGTAGATGTATCCAATACCTTAGCTGAATGGGAACAGATGGAATGGAAAGGCATTCCCTTACCCGAAGGGGCTAATATGGGTGCATTAATGGGTAAAACATTGATGATGCTTACTCAGGATATTTGATGCTATCACAGTTGGTAAAATAAGTCTCAATAAATAAAATCAGATACTAAATGAAGCTAATCACATTCGCAAAAAACAATAATAGCCGTATAGGAATTTTAAAAAATGAGGATGTCATAGATTTAAATCTGGCCGATTCCAGGTTCCCTAATGATATGCTCAGTTTTATAGATAATCATGAAGAGTATTTTAAAATTATTGAAGAATTGGGGATGATACGACCACACTATCAATTAAATGAAGTAAAGCTTTTAGCCCCGCTACCCAATCCACGTTCTTTTAGAGATTATATAGGCTTTGAAACTCATATGCTCAATGCATCCAAATCTTTTGGCCATACTATTGGACAAGCATGGTATGAGATGCCTATCTTTTATTTTACCAATCACCATAGCATTTTTGGTCCCGATGATGAAATCAAACGGCCTGCCCGTGAAACCAAACTCGATCTGGAATTAGAGATGGCTTGTATTATTGGCAAAAAAGGAAAAGACATTAAAGCTGAAGATGCTGAAGAATATATCTTTGGTTATGCTGTATTTAATGATTGGACTGCCAGGGCAATTCAGAAAAAAGAAATGGAAATACCTCTCGGGCCTCATAAAGGGAAAGATTTTGCCAATGCTATAGGTCCTTGTATAGTGACCAAAGATGAGATGAATCAATTTCGCACTACCTTCAATGAAGCAGATTATATTGCACCATTGAAAGTACCGGTAGATAAAAGCGATCGCTTTGATATCAAAATGACATCCCGTATAAATGGTGTGACCATTTGCGAGGGAAATTACAAGTCCGTGTATTGGAGTTTTGCTGAACAAATACAAAGAGCGTCAGAAAATAATGTAACACTTATGCCGGGTGATATTTTAGGATCCGGTACCGTTGGTTGGGGTAGTCTTATAGAAAATAATTTCTCAGTGCATAGACCATTGGAACCAGGTGATGTGGTAGAATTGGAAATAGAAGGTATAGGGATACTGAGGAATAAAGTGGTATAACTGAAAAAAACCATTTGGATTTCCCTGTAATCCCTACTATAGACCTACTAGGAGTGCTCTAAATTTAATAAAAGCCAGAATCGAAAAAAATACCTCATTTTTTGTTACCCATTTAATTTTTTATAAAATTGGATGAAATAATATTGATATTTCTAAATTGCCAAATCAAATTTGAGTTTGGTATCGAAAGGCGAATTTCCTGTTTGCCTTCACAGTGCTTTGGCAATACAAGTGCTCATCCCTAAAGATGTGATTTTGATGATG
>CAYNIG010000156.1:0-11322 GCA_964396995.1 uncultured Saprospiraceae bacterium | reverse complement strand
TGTGATGCCGGTTAGTCGTATGACCCAGGAATAAAATTTCCAGGCGACGGGGTGCGGGACTGTATTGAATTTTATGGTCTGAGGCTGCAATAAATAATAAAGCCACTGATAAAACCATAAATCGAAAGCAAAACCTTATTCGTAACATGACTATAAATTTAAACCTGTAAAGAGTAGGTCAAATTTCATAAAAATTAAAAGATAACCCTATCCTGATTTTATCAAAAAATGACTGTATTATATCATAATTAATACCTATTTTTCATTTTTAACGGCAATTTAATCTGATTTGAAAGCGGCTATTCATAAATCAACTATTCCTTCATCACAGATTTTTGTAATCAGGCATTTGGTGGAAAAACATTTTGACCCTACCTGGCACGCCCATTCAGAATATCAACTTTTTGTAGTATTGGAAGGTACGGGTACACGATTTATAGGGGACAGCATCAAATCATTCCGTCCGGGAGAATTGATTCTGACGGGCCCACATGTGCCGCATGTATGGCGGAGTGATGACATCTATTTCCATGCAGGGTCCACTTTAACTACAAAAGGAATTGTTATTTACCTTAATGAAAACTTTCTGGGTGATCATATTCTGGAAAAAGAGGAATTGAATTCAATAAATAAATTATTTAAAAAGTCCATGCGTGGCCTGGAATTCTATGGGACAGGTAAATCAAAAGTTATTGACATGATGCAGGAACTGTTGAGTCTGCGAGGTATTCAAAGTGTCATTCACCTGTTACAAATTTTCGAATTACTTGCAAGTACAAAAGAGTATCATTATGTTTCGTCAAAAGCATATGATGATGCTATAGATCAGTATGAGACAGACCGATTGAACCAGGTCTACCAGTATACTTTTCAAAATTTTCGTAAGAAAATATGGATACATGAAATTGCTGGTCTTTTACACATGACCACCACTTCTTTTAGCCGGTATTTTACCTTGAAAAACAATAAGCCCTATTCCAGATTTTTGTCGGAAATAAGGATAAAACAGGCTTGTAAATTGCTTACCGAATCCGATGAGTCCATCTCCCAAATCTGCTATGAGTCCGGCTTCAATACCCTGTCCAATTTTAATAAGCAGTTTAAAGAAATCATGCAGAAGTCCCCATTGCAGTATAAAAAAGAGTTTATGAGTCTTTAGGTGTAGGGTGAAAGCGGATAAAGGCAGGTAATAAATGATTATGGAAATCACTGTATCGATATCGAACAGTTTTCCAGCTGGTAGTTTCTATAAATGGATCATTTTCAATTGATTATTTTTTTGGCTTAAGATGTGGAATAAATTGAACGGAAAAAAGTCTATTGCTGTTGGGCTTCAGGCAATAAAAGCTGCCATTGCTGTACCCATTCGAAGCTTACGAATTGAAAAAATAATACTATTCAAGACAATGAAAACTATAGTCAAGATTGAAATCTAAATCAGAAAAATTCTAACCATCATGTTTGCCAATTATCTAAAAGTTGCATTTCGCCAGCTAAGACAAAACAAGCTGTACAGCTCTATAAATATTCTGGGCTTGTCTATAGGCCTAACCGTTTCCATGTTTATTTTATTATTCGTGATGCACGAAATGACATATGATCAATTTCATGTGAATGGTAGCAGGATATTTAAAATAATGACGGAGATAAAAATGGGTGATCAAAAGATTAACATTGAAGGGCTTACCGCGAAATTGGCACCTTTGATGAAAGAATCCAACAGCCATGTATTGGATTTTGTTAGGATAGGAAGTGAGCAACAAGTGATTTTTATAAATCCTGAAAAACCTTCGTTGAAATTTAAAGAAAAGCCACTATTATTTGCCGATCCCTCCTTTTTTAAAATCTTTTCGTTTAAATTGAACGCGGGTGGTGCCGATGAGGCATTGGCTTCGCCCTTTTCATTAGTTATTTCTGCAGGTGCAGCTAAAAAATATTTTGGTGATGAAAACCCTCTTGGGAAATCATTATTGAGTGGTTCAAAACATCACTATACCATCACCGGTGTAATGGAAGATATTCCTTCCAATTCGACTTTGCAATTTGATTTTATCTCCTCTCTTGAAACATTCCCCAAACTCAGTACTGAGAAGGAAAAGGTATGGGAAAAAGCAGGAGCATTTCAGACTTTTTTAATGCTGCAGACGGAACAAAATGCAAAGGAAGTAGTTCATGATATTAAAACTATTGGTGCTAAGACAAATGCTTTTGATACTACTTCTACCTATTCATTGAAACAGTATTCATCACAACATTTGGGCGGTGGCTTTGTTCAAAACTCAAACGCCAGATATGTGTATCTATTTGGAGGCATTTCAATATTGATTTTATTCCTTGCTATATTCAATTACGTTAGCCTTGCTACGGCCAGGTCTACCACCAGAGCGAGGGAAGTTGGAGTACGTAAAGTGGTGGGTAGTTCCCGGAAACAATTGATCCTTCAATTTTATACTGAATCCTTTTTAGTTTGTACAATCGCTTTTGGCTTAGCCATGACTTTGACCAATGTATTTCTTAATCTATTTTTTGATTTAGTCGGGATGCATATAGATACTTCAATTCTGAATGGTAACCAAAGCATACTGTTCTTAATAGGCGTCTATATACTCTGCATTGGCCTGGCAGGAAGTTATCCCGCATTATTATTATCCCGATTTATTCCAATGGAAGTAATACGAGGCAAACTGGCAAGTGGTCAGGGAGGGGCTACCATTCGCAAAGGCATTACTATTTTCCAGTTCGTGGTTTCCATTGCGTTGGTTTTTTGTGTGATCATTACTCAAAGGCAGATGAGGTACCTGAAGCAAAAAGATTTAGGGTTTGTACAATCCCAGGTATTGGCTCTTCCAGTATCAGGAGCCATGACCGCTCGTTTTATTGACTTTAAAAATAAACTGAGTCAAATGCCGGGAGTCAAGTCAATCACCTCTTCGACATCTCCATTTTATAAGGGATACAATGCCTGGTTTACCCAATCTTCTAAATCAAAAAAAGATGTATTTCTATATACCTTGTCTGCTGATGAAAATTTTTTTACTGCGCTGGGCATCCCATGGAATAACATACCGATTGATACAAATAATATCAGGCAGAAAATATTCATTAATGAGGCAGCTGTGCATGAATTGGAATTAGGTAATAATCCGATTGGCCAATATGTAGAACTTGGTGATTCCAGGCAAGAGGTGGGGGGAGTATTGAAAAACTTTCATTTTAACGGCTTACGCGAAACAATAAAGCCATTAGCAATAAGTATATATCAGGAATCCGCCATTGACTGGAAAGAAAGTAGGGCAAATCCCACGGTGTATCTCCGGTTTGAATCAGGTACAGCCATGGCCCAAAGCTTGCCTAAAATAAAATCCTATTTCGATCAATACCTATCTGAAAGCCCATTTGAATATTATTTTTTGGATGAAGCTTTTTATCAAACCTTTGCCGAGGAAAGCAAGCTGTCCAAAATCTTTACTTTATTTAGCGGACTTGCTATGTTTATAGCTTGCCTGGGTTTATTCGGGCTCATTACTATGGCCGCTGAAACAAGGACTAAAGAAATCAGTATTCGTAAAATTTTAGGAGCTTCCATTAAGCAGATTTCTTTGCTTATATCCTCTGATTTTATCAAATTAGTGTTACTGGCTTATATCATTGCTTCACCAGTGGCTGCTCTACTGATGAATAAATGGTTACATCAATTTGCATTTAGAAAGGAAATCGACTTTTGGACTTTTTTATTGACTGGCCTGGTAGCGTTTTCAATTGCAGTCGTATCGATGAGTGTTCAAGCTATTCGAGCAGGTATTTCCAATCCGGTAAAATCGTTGAGAAGTGAGTGAGATCCATTTTTTGGGGTTTTATCGAAACGGGTATTATGTGCACTACACCCAAGTATGACAGAGCCCGAAGAAGTTGAAAAATTTTGAATTGTTTGCTAGTGTTAAGGAATCTCATTACCTCTAGCCAAAGTAAATGATGACGCTTTAGGCCCACCTGTAACGGATCTTCAGCATCAGGTCCATCCATACACTATTGAGCAATTTCGAAATGAAGGTATGGTTATAGGACATTGCGAATCTTTTGCACATGACTTTCACTTCGTTTTGCAGGTATTTTACCAAGAAAAACAATATGCCCTATTCGAGATTAGTGGTTCTATAAATTTTAATCACTCAATTCCTGTTTTATCATAGAATGGATGTAAAAATAGGTACCCTGATGCTAAGCGTACGGTTCCCAATAAATGAAACCTTTTTATTGGGTCACGGAAAGCACTGAAAGTTATTATGCAGAAAGATTCCCTACTTAGGAAGAAGTAGGTCTGATGACTCTGATGAGCGGCAAGCCTTTCAGGCTCCGCCAGAGGGGTGAAATAAGTCTAAAAATAGAATAATGCCATAGTAATTCCAATTTTGGGGCAACTTGATGTATAAATGTCAGAGCATAATTCAGCACTTCAGAATAAGATTTAGCCTTCGATACAATACTGTTCGTTTTCGTACACTATTTTTTCATTATTTTTAATTATCCCGCTGATTCTCAATATTAAAGATTTGTGGCATATTAACTGTATTATTTGTTAAGTTAATTTTGAAAAAATGATCTGCCAGTTTAATGTTGATTAATTATTTCCGAATATCATTTAGACATCTATCCGGCAACAAGCTTTATCTAGGTATCAATGTATTTGGCTTGTCGGTTGCCATCGCGCTGGTATTGCTTGCTTTACTTTATCTAAAAGAAGAAAGAAGCTATGATGGGTTTCATGAAAAAAAAGAAGACCTGTATCGTATACTGACTTCCATAACTGACCAAAATGGAAAAAGAGAAACTGTAGCCGGTACTGGACAGCCTCAAGGTCCTGCCTTCAAACAGGCTGTACCCGATATACTTGAGTACACAAGAGTGATGGGAGGTGATATAAGAGGTGATGTGATCGGAAACGAAAAGACTCTGAATCTGCAAATGCTGTATGCTGATGAGAATTTTTTCAACTTGTTTACTTTCCCATTGGTATATGGAGATAGAAATAGTGCTTTGAGTGAAATTTCTGCGGTGGTAATTACCGAGTCGGTGGCCAGGAAGTTTTTTAACACTACAGATGTGGTGGGTAAGTTTTTGAATTTGGATGCGGATCCTTCTGCAGAAAAATTGGGTCGACCTTCTATCATTACCGCCGTAGCCAAAGACCTGCCTGGAAATTCATCTATTCGTTTTGATATCCTGATGCCGATGAGATTCTTACAACTGTCATTTGCTGATACAGCTTGGTTTAATCAGTACCTCGGTACATTTGTAATGCTTCAACCAGCGGCAGACCCGTTAAAGGTTTCCACGAAATTTGATCAGGTATTTGCAGTCCATGCCAGGTACCAACTGGATGAAAATAAAAGATTGTTTAATCATGACCCGCAAATCAGCTATGGCTTACAAAATATTACCGAAATGCATCTTAATCCTTTACCCACCGGAGATGGAGGTAGAGAAGGAGGAATCGTAAACGAAAGTAAACCAATCTTTTCATTGCTTTTTCTGGGTATTGCATTCTTCATCTTGTTTATGGCTTCTATCAATTTTATTAATATCAGTATTGCAGGATCTTTAAAAAGAGCAAAGGAAGTCGGTATTCGGAAAGTTTCCGGCGAAAATAAAGGACAGATTAAACTTCAGTTTTTACTTGAATCTTCCATTATTTGTATTCTGGCTTTTCTTTTTGCTTTAGTATTGATACATATAGGTCTTCCTCTTTTTAACGAGTTGATAAGGAAAGAATTGAAACTACAGGATTCCCTTGATATTCAACTTTTAGGATGGTTTACTGGTATTGTTGTCTTTATCATTTTGTTATCCGGAATTTATCCTGCCTATATTTTATCTTCTTTCAAACCTACAGAAGTATTGTATAATAAACTAAAACCAACCGGTCGGAATATTTTTGGCCGATCATTAGTAGTAATACAATTTTCACTTGCTGTCTTTTTTATTATTTCAACCATCATCTATTACCAGCAGATGAATTTTATTCGTACGAAAGAGCTTGGCTATGATCCTTATCAAGTGATCAGGACCAATATCAGAGGAGATAGGGATTACAACCAGGTTCGGAATGTTCTCCGAAACGAACTCGGAAGGGAACCTGCTATAAAATATGTATCATTTGGTGCAGATGGTCAGCCATACAACGTAACCATCGGTAATAAAAAAATAGAGGCATTACATGAAATTATAGACGAGTATCGAATACCGGCTCTGCAAATCAAATTAAAAGCAGGTCGAAATATTTCTTCAGCCATAGGATCTGATAAACATAATGCAGTTTTAGTAAATGAGGCTTTTGTAAAAGTGGCTGGCTTAGAATCACCCATTGGAACACAAATTTATACCGACGCTCACTTTGATAATGAAGTAAAAACGATCGTAGGAATAATCGAGGATTACCACACTAATTCATTGCATACTTCCATTAAACCCATGGTGATGTTTGTATGTGATTGGATCTCCGGCGGTATATGGATAAGAATGGAAAACGAATCTAGTAATAAGGCACTCAAAGCGATTGAAAACGCTTACAAAAAGGCAATGCCGACCGCATTATTTGAATTTAATTATCTCGACGAACTAAACGCACTGGCGTATGAACAAGAAAAGCGGTGGCAAAAAATAATTAGCGTTGCTGCTATTATTTCGATTATCATTTGTTGTTTGGGTTTATTTGGTTTGGCGCATCTTGCAACTCAACGACGCACCAAAGAGATTGGGATTCGCAAAGTATTAGGTGCTACTGTATCCGGTATTCTTTCCATGATTACACTTGATTTTATACAACTCGTTTTTATATCGATATTGTTGGCTTCACCACTGGCTTGGTGGATTATGAATAGATGGTTGCAGGATTTTGCATACCGTATAACTATAACAGGAGGGATTTTTATATTAGCAGGTATGCTGGTATTGGTAATCGCATTTTTGACTGTAAGTTTGCAGGCAGTGAAAGCAGCAACCGTGAATCCTGCTTTTAGTTTAAAAAATGAATAGGTCATTTCTTAGCATCGGCTTTGAATGGATATATTGAAATTGAATTGAAAAATAGATTAGTCTTTAATAAATAATATATAATGTTTACAAATTATCTGAAAATTGCCTGGCGCAATCTGATAAAGAATCCATTTTATTCATTGGTGAATTTGCTGGGGCTTTCAGTCGGTGTGGCATTTACTTTACTGATTGGCAGCTATATCTGGAGTGAGTATAATGTAAACAGGGGATTGAAAAATGCAGAAAATCAATACATCATTCAAAGTAAATGGAAAGATCCTAATCAGGGTATTGAGTTGACTACATTCGGTCCGCTGGCTAAGTCCTTGCGCCATCAATACCCTCATTTGGTAAAGAATTTTTATCGCTGGGATGGTATAAGCTCTACGATCACTAAAGGGGACAAAGCCTTTCGAGAGGGCTTGCAGATTTGTGATAGTACCATGCTGGAGATGTATGGTTTTACCTTATTGAGTGGCGATCCGGAAACAGCTTTTGATGGGCCATATTCTCTACTCATCACTGATGAAAAAGCATTAAAATATTTCGATCGCACGGATGTAGTCGGTGAATCATTGACCATTGAAAATTTTTCGGGATCCAAGCACGATTTTATCATTACGGGTGTATTAAAAAAACCAAGCCGCAATTCAGTGACCTGGATCACTGCGGATAATGACAACCAGTTTTACATTTCATCTTCCAATATAAATTATTTTGGCCGCAACATGGAGACCTGGCAAAATCAATACATTGCTTCCTATTTAGAATTACAACCCAATGTCAAACCTGAGCAATTGTCCGCAGTCATCGAACAATTAATCAATCTGAATGTATCACCGGCTATAGCTACAAACGTAACCACTTATCTCAAACCATTAAATGAATATTATTTGTCTGCATTTAATGGGTTGATTAGAAAACTAATGTATGCCTTAGGAGGTATTGCCTTTTTCATATTAATGATGGCCATAATCAACTTTGTCAATCTTTCCGTGGGTCGATCCGCATCACGCCTGCGCGAAATAGGCATTCGTAAAGTGTTGGGCGGTTTGCGATTGCAATTGATCAGTCAATTTTTAATTGAGTCTATTTTGCTCACCGGCATAGCCACGCTCATTGCAGTAGGGTTAGCACAAATGGCAAGACCCTTATTTTCAACCATCATGGGTAAAACCATACCTTCTTTGTTTTCGTATCCGGGTTCGTATTATGGTATCTTGATTGGTATGGTATTTCTTATAGGTAGCTTGGCAGGGATTTATCCTGCTTTTGTTTTATCAGCAATGCAATCAGTTGATTCTCTCAAAGGTAAATTAAAGAATGTTGGGGAAAAAGTGACCTTGCGCAAAGCCCTGGTTGGCTTTCAATTTGCCACAGCAGTAGTGGTCTTTATAGGTGCTTTCATTATATCAAAGCAGGTCGACTATTTCTTTACAAAAGATTTGGGTTATGAAAAGGAATATATTGTTTCTGCGGCTGTACCCAGGGATTGGAGTCCGCAGGGTGTAAAGAAAATGACTGATTTGCGAAATCAATTTGCAACTATGCCTGAACTAAAAAACATCACACTTGCCTATGAAATATTAGATGGAAGAAGTTCAGGTAGCGTATCGATTTATCGGGCAGATCGTGATTCCACTTTTGCTGTATCGAGCACCACACTCAATACAGATGAAAATTTCGCCTCTACTTACTCTATTCCATTAATAGCAGGAGATTTTTATTCAAACGCAATCCCGGCTCTTGATTCTTCAAAAGTAGTCATCAATGAGTCACAACTAAAAGCGTTGGGTTGGAAATCGCCGGAGGAAGCGATCCAGAAACAATTAAGAATTGTGGGCAATCCTTTTGTGTTTACAGTGGCCGGTGTTACAAAGGATTTTAATTTTGGTTCACTCAACACAGCAATTCCACCCATCACTTTCATCCAGTTAAAACTAAATCCAATCTTCAGATACTTCTCTTTTAAATTGGCTCCGGGTGATATAGGTAAATCCTTGTCCTCATTGCAGAAAAAATGGAATGAACTATTGCCAGGTACACCATTTGAATATTCATTTTTGGATGAAAAATTATCAAACCTTTATCTCACGGAGCTTCAATTACAAAAAGCATCGTTTGCCGGAACACTATTGGCATTTCTAATTGTTTTTTTGGGTGTATTGGGATTGATTGGTCTCAGCTTGCAAAAAAGAATAAAAGAAATCGGAATCAGAAAAGTATTGGGCTCCTCTGTAGCCGGTATCATCGGATTGTTTATCAAAGAGTTTGTTTTTATATTCATCACAGCTGGATTGGTGGCATGCCCATTGGCGTATGTATTGATGAACCATTGGCTCAAAGCTTATGTGTACCGGATAGACCTTACTGTGATGCCTTTTGTAATCGCAATAGCTACACTGGGTATACTGACTGCCGCATTGATTGTAGTCCAGACTTTCAGGGTTGCCAATGCAAATATTGCGAAGAACATTCATACAGAATGATGGGAATAACGGGGTATGTATTTTATAATGTGTCTATTGTCAAAAAATAGGAATTAAATTAAATTGATTAATCTTAAAATAGAAAATAAATATGTTTAATAATTATCTGGTCATCACCTTGCGCAATCTATGGAAGAATAAAATCTTTTCCTTTATTAATATTGCAGGGCTAAGCATTGGATTGGCTTGTGCTATGCTTATTGTATTGTATACCCGGGATGAGGTAAGTTACGATCGTTTTCATAAAAATAAGTCTCAAATATATCGTGTGGTCAACCGATGGTATGGTGCCGATAGCAGTTTTAAAAGTAGTGACGGCAATTCCGGTGATTTGCAGGGCCCCAGGTTCCATGCTGCGATACCTGAGATTCAATCCTATGTACGAATGCAGAATGATGGGCACGATGTCAGACATGGCATGGAGATAAAAAATTATGACATGTTAGCTGTGGATTCTAATTTTTTTACCGTTTTCACCTTTCCTCTTTTATCTGGCGACCCGTTTTCCTGTCTCCAAGACCCCAATTCGCTCGTAATATCAGAGGATATGGCAATGAGATTTTTTAATACAACCGATGTCGTAGGCAAACTTCTGGAATTAAAAGATGATGGTCATTTTAAGTCCTATCTAATATCGGCTGTTTCCAAAAAATGCCCTCAAAACTCATCTATCAAATTTGATTTTTTAACTAAGAAAAAAGTCAGTGCTGCAGACATGCAAAATGATGACAATTGGTTTAATTTTTTTCAAAACACATTTGTGACCCTGGTCCCCGGAGCAGATCCGAAAGCCGTAGAAGCTAAAATGAAAAAAGTATTCGAATCCGAGGCTAAAGCTGCCGAAGAAAAAATGATGAAGGATTTTGGTGTGAATGATAAAGTGGTTTATTTATTACAACCACTAACCGATATGCACCTGAGCAGGGAATATATAGCAAGCAATGGACTCCGGGACGACAGTAATCCAATCTATTCCTATATACTTACCGGTATCGCCCTGTTTATATTATTTATTGCCTGTATCAATTTTATCAACCTGGCCATCGCCCGATCTCTCAAGCGGGCGAAAGAAATAGGAGTACGCAAAGTAATAGGATCTGCGAGAGGTCAGCTGATAACCCAGTTTATGGGAGAATCTTTTTTACTTTGTTTTGTTGCTTTCGGTATAGCCATTTTATTGGCGATAATAATCCTACCAACATTCAATCAATTATCCAATAAAGCGCTTTCTTTTAGCTACCTCATGGATTTTAAAATGATCGCAATTTATTCAGTTATGTTTTTGATCACCGGGATAATTGCCGGATTTTACCCGGCAGTGATGATGAGTGGTTTTAGTCCGGTAGATACACTCTATGGTCGCTTTAAACTGGCTGGTAAATTTTTATTGCAAAAAGGCCTGGTGGTAGCGCAATTTGGGTTGGCTTCATTTTTAATCGTCGTCACACTAATCATTTACAAACAATTTAATTACCTGGTGACAAAAGATCTTGGGTACGATGATAAAAATGTAGTGATGGTTAATAACTGGGGTATGAACCGACAAAAAACACATTTATTTAAAAATGAATTATTAAAAAATCCCAATATCAATTCAGTTGCACTCAAGAATGGTGGATTCTGGGGTACGGTAGCCAAAGTAAATGGTGAACAACAGATTAATATTAAATACGAAACGGTAGATGAAGATTTTATGCCCATGTTTAAATTGCAATTGGTGGAAGGCCGTAATTTTAGTTCTGATTTTCCATCCGATTCCAGTAACGCTGTATTGATATTGGGATTTTTTAATAATTCATTT
>CAYNIG010000155.1:7179-11334 GCA_964396995.1 uncultured Saprospiraceae bacterium | reverse complement strand
GACCTACTCTTTACAGGTTTAAATTTATAGTCTTGTTACGTATTAGGTTTTGCTTTCGATTTATGGTATTATCAGTGGCTTTGGTATTGATAGCCGCCTCAGATCATAAAATTCAATACAATCCTTCACCCCGTCGCCTGGAAATTTTATTCCTGGGTCATACGACTAACCGGCATCACAATTCAGAAAGGTTAGCCGACCTATTTCTCAAAGAATATTTTAAGGATGGTATCAATATTACTTTTACCATGACACCTGCTGATCTGAATGAAAAAAATCTGAGTCACTATGATGGATTGATCTTGTATGCCAATCACGACTCTATCAGTTCGTCACAAGAAAAAGCATTACTCGATTTTGTGCGCAGCGGCAAAGGATTTATCCCATTGCACTGTGCGTCCTATTGTTTCAGAAATTCACCGGAGGTGGTCGAAATGATAGGGGGGCAGTTTAAAAGTCACAAGTATGATTCTTTCCCGGCAGTCATCGTAAATCCATCGCATCAGGTGATGAAGGGCATCACATCATTTACGACGAAAGATGAAACTTATGTACACGATAAGATAAGTAAGAATATAAAAGTTTTAACAGAGAGAGTAGAGGGTGATCATCATGAACCATATACCTGGGTGAGAGAGTTTGGTAAAGGTCGGGTATTTTATACCGCTTATGGTCACGATGATAATACATTTACCAACCAGGGTTTCCTGGACCTGGTGCGCAATGGTATATTCTGGGCAGTGGGCGAGAATGCTATGGCTGATTTGGGTGCATTCAAAATAGCAAATCTTACCTATTTCGATGGCATGGTGCCTAACTACGAGCATCGCACACCAGCACCAAAAGTACAAGCATCCCTGACCCCTACAGAATCGATGTCATTGATGCAGGTACCGGTAGATTTTGATCTGCAATTATTCGCTGCAGAGCCAGATGTCATAAATCCAATCTATATCAACTGGGATGAAAGAGGAAGACTATGGGTAATCGAAACGGTAGATTATCCCAATGAAGTAAAAAATGATGATATCGGTGACGATCGTATAAAAATACTGGAAGATACGGATGGTGATGGCAAGGCAGACAAGACGACTTTATTTGCAGATAAGCTGAACATACCTACCAGTTTTGTATTCACCAATGGTGGAATCATCGTAAGTCAGGCTCCCTCATTTATATTTTTAAAAGATACTACCGGTGATGACAAAGCGGATATAAGAAAAGAAATACTCCCCGGATGGGGTAAAAATGATACGCATGCTCAGGCTTCTAATCTGAGATATGGTATAGATAATAAAATATGGGGCGTAGTAGGATATTCCGGCTTCAATAATGGTAAAAAAGGTAAAGATTCACTTGCATTTGGAAATGGGGTGTATAGATTTAATCCGGATGGTAAAAACCTGGAACATATATCTACCACCAGCAATAATACCTGGGGTCTGGGATTTTCAGAGGAGTTTGATATTTTTATTTCTACTGCCAATAATACACATACTGCATTTTTAGGGATGCCCAGGAGGTATTTTGACAAAGTGAAAATAAATGAAACAGGCGTAGAAAAACTGGATGCTCATTATCTCATGCACGTAGCTACAAAAAACCTGCGCCAGGTAGATGTGCATGGGGGTTTTACGGCAGCAGCAGGGCACAGCCTGTATACCGCAAGGTCATTTCCCAAAGAATATTGGAATCGCATTGCATTTGTTACCGAACCTACCGGAAGACTTATTCATAAAACTTTATTACAACCTAATGGATCGGGATTTAAAGAAAATGGAGACGGCTGGAACATGCTGGTAAGCGCTGATGAATGGGCTGCTCCAATACAAGCTGAAGTGGGGCCTGATGGTGCACTTTGGATTACAGACTGGTATGATTTTATTATACAACACAACCCCACCCCCACTATCGCTTCTTCTGAAATCAATGCACAAAATGGAAAAGGAAATGCCTATATCAATCCACTGCGAGATCATGAGCGTGGCCGTATTTATAGATTGGCTTATAAAAACAATGATCAAAAAAATACAACCAGTCTGCACAAAAAGAATTCTGCCGATTTGGTGTCGGCCCTTTCCAATGATAATATGTTCTGGCGTACTACAGCCCAACGATTATTGGTGGAAAAAGGAGACCGGTCAGTATTGCCAGCACTTTACAAACTCGTTCAAAATAATCAAATAGATGAGGCAGGAATCAATGCCCCGGCTATCCATGCATTGTGGACTATCCATGGCTTAAAAGCAATGACAACCCACTACCCTATGGCAATGGCGGTTGCAGTTAAGGCATTGAGCCATCAGGCTGCCGGAGTGCGAAAAGCAGCTATTGAAGTATTACCAAAAACATATACCACTTTTCTGGCTATGCAAAAAGCAAACGTATTCAATGATAAAGATCTGCGGGTACGATTAGCTGCTATACTGGCCACTACAGATATGGCCCCATCCGCCACTATTGGTAATTTATTAGTAGATATGGCAAGCAAAGAAGAAAATATTTCCGATACCTGGATAAAACATGGGTTGACCATAGCGAGTAAATTAAATCAGGAAACCTTCAGAACTGCTTTTAAAAAGAAAGGATTAAATATGAATCCCTCTTTGATTGAAGCATCATTGGCACAGCGACTGGCATTTGGTTCAAGATTGACCTCTATACCCCTGAGAAGGTTTAGCAGAGACCAGGTTCAGAATACCGACATGAAAGGAAATGAATTTTTAATTTCCGGTGATATCGAAAGAGCTGCCCGTATTTCCCAGGCTGGTGCTACCAATACCATCACTCCATTTTCCGGAATGATAGTAGCTCATGGAAATAAAACCAACGGATACGCAGTATATATGATGGATAATAAATTATATTTCAGTGTAAATGTAAATGGTACAGCCTTTCAACTTTCAAGCAAGGAACCACTTCCAACTAAATTTTCTTTCAAAGCAGGTATGCAAAAAGACGGTACCCTAAAACTAATGATTGATAATAAAGAAGCAGCAGGCCTCACCACACCTGGAATGTTTAAACAAGATCTGGAACTACCTATTCGGGTCGGCTTCGATAACCGGAAAGGAAATGAAAAAGTAGCAGACTATCCGGATACCCTTTTCACCTTGCGCGCCAACCTAACCAATTCCAAACTCGAAACACTGGAACCTATTGCTCCTGCGGAAAAAATGTTCAAGGCAGATAAAATAATTGTTTTGGGAGTAATCAAAGATGTAATGAAATACGATAAAACATTACTCACTGCCAAAGCAGGTACTACATTACAAATAATATTGAAGAATGTTGATCATATGCAACACAATTTTGTATTGATCAAGCCCAATACATCTGAAAAAGTGGGGCTGGAAGCAGACAAACTCGCACAAAGCCAGGCCGGGTCAAATGCCAAATTATTATATGTCCCTAAAATGCCCGAAGTGTTGTATGCAACCCCGTTAGTAAACCCCGGAAAATCTTACACATTAAATATAAAGGTACCGGCTACGCCGGGTGATTATCCTTACCTATGCACTTTCCCCGGGCATTGGCGTATCATGAATGGGGTATTGCGAGTGACAAAATAAAATAATTAAACACATAGAAACATAGGATGTATAAGGTATCACATAGTATAAATTTAAGTAGATTTATGTCAAGATCACATGAAGAATTGCATTTGCATTTCAAGATTTACGAAGTAAATCAACTATGAGTACTACAAAACTTTTCATTTAAAATTCTATGTGAAACTTTATAAAACTAATGTGCCTATGTGTTTAAAAATCTTAGTAAATTAATTTAATAGTTATGTATGAAAATATCACTTATGGCGTGAGCACCTGGCTGTGGACATCTCCTTTTACAACACAATCTATAGAAGAACTATTTCCTAAGGTCTCCGGAATGGGGTTTGATGTAATAGAAATAGCCCTGGAAGATCCAAGCTTGGTGGATTGCAAAATATTGAAAAATGCATTAGCGGATTATAATCTCAACGTTGTTATTTGCGGCGCATTTGGCCCAACGCGTGATTTGACCCACGATGATCCGGCTGTCCATGCTCAATGTTTTTCATATATAGATCAATGCCTTGATCTTTGCGCTGAGCTCGGAACCGGTTTTTTTGCCGGCCCTATGTACTCAGCAGTGGGTAAAGCAAGAATGGTA
>CAYNIG010000155.1:0-7079 GCA_964396995.1 uncultured Saprospiraceae bacterium | reverse complement strand
AACCGGTTTTTTTGCCGGCCCTATGTACTCAGCAGTGGGTAAAGCAAGAATGGTATCTCCGGATCAAAGAAAAAAAGAATGGTCGCTCGCAGTAAAAAACCTTCAAAAAGTATGTGAGATGGCTGCCGGCAGAGGAATAAAAATAGCACTGGAGCCATTAAATAGATTTGAATCAGACCTGGTAAATACAGCAGAGGATGCGATACGATTGATAAGAGACATAAATCATCCGGCAGCCAAAATTATGCTCGACAGCTTTCATATGAGCATCGAAGAAAGGGATATAGAAAACGCCATCATAGCTTGTGGCAATCATCTCATACATATGCAAGTTTCGGAAAATTACAGAGGTACACCCGGCACAGGGCAAACCAATTGGGCCGCATACAAAAAAGGATTAGAAGCAATTCAGTATAGGGGCGCCCTATCTATTGAAAGTTTTACTACCCACAATCAGGAATTAGCCGGAGCGGTTTGTTTTTGGCATCCTATGGCAGAAAGCCAGGATGTATTTGCAACAGAAGGACTCCGATTTTTAAAAAATACTTTTTCAAAATAACTTTATAATTAAAAACTTTACCATTTAATATCTATTGTCTATGACTAAGAAAAATTTTAATGTAGCCATCATCGGTCTTGGTTTTGGAGCGGAGTTTATACCTATTTACCAACGGCATCCTTATTCTACCATGTATGCCATTTGCCAGCGCAATGAAGAAAAACTAAATGCAATAGGGGATGCATTTGGTATAGATCATCGGTATACTGATTATGACGAATTATTAAAAGACAAAAATATCGATGCTGTACACATCAATACACCAATTCAAAATCATGCCGAACAATCTATAAAAGCATTGAGAGCAGGAAAGCATGTGGCGTGTACCGTACCCATGGCAACAACAGTAGATGAATGCCGGCAAATTGTGGAAGCAGTCAAAGAAACCGGCTTGACCTATATGATGATGGAAACCGTAGTCTACAGCCGTGAATTTTTATTTATTAAAGAATTGAATGAAAAAGGAGAACTGGGTAAGCTGCAATTTCTAAGAGCATCTCATCAGCAGGAAATGGCCGGATGGCCGGGATATTGGGAAGGATTACCTCCTATGCATTATGCCACCCATTGCGTTGGGCCAGTAGTGGCTCTGGCAAAGGCCGATGCCGAATATGTTTCCTGTCTTGGTTCCGGAACCATTGATGAACATTTGATAAAAAAATACAATTCTCCATTTGCGATTGAAACCTGTCATATTAAATTCCGCCACTCTGATCTTGCTGCAGAAGTGACGCGGTCTCTTTTTAACACTGCCCGCCAATATCGTGAAAGCTTCGATGTATATGGCTCTAAAAAAACATTTGAATGGACATTAATAGAACACGAAGACTCTGTGATACATACCGGTGAAAAACCGGAACGGGTAAAGATTCCTGATTATGCTCATTTATTACCAGAGTCTATTCAATCTTTTACCACAGGAGGTGTATATGATGCAGACAGCAATCAGCATTTATCTTTTATACAAGGCGCAGGTCATGGGGGTTCGCATCCGCATTTGGTAAATGAATTTTTGAATGCTTTGGCAGAAGGCCGAGATCCATTTCCCAATGCTCGTCAGTCAGCCAATATTACTTGTGTAGGCATTCTGGCACATGAATCGGCACTGCAAGGTGGAAAACTATTGTACTTACCGGAGTTTACATTGAGTTAGCCTAAATTATAGTAGTCTGGTTCCGGCTTGCAGTTATTCGACTTATTTTACGGATATACTTATAATCATTCATCCTTAGGTAATCCATATTGATGGTTTTTGAATCAAAATCGCCGACTTATATTTGTCGGATTAGTCCTGATGAATAAAAGGATTTTAGGTACATAGATAATTAAAATGCCCATGAAATTTTTTGTATTTGTATTTTGTATTGGTCTTCACCTGCTATCGGCTCAAAAACCAATCGGGTTTTCATCCCCTGATGGAAACCTAATGCTTACATTCAGGATGTTTCAATCCACTCCTCAGTATAGCGTGTCTTTTAAGGGTAAATCATTAATCGATTTTTCCACGCTTCGATTGTTATTTGATTTTGGGGAATTGAAAAACATCAGGCTAAACAAACCTTTTTACAGAGATACTACTGAAGAATATGATTTAGTGCATGGAAAGGCAAGTCATGTAAAAACGAGATATAAAGAAATTACCTTGCCAATGGAGGAATCAACTGGCTTAAAAAGAAAAATAAATCTGGTCATTCGTGCATTCAATGATGGCCTCGCATTCAGATATGTATTTCCTGTACAAGCCAACTGGAATCAATACAACCTGATGGATGAATTAAGCACTTTTAAGCTCTCAGGCAATCCCATGGTACGCACTTTATTCAGAGAAAATTATACCACCTCTCATGAAGGATATTATGATTATTTACCCTGGGCAGATATAAAAGAGGATACACTGATGGATATGCCTACTTTAATTGAATATCCGGGGCCTGTGTTTATGGGTATTACCGAGGCTGCCCTGCTTGATTACGCTGGAATGTATCTGGTAAAACATCACGATACGCTGGTGTCCAGGCTATCTCCACTGCCAAACAAAAACGGTTTAAAAGTTAAAGCAGTATTGCCTCATCGAACTCCCTGGCGAGTAATGCTGATAAGTGATCGTATCGGTGCGCTGATAGAATCCAATATCATCACTACTCTGAATGAACCTTGTGTATTAGATGATGTATCCTGGATCAAACCAGGCAAGACAACTTTTCCATGGTGGAATGGCAATATTACACCTGATACACTGAATGCCCCGGGCAATAATTTTGTCACCAACCAATATTATATTGATTTTTGTGCACGCAATCGTATAGAATATCACTCCGTGGTGGAGTATGGCTTGCATCAGTGGTATGTAGACGATGGACTCAATTACCAGCCGGGACCAAATGCTGATCCCACTACACCGGTACCCGGATTGGACATGAAAGAAGTTTGTGATTATGCCAAATCGGTGGGGGTCGGGACACGCATTTGGGTACAGTGGGCTGCGTTGTATCCCAAGCTGGATTCTGCTTTTGCTTTATATGAGCGTTGGGGCCTTACCGGAATGATGGTGGATTTTATGGATCGGGATGACCAGGAAATGGTAAATATTCAGACAGAGATTTTGCAGAAAGCAGCAAAACATAAATTACATATTCAATGGCATGGCGCCTACAAGCCCACCGGCATCCAACGAACCTATCCCAATGAACTTACTAAAGAAGCAGTAATGAACTATGAATACAATAAGTGGACCAATGGAGGCTTAAGTGCTGATCACGATATCGATGTACCCTTTACACGAATGCTATCCGGAGCTACAGACTATCATCTTGGCGGTTTCCGGGCAGGAAATTTTAATACACCACACTTTACAAGACCTATACTACGAGGCACCCGAACCCATCTACTGGCCATGTATGTTGTACTCGAAAGCAGTCTCCAGATGGTTGCTGACCACCCTGCAGCATACGAGGGGGAGCCCGGTTGGGATTTCCTAAAAGAGGTACCCACTACCTGGGATGAAACCAAAGTCATCGACGCACTTCCCGGAGAGTACATTACTATAGCCCGAAGAAAAGATACAAGTTGGTATATCGGAACGATCACCAACCAGAAATCAAGAGAGGTGACCATTCCACTTGGTTTCCTGATGCAAGGCAACCATAGTGCCACCATCTATACCGATGCAGAAGATGTTGCACAAAATGGAAACCACCTCAATATAGAAATAAGATCCGTTACAAACCAGGATATTCTTTACTTAAAATTAGCTGAAGGGGGTGGCCTGGTAATCAAAATTGATTAATCACGGCAAATAGTATAACAGAATACTAAAGCTAAGCTGCCAAAAAAAGATTTAATCCAAAAGCAGATTCTGAGCAACATACCTATTCAGCTCGTAGTGATTTTACCGGATTGGCTATTGCAGCCTTTATTGCCTGATAACCTATTGTAATTAATGCAATGGAAATTACTGACATTCCGGCCAATAAAAATACCGGCCACTCTATATTTATTTTATATGCGAAACCACCTAACCATCTATTTAACAGGAAATATCCAACCGGTATGGCGATGGCTATTGAAATGAAAACCAGCGCAATGAATTCTTTAGAAACCATATAAGTAATACTGGCCACTCCTGCTCCCAATATTTTGCGTATGCTGATTTCCTTTGCTTTTCTTTCAATCATAAACAGAGAAAGTCCTAATAATCCAAGACAAGAAATAAAAATAGCGAAACCAGAAAACCATCCGGATAATATTCCTATCTGATTTTCTGACCGGTATAACCTGTCGTATTCCTGATCCTGGAAATTATAATCAAACACAAAACCAGGGGCAAATTTTCGGTAGACTTTTTCTATATCTGCTATGGTTTTCTGCACATCCGGACTGTTGAGCTTTACGTATACATTCCAGGTCCATTCCGGTCTGCAGGTAATAATAATGGGAGCGATGGGGTGATGTAATGATTCAAAATGAAAGTCATGCACCACACCTACTATGGTCCCCGACCCTGCAGAAGTCTCCATTATTTTCCCAACGGGATCTTGTAAACCCATTCGCCTTACAGCTTCTTCATTGAGTATATATGCACCGGTATCCGAAGAAAAAGTGGATGAAAAGCTTCGGCCATCTTTCAACTTCATGCCCATGGTCTCCGGAAGATCATGACTGCCTGCGATAAAACTGAAAAAGATATCGTTTCCAATTACTTTTCCGGGCCAACTCACATCCGAAGCACGATTATTACTCCCGCTGAAGGTCATGGAAGCTTGTGCCGCTTTTTGCACACCGGGTATTGTATGAATTTCATTCAATGCAAGTGTGATTTTATCCATGGGAATATTATTGGGAAACCATATAAGCTTGTCCGTATTTACACCCAGGTTTTTATTCTTGAGGTATAATACTTGCTTGGTGATGATCAGGGTACCAATTATAAGTAGTAGGGATACCGTAAACTGACTCACCACCAATACTTTTCGTATCATCAGCGTATTCGTGGCTACATCCGTAATCAGTGATTTTAATACTTTGATCGGCCTGAATGAGGACAAGACAAATGCGGGGTAACTACCAGCCAGCATTCCGGTAGTCAGGACTATAGCTGCATATGGGATCCATTCTGAAAAATCCATAAAATCAATGGCTATATGCTTACGCAATAAGGTATTGAAGAAAGGTAAAGTAACATATACAATTGCAATGGCCACCACACCTGCGATAATCGAAATCAAAATGGCTTCTGAAATAAACTGAAAAATCAATGATTTTTTTGCTGCTCCTATGGTTTTTCGTATCCCTACCTCTTTTGCCCTTTTAGTCGCTCTTGCAGTGGACAAATTCATAAAATTAATACATGCCAGGGCTAGTATAAAAAAGGCGATGATAATGAACATACGCACATATACGATGCGGCCACCACCACTGTATTTGCCATTCTTAAAATCCATTCTTAAATACCAATCCTTAAGGTTCCATAAGGTCAGGTCCGATTTAGCTTGTTGTTCCGATTTAGAATGCAGATAGGTTTTAATTTTTGACTCAAAAGAAGAAGAATTGACTTCGGGTTTGAGTTTAAGATAAGCTCTTACGTTACTATTATCCCAGTTATCCCCAGTCATCCCAAAATCCTGTAAATAATCATTAAGCGGCATAAGAAAATCAAAACTGAGCGTTGCATTAAGAGGTATATCCTTTGCCACCCCGGTAATTTTGTATTGTTTGTCTCTTTCAACGAGAATAGTTTTACCCATAGGATCTCTTTCTCCAAAGTATTTATTAGCCAATTTCTGAGTGATGACTATACTATTGGGTTCACTTAAGGCTGTGGCTTTATCTCCTTTGATCAAGGGAAATGTAAATAGTCGTAAAAATTCATTGTCTGTATATAAACCATATTCAACAAAAACTTTATTATCTACGGCTAATTGTTTCTGGTCCCCCCAGGTAGTGGTGGTTGCTGCTTCTATCTCCACAAAATCTTTCATTAAAGATGAAGCCAGAGGTGCAGGAACTGCCGGAAAAGTGGCCATTTCATTATTTGCAAATGATTTATTAGTCTGAATAGCAGAAATCAGATCTCCACCCTGATGAAAATCATTATAGCTGAATTCATATTCTACCCATTTGATAATGAGAACAAAGACGGCCAGGCCAATGGCTAAGCCAGATATATTTATCAGGCTGAATACTTTGTGATTAAACAAATTCCGGAAAGCTATTTTAAGATAGTTTGTAAACATGATGCAAATTTTTAAATTCATTCAATTGAATCGTATGGGAAATCCATACCGATCAACCAGCAGAACGCCTACTTTAAAGTCACCAATCGTACCAAAAATAAAAGTCATTGAAAATCAATCAAATACCAACCACATACGTTTAAATAACTGTACGAATTCGCACAGTAGCGGATGATTTATCGATACCCTGTTCAATTAAAAATTCATTCCTTACCCACTTTCTTGCAATTTTATCTATAATTAAAATGATTGATGTTTTTGCAATAGTGATTGCAGATTTCCAAATGAGAGATAAAGATATTTTTGAATAGATAACTAAGGTTGATTATTTTAATTCAGTAATACATTGGGCACAAAATCTACCAGGAAATGGGCAATAATATTTGTTTTCAGGTCACGTTTCCAAAAATAGAATAATGCTAAGATCGCTCCTGCGACGGTAGCAATTAATATGCCGGCATAACCCTGTTGATAATGCAGTAAACCAAATGGAATGGTAGATAATAAAAAAGCTTTCCACTTTTTACCCGTAATGCTGGTAAATCTTTCCAGTAAAAATCCACGTGTAAAAATTTCTTCTGCTATCCCTGCCCTGACAGTAATCAATGCAATCACCGGTTTTGAAAGCAAGTCAAAAGCAGAAGATTCACCAAATTTCCAGCCCATTAATTTAGTCAATTCTAAACTTCCTAGTATACCCAATACAGATACTATGATCAGGGGAATCACCCACAGCATTGATTTTAACCAGTGACGGCCATGCAATCCTATACTTTCAAAATCAGTAC
>CAYNIG010000154.1:7099-11344 GCA_964396995.1 uncultured Saprospiraceae bacterium | reverse complement strand
TACTTTCAAATTTTGGAAACTAGTGAAAAGTACTCATTATTGCAATGAACCTTAATTAACTCTGCGTATCCCTCCCGGTTCCAGTAGTATTTTTTTGTGCTTATACAAATTGCCCAATGTCATTTTAAATGCTTTTTTACTCATGCTGAAAAAAGAATAGATTTCATCAGGACTGCTTTTGTCGTGATAGGGTAGATAACCCTTATGTTCATCGAGTAATCTCAGAATTTTAGAAGCTTCATCTTCGACCCGTTTGTAACCGGATTTGCCTGCTACCACATCTATTTTATTTCCTGCCAGGATTTTTTTGATATGTCCTTTAAACCGATCGCCAATCTTTATCTCTCTGTACACTTCATTAGTATGCAATACTCCCAGGTGTTTTTCGTTGATGATTACCTGGTAGCCAAGAGGGGTTTTACGATATACCATCAAGTCCACTTCCTCATTTTCTTCCACCGTCAGCGTGTCGTTATTGAAAAATTTATCCAGCCTCTCCGTGGCGCTTAATCTGTTACTCAATTCGTCGAGATAGATTTTTACAAGATATTCACCACCTTCTATCATTGCAGTGAGTTGATTTTTAACTGGGACGAACAGATCTTTCATCAATCCATTATCCAGGAACGCCCCCTGTGCGGTGACGGTCACTGCTTTTAATACCACGATATCACCCAATGTCCCTATCGGTTTTTGGGTAGTACATATAGGTCGGCCTTCTTTATCCTGGTATACAAATACCTCAATCAATTCGCCAAATTTTGCACCGGGTGGGACAAACCGGGTGGGTAATAATATGCCATCTTCACCATCATCCAGGTAAGCACCCTGTTTAGTTTCACGCATTAACCTGAGCTGGTGGTATTTTCCGATATCGAGCATAGAGAAGTGGGTTAGAATATTTAATCAAGGTAAATGGAAAGTCTGAGAGATTGAACTTAATTTGCAAAAACATTTTCTATCTTTAATCATGATCCAATTCCAAATGAAAAAAATAATGATTCTATTCTTGTTCTTTTTACAAGTGCACTTGGCTTTTAATCAACCTGTACCTCCATCGTATTACCAGGATTTAAAATATCGGATGATCGGACCCTTCCGGGCAGGCCGTACCGTGGGAGCTGTGGGTATCCCTGAAAAACCCAATATGTTCTTTATCGGTGTCAATAATGGCGGAGTATGGAAGACCGATGACTTTGGCCGTACCTGGTCACCGATATTCGATAATGAATCTACCGGGTCCATTGGAGACCTGGCTGTAAGTCATAGTAATAATAATGTCATCTATGTGGGTACTGGTGAAGGATTGCACAGGCCTGACCTCAGTATAGGTAATGGAATGTTTAAATCCATCGATGGCGGCACATCATGGAAACACATTGGCCTCAAGGATGTACAGCAAATAAGCAGGGTGATCATTCATCCTAAAAACCCCGATATTGTATTTGTGGCTGGTATGGGTCATCCCTATGGACCAAATGAAGAGCGGGGAATATTTAAATCCACAGATGGTGGTATCACCTGGCAAAAAGTATTGTATATAAATCAAAATACCTGCGCTATGCAGGTGGAAATGGATCCGGTAAATCCCAATATTTTATATGCAGACCTGTGGGAACATCGTGAAGGACCCTGGGAAAATGCCGGCTGGTCAGGCAAAAACTCAGGACTATATAAATCCATTGATGGCGGTAAATCATGGAAGCCTCTCACGAAAGGCCTTCCCGGGGCAAATGAAGGTTTGGGCAGAATTGGGTTTAGTATCTCCAATAGCAATCCAAAATTATTATTTGCCACAGTCGATGCCAATATCAATGGTGGTATTTATACCAGTAAAGATGCCGGCGAAACCTGGGCAATGGTTTCGAATGAAAGAAGACTTTGGGGCAGGGGCTCTGATTTTGCTGAAATTAAAATTCATCCTAAAAATCCGAACAAGATATATGCAGCGAATACGGCTTCTTATGTATCTGATGACGGGGGTAAAACCTGGACAGGATTAAAAGGGGCTCCCGGTGGTGATGATTATCATCGCATCTGGATCAATCCCATCAATCCCGATATCATGTTATTTGCAGCTGATCAGGGAGCTACCATCACTGTGAATGCAGGTCGTACCTGGTCTTCCTGGTACAATCAGCCTACGGCACAATTATACCATGTGAGTACCGATAATCAATTTCCTTATAATGTGTATGGTGGTCAACAGGAAAGTGGTGCACTGGGTATTGCAAGCAGAGGCGAAGGGGGCCAAATCACCTTCAGAGATTGGAAAGGGGTGGGGAGCGATGAATATGCTTATGTCGCTGTGGATCCGCTGAATCCTGATATTATCTATGGCGGAAAACTAATCAGATATGATCGTCGTACCGGTCTGGGGCAAAACATAGCACCGGAAGCATTGCGATCCGGAAATTATCGCATGCTGCGTACAATGCCATTATTATTTCACCCGGCTGATCCTAAAAGCCTTTTGTTTGCCACTAATGTGCTTTGGCGCACCCGCAACGGTGGACAATCCTGGGATATCATCAGTCCCGATCTTACCAGAACAAAATATGATGTACCGGAAAGTATAGGTGATTTCAGAACTGAAGAGATGAAAAATATGCCAAGGAGGGGCGTAATCTATTCCGTATCTGCATCGCCCCTTCACATAGGTACCATATGGGCAGGTACCGATGATGGATTGATACACATTACCAATGACGGTGGTAGTACATGGAAAGAAATTACTCCTAAATCCTTAGGTTCCTGGGATAAAATAAGCCAACTGGATGCCGGTCATTTTAATGTGCTTACTGCATACGCTTCAATAAATGCTCTCAGAAAGGATGATTTAAAACCACATATATATAAAACAAATGACGGTGGCAATACCTGGAAAGAAATAGTCAATGGCATACCCGATCGCAATCCAATCAATGTAGTGAGGGAAGATCCCAAACAACCGGGATTGTTATATGCTGGTTCAGAAACACAGGTGTTTTTCTCTATTGATGATGGTGAAAACTGGCAGTCACTCAGATCTAATATGCCAGCCACTTCCATTCGTGACCTGGTGATCAAAGACGATGATTTGGTGATAGGCACTCATGGCAGATCGATATGGATCATGGACAATATATCCTCTTTGAGAGAGATGGCCAGTGCATTAAAAACTGCAAATGCCTATTTATTCAAACCGGCTACTGCAATTCGAGTCAGGGATAATATATTGCACGAAACCCCATTGCCTCCGGAAGAACCCGCAGGGCAAAATCCGCCCAACGGGGCCACTATAGATTATTTCCTAAAGTCCAATACCGGTGCAGTGACTATCGAAATTAAAACTCAGGACAATCAAGTGATACGAAAGTATACTGATAAAGACCCGGAAGACAAAGTAAATTTTGGTGAAGCTCCATATCCGGCTTATTGGATGAAACCGGCAATAAAAGTATCTACTTCAACGGGTCATCACCGAATCGTATGGGATCTGAAATATGCTCCGCCTGCAGGCACTGAAAGAGAATTGTCTATCGCGGCAGTATATAAAAACACACCTCCTGGCCCGGATGGTCCCTATGTACATCCCGGCATGTATAAAGTGATCCTTACTACCGGTAATATGTCAATTGAAAAACAATTAGAGGTAATACTGGATCCCCGTGTACAAATAAGCGATAAAGATCTTAGCCTGCAGACCGATCTGTCGATGGAATGTTATACATATTATCATGAGGCCCAATCTATGCGTGATGATATAGATGATTTATTAAAGACAACCATCACGGATGAAAAGAAAAAAACATTGAATGCACTCAGGGGATCGGGACTACCCTCTTCCCCGGATCAACTTTACGGCAGTATTACAGCTTCCACACCAGATAAAGAGACTATCGTCGGCTTGCAGAACAAATGGTTGCATATCATGAATTTAATACAATCTGCTGATACAGCACCGACGATGCAGACTAAAGAGGCTATACTAAAACTAAAAGGTATTTGGATGGAAATGAAGAAGAGGTTTTGAAAACAATTGGGTAGAGTTAAGGGAAAACACCAGCTTTTATTTACATCCAACAATTTCGCCTTCCAGATACCGTGTATCCGGGTCAAGATCTATTTCATCATTCCAAACCACTGTTCCATTTTTTACTTCCGCATGGCAGAAAAAGATATAAATTGTAAAGATTCATAGACCGGGTAATGGAGGTATATTTACTCAAATCAAATTGTTTGGTTTCATTATTGGTAAAAGTC
>CAYNIG010000154.1:0-6999 GCA_964396995.1 uncultured Saprospiraceae bacterium | reverse complement strand
TGGGTTCATGAATCTATTTTGTTTTATTCTTTACCTGCATCTGTTTATGGTCGGTGATCCTGGGTTTATGGGGGAGATTTTCAATACATGTCGTAAAAATGAGAAAGTTAAAAACACCATAGGGCACACTCAATCTTAGTCATATAGTTTTTTATTCTCTCGCAAAGACGCAGAGTTCGCAGAGGTTTCAAAATATACCATTTAGGGCATTCGCTGCACCTCTATTATAATTATTTTCGGAAAATAAAAATAAAGGCAATATTTGCGCATACCCACCACCTTTGTAAGCCTTAAATGATTCAATACAGTTTAGTTTTTCTAACTTCATCCTTCTAGATATATATCATGATCAAAAAAAGAATATTTTTTACCGGAGGATCCGGCAAGGCCGGCAGACATGTGATACCCTATCTTTTAAACCAGGGATACAGAGTTCTCAATGTGGATTTGCTTCCGCTAAATCATCCCGGAGTAGATAATCTACATGCTGATATTACCGATTCGGGACAAATGTTTAATGCTCTGAGCTCGTATGCGGGCCTGGATGAATTGGAGCTTGGTAGTATACCTGCTTTTGACGCGGTAGTACATTTTGCGGCTGTACCCAGAATATTACTCAAACCGGATAATGAAACTTTCAGAGTTAACACCATCGGTACCTATAATGTAATAGAAGCGGCAGTGAAACTGGGCATAAAAAAAATCATCATTGCTTCTTCAGAAACTACCTATGGAGTTTGTTTTTCCGATGGTAAAACCGATCCTCATTCATTACCCCTGGAAGAAGACTATGACATCGATCCCATGGATAGCTACGGATTATCAAAACTGGTAAATGAAAATACAGCTCGCAGTTTCCAGCGAAGATCCGCAATAGATATCTATGCCTTGAGAATCGGCAATGTCGTTGAGCCTCATGAATACGTGGAACTTTTCCCTACCTATTTTAAGAATCCTGAAGTGCGCCGTCGCAATGCTTTTTGTTATATTGATGCGCGTGATCTGGGGCAGATCGTTGATTTGTGTATTAAAAAAGATGGTTTAGGATACCAGGTTTTTAATGCTGGAAATGATCATAATGGGGCAATACTCCCAACCAAAGAGTTGATAGATCGGTTTTTTCCCGGAGTGCCGGTCACCCGTGAATTGGACGAATACGAAGCACTGTTTTCAAATCGTAAAATCCGCGAAGTCCTCGGATTTAAAGAACAACATAATTGGAGGAAGTACATTCCAGCTGTATTGTGATACATAGCATTCTAATTACCTTATAACGGATACCACAAAAAGAAACTTTTTGTTATTTTCAAAACACGTATATTTGCCCCCATACTATTTTGAGACCTGATTATCCACATAAGGTATTTGATGACAAACGGGACAATTATGTCTTGTTGATGGTGGCATTGGCTGAAGATTCCCATTGAAGTAGTTATTGATATTGCAAGCAGAAATAATTCTGCTCCTTTCTATTCTTATTAACTATTCTTCATTTTAAAAAAGTTTAAATTAAATGGAATCTTTATTGGTATCGGATATGGTAGACATCAATACCAGTCCTGATTTTTTACCTATTTATGGTACAGACTATATTGAATTTTATGTGGGCAATGCCAAACAAGCTGCTCATTTTTATAAAACAGCATTTGGTTTTCAAAGCCTGGCCTATGCAGGTCCGGAGACCGGAGTGAAAGACAAAGCAAGCTATGTAATCAACCAGGGTAAGATCAATTTTGTACTTACCACACCATTGCGCACAGGCAATGAAATAGCGGATCATATTTACACACACGGTGATGGTGTAAAGGGAATCGCCCTCAGAGTGGATGATGCTACAAAAGCATATTATGAAACGGTTGCAAGAGGAGCAAGAGGTTATTTATCTCCCCGCACATTATCCGATGAATACGGTCAACTGACCTTGAGTGCCATTCACCTGTATGGCAACACCGTACATTATTTTATCGAACGCGAAAATTACCACGGACTTTTTATGCCCGGATATGTAAAATGGAATAGCAGTTATAATCCAAAGCCCACCGGCCTGCAGTATGTAGATCATTGTGTAGGAAACGTAGGTTGGAATCAAATGAATAAATGGGTACAGTTTTACGAAGATGTAATGGGCTTTAAAAACATACTCACTTTTGATGATAAAGATATATCTACTGAATACTCTGCACTGATGAGTAAAGTCATGAGCAGCGGCAATGGGTATATTAAGTTTCCAATCAATGAACCAGCTGCCGGTAAGAAAAAAAGCCAGGTGGAAGAATACCTCGATTTTTATAATGGAGAAGGGGTACAGCATATCGCGATCGCCACCCATAATATCCTCGAAACCGTTACTGAATTATCCAAACGGGGAATTGAATTTCTTAAAGTGCCGGCTAGTTATTACGATTCGTTACTTGATAGAGTAGGACATATAGATGAAGATCTTGTACCGCTTCGTGAACTCGGAATATTAGTAGACCGGGACGAAGAGGGATACCTATTGCAGATTTTTACCAAACCATTGGAAGACAGACCTACTTTGTTTTTTGAAATCATACAGCGCAAAGGAGCAAAAAGTTTTGGCAAAGGAAATTTTAAGGCACTCTTCGAAGCAATAGAACGGGAACAGGAGGCTCGCGGTAACCTATGAAACTGGCTGCCATCACAGACCATCTACAGGATTCACAGATACTGAGCATCAGCAACCGGATCAAACAACGAATTTTGGCCGGGGAAAAAATGTATAACCTTACCGTAGGCGATTTCGACCCGACTATTTTTCCAATCCCTGAGCTTTTAGAAGAATACATACACGAGGCCTATCGTAATAAATATACTAATTATCCTCCATCCGATGGTTTACTTGAGTTGCGGGAATCCATCGCTCAATTCTTACTGAACCATAAAAGCATGGTATATCATCCATCGGAAATAGTAGTCGCCGGTGGCGGCAGGCCACTGATCTATGCTACCTATAAAATGATAGTGGATCCCGGTGACAAAGTATTGTTTCCGGTACCCTCATGGAATAATCAGTATTATACTTACCTGGCCGGTGGTAAGGCAGTAGAAATACAGACCACATCTAAAAATCATTTTATGCCTACCGCAGATCAGCTGGTTGGAAAATTGAATGATGCTGTATTATTGGTTTTATGCAGTCCATTAAATCCTACCGGTACCCTCATCCGAAAAAAAGATCTGAAGGAAATAAGTGAATTGGTACATGCAGAAAATCTCCGTCGTGGTGAGAATGAAAAAAAATTATATATCCTGTTTGATCAGATGTATTGGTTGCTGACATCAGACCACGAAACGCATTACGATCCGGTGACGGTATACCCTGAGATCAAACCATATGTAATTTATATTGATGCTATCAGCAAATCCTTTGCAGCTACCGGATTGCGGGTAGGATGGGCCGCGGGTCCTGCAGTATTAATCCACAAAATGAAGTCTTTCTTATCTCATGTAGGCGCCTGGGCACCTATGGCTGAGCAAAAAGGGGTTGCTGCGTTTTTAAAAAATGAAGATCAGGTAAAATCCTTTTTGAAAAAGTTTAAGTCAGAGTTAACTGAACGATTGGAATTACTATACCACGGCATACTAAAACTAAAACAAGAAGGACTTTCTATTGATGCCATTCCTCCACAAGGTGGTATTTATCTTTCCGTAAAACTTGACTTTGAAGATGCACATCAGGTATTATTGGAAAAAGCCGGAGTAGGATTATTGCCATTTGAAATATTCGGAACAACTAAAGAAACAGGATGGCACCGCCTGAGTATAGGTACCTGTAAAAAAGAAGAGGTGTTGCCCCTGTTGAATAAAATACGACAGATCCTCATCGAAGTTGAAAATTTTAAAAAAATAAAAACAATTTAAAACAAGTAAGCAAATCAATATGCTGGTACAACAAGAATATAATCAATATACGATATCGGATCACGAAGTATGGTCTGTATTATACAAAAGACAATATGAAAAAGTAGCTGATGTAGCGTACAATAAGTTTAAATGGGGGCTGGATCAGCTGGAGTTTAACGATCAGAAAATTCCGGATTTTAAAGAAGTAAATAAAAAATTAAAGGGATTGACCGGATGGCAGATCTATGCCGTGCCCGGATTAATCTCCAATGCAGACTTTTTTAATAAAATGTATACCAGGGAATTCGGTACCACTACCTGGATCCGAAAGATGCAGGAACTGGATTACCTGGAAGAGCCGGACATGTTTCATGATGTATTTGGTCACATACCTTTATTGACAGACACCCGCATTACCCATTTTTTATATGAATTAGCTGCATTAGCCGTAAAACATCTCGACAAAGAAGAGGTGATAGAAGCCATCGCACGTGTATATTGGTACACCATAGAATTTGGGCTGGTCAAAGAAAATAAGCAGGTTAAAATATACGGGGCTGGTATTCTCTCTTCAATAGGTGAAACGGAATATTCCCTATCCTCAGCTGCGGTACATGTTCCATTTCAAATAAATGAGGTCATCCACACTCCGTATATAAAAGATCGATTCCAGGAAAAGTATTTTGTATTGGACCATTTTGATCAGCTTGCGCATGCCGCACAAGAATTAAATCATTTTTTTAGTTCATTATATTAAATCGTTTTTTACATGCCCCATTATCAAAGCCGAGGGACCATTCCTCATAAAAAGCATACCCAATTTAGAAAACCACAGGGCGGATTATATGCTGAACAGTTATTCACCACAGAGGGATTTAGCAATGATTATTCCATATTGTATCATGTGCAGCCACCCACCCAAATCATACATGCAGAGCCCGGCACCGATCTTTCGCCAATGGTGGCTGAGGAAAAAATGCTCAGGCACAGGTGTTTTGAAGGATTTGCACTGAAAGTGGCAGATGATTATATACTCAGCCGGGTTCCGGTATTAGTAAATAAAGATTGTCATTTGGTGTTGGCTTCGCCAACAAAAGGCACGATAGGTTATTTTTATAAAAATACAGATGCTGATGAAATGATTTTTGTACACGAAGGCGAAGGAATTGTAAATACTGCCTACGGAGAACTTCCTTTTAAATACGGAGATTATATAATCATTCCCCGGGGTACCATCTATCAAATCGAATTTAAGCAGCAGACCAATCGATTATTTATAGTAGAATCATTTTCTCCTATCCGGTATCCTAGGCGTTATTTGAGTAAATATGGTCAGTTATTAGAGCATGCACCTTATTGTGAACGGGATATCCGGACTCCCCAAAATTTAAAAACAATTGATCAAAAAGGGGAATTTATTATAAAAGCCAAAAAACAAAATCAATTATACGATTTACGTTATGCCAGTCATCCATTTGATGTAGTGGGCTGGGACGGATGTGCATATCCCTATGTATTTTCTATTCATGATTTTGAACCCATCACCGGCAGAATACATCAGCCTCCTCCAGTACACCAGACATTTGAAGCCAATAATTTTGTAGTTTGCTCTTTTGTGCCGAGATTATATGATTATCACCCGATGGCGATACCTGCACCTTACCATCACAGCAATATAGATAGTGACGAAGTACTGTATTATGTAGATGGTGATTTTATGAGCAGAAAAAATGTATCCAAAGGTATGATCACCCTGCATCCGGCCGGTATACCTCATGGTCCGCACCCCGGTACAGTAGAAAAAAGTATCGGTGCAAAGGAAACAAAAGAACTGGCAGTAATGGTAGATACATTTCATCCATTGATGATTACGAAGCAGGCTTTGGAATTAGAATTGGTGGATTATACTTATAGTTGGGCTGAGTAACGCTAAAAAATGAAATTAGTAAGTTATTTAAAAAAGAATAAAGAACTGCTGGGGCTTTTTGTGCATGATAAAATATATAATGTCCAGTCTTTGCATTTGGATTTACCTGCCACTATCCTGGATTTTTTGAATAATTGGGATGTACAGTTTCCAAAATTAAAAGAATGGAATACAAAAATCCAACTGGATCCCTTAATAGTACATGCAGAAAGTAGTGAAAATATACAACTATTGGCACCTATACCGCATCCGGTTTCATGCAGAGATGGTTATGCATTTCATCAGCATGTGGAATCAGCACGGAGAAACAGAGGACTACCTATGATACCCGAATTTGAACAATTCCCTGTATTTTATTTTACCAATCATTTAAGTATTCAGGGTCCCGGCCCTGTTTATTGTATGCCGGATCATTTTGAAAAATTAGATTTTGAATTGGAAGCCGCAATAGTAATTTGTAAAAAAGGCAGAAATATTAAAGCAGTTCAAGCCGGCGAATACATAGGAGGACTGATGATCATGAATGATCTCAGTGCACGCAGGTGGCAGATGGAAGAAATGAAACTCAATCTGGGTCCAGCAAAAGGTAAAGATTTTTGCACTACCCTTGGACCTTATCTGTTGACCTTAGACGAACTTACTGATTATGAAATCAAACCTGAGGCTAACCATATTGGCACCTCCTGGAATTTGAAAATGGCCTGCCGGGTAAATGGTATAAAAGTAAGTGAAGGAAACCTGGGAGATATGACCTGGACATTTGCAGAGATCATTGAAAGAGCATCCTACGGTGTTACTTTATATCCGGGTGAGGTCATAGGTAGTGGTACGGTAGGTACCGGTTGTTTTTTAGAGTTAAATGGAACCGGGAAATTAAATGACCCTCTCTACATCGAACAATGGTTAAATCCCGGTGACGAAGTAATGTTGGAAATAGATCAATTAGGGCAATTAACCAACCTTATACTGGCCGAGAGTACGGATTATAGTATTTTAAATAAAAAATCAGTTTAATACGGCGCGTTGGGCGTGAGATGTGGCGTGGAAGGTGTGCGCGGGACCGAGGGTGGGGCGCCGGGCGAGGCGGGGATAGGGAACGCACCGGACGCGATTAATCCGAGTTGTAATCGCAAATCCCACTTGAATCTAGGATTTCGTGGTTTATTTGTTGGATCGGCGAGATCTTCGGCGGTAAGGAGGATGGCATT
>CAYNIG010000153.1:0-11391 GCA_964396995.1 uncultured Saprospiraceae bacterium | reverse complement strand
GATATTTTTGGCTAATCCATTAATCGAACCATATTGGAATTGAAATGGCGATAGAGGACAATTTTGCTATTGCCTTTGATGTCCATTAATCGAACCATATTGGAATTGAAATTCAACAATACCTACTTTTATCACTGGCCACCACTTTGCCATTAATCGAACCATATTGGAATTGAAATTAGCTTCAGGGGTGAAAACTTTAAGGTAACTAAATCCCATTAATCGAACCATATTGGAATTGAAATTCTACCCCCCAACACATACCAATCCCATTTTGATTTCCATTAATCGAACCATATTGGAATTGAAATAAAGACAAAGGAATATTATTAAAAGATATACTTGACCATTAATCGAACCATATTGGAATTGAAATTCGTCTTTGCCTTTGCGGTCAAATGGCAATGGCATACCATTAATCGAACCATATTGGAATTGAAATTTACTATCCAGGGAAGATATTTTAAAAAAGGCAGATCCATTAATCGAACCATATTGGAATTGAAATTAGCTACATAAGGCAAATATTCCTTTTTCGCATTCTCCATTAATCGAACCATATTGGAATTGAAATTTGAATTATAATAATCAAGTACGATACCCAGGTGATCCATTAATCGAACCATATTGGAATTGAAATTCTATTCCAGTAGGTCGATACATGGTAAGAATAAATCCATTAATCGAACCATATTGGAATTGAAATTCAATAAAAAAACATTAGATTTATCAGATAAAGAAAACCATTAATCGAACCATATTGGAATTGAAATTTGATACTGTATTGTATCTCTACCGGACTTGTCCCTCCATTAATCGAACCATATTGGAATTGAAATTTCATCTTCGTACCTCGGAAAAACGGAAAGACTACGACTATTAATCGAACCATATTGGAATTGAAATTTTATTTGAAATTGTTCATATCTTAAACTATACTGTCCATTAATCGAACCATATTGGAATTGAAATGTTATAAACTGGAATAAAGCAGTAAAAAAATCCAGCACCATTAATCGAACCATATTGGAATTGAAATAAAGAAGGGACAAGTTGAAGCCCGGCATATTTAGCTATTAATCGAACCATATTGGAATTGAAATAGAATAGTAAGAATAAAAGTAATTGGGTATGATGACTATTAATCGAACCATATTGGAATTGAAATATGCTGATAGTGTGTATGGCATTCCTGCATTTTGGACTATTAATCGAACCATATTGGAATTGAAATCCATCTTTTACTTCTGCATTGTAAGAATATACAATATCTATTAATCGAACCATATTGGAATTGAAATATGTAAGAAAGTGAACGGCCAGACGGCAAAGTAATTACCATTAATCGAACCATATTGGAATTGAAATATCGTTTGTGCCCAATAAATAAATGAGTATTGGCGCCATTAATCGAACCATATTGGAATTGAAATTTGTTTATATATCCTTTCATACTGTGACCGGTGACCCCATTAATCGAACCATATTTGAATTGAAATGAAATAGAATGCCGATACACGACCTTTTGCTCAAACCTATTATCCGAGCCAGATAGGAATTAAAGTATAAATATAAATTTCCACTTCGGTCTTCCTCTTTTACTGGATCACCAGTGAAGTCAAAAAATTGACTCTACTATTTGGTAGAATTGTGATTCCATATTCTGCAATTTTTATATTTTACATAGTAATATTCAAGAATTTAATATGTCTCAATCCAGTCTTTTTGAGAATGACCAACCAAAAGATCGAAATCTGGTAATAAAAAAACAAACCGCTCATCACAAACTTTCCAAAAAACAAAAAGAGTTCAATAAACTCATTAAAGAATTGGAACTACAAAGGGAATTGACGGTAATCACAACCGGCCTGCTCGATGAAGGGTTAAAAAACTATACAGAATATATATTGCCAGTAATCCAGGAAAAGAAGGAAATACTAAAAAAATTAATTATCAGAATGCACAAGGCATTAAAGGAAAATCGAAGTAAACTCTCGCGATTCGAAAAGGACATCTTACCGGAAATCATCTCCGCCCAACTGGACAACCTGTTTGCGATCGATGAGGCATATACCGAGGATGATGAATTAAAACAACTATTTGAAGAAGTAAACGGATATAGTATACAGGAAGAAAGAGATGATCGTTTTGACCTGATGAAAGACGAAATGGAAGACTTGTTAGATGAAATGGGGATCGAATTGGATTTGTCCGGGATGAAGCCTGATAGCAATGATCAGGAGAAAGCAGAGTTTATGGCTGAATTAAAAGAAAAATTGAAAAGAGCCGAAAGCCAGGGTCGGTTTCAATCCAAATCCCATCATACTTCTTACAAACACCGTGGAAGGCCAAGAAATCAAAAAAATGAAGAAAAGTTAAGAGCTATCGAAGAGGCCAAATCAAAAGACATACATACCTTATACAAACAGCTGGCTAAAATACTTCATCCTGATATTGAATTGGACGAAGCCATTAAGGCTGAAAAACAGGCCTGATGCAAAAAGTAATCGAAGCCTATCAAAACAAAGATTTACATACATTATTAAAGCTCGAACTTCAATTTATAAACAAAGAAAAAAACAATATCAATGCCCTCACTGATGAAAAGCTATCCATCTACAATGAAATATTAAAAGAACAATTAGCCGAAGAAAAACAAAAAATAACCGTCCTCACACAAAATTCTAAATACCGGTTTAATGCCTTTTACCTGGCCCAGGGTTACCATTTGCATTCAGATTGGTTAAAAGTCCAAAAAATGGAAGAGGATCTGATCAAGTTCATGAAGGAAGACATAATTAATTTTAAAACCGCTTCTGCGGTAAAAAGGCTTAAAGAGATTGTAGCGGACTATGAGAAAGAATTAAATTCCAGATACAATGACTATGAAGACATTTCCTGGAAATACTAAGACCCCACTATTTCAATTCAGTCCCGGTCAATAAGTTTAAGATTACGTAGATAAAGATTTCGATCGAAGACGAAAAATTACCTTACCATCCCAGTACCCAGGCAAAAATCAATGGTGCCACTATCGTCGCATCGCTTTCTACAATAAACTTAGGAGTGTGGATATCCAGCTTACCCCAGGTAATTTTTTCGTTGGGTACTGCTCCGGAATAGGAGCCATACGAAGTAGTACTATCGCTGATCTGACAGAAATACGACCAGAAAGGAACATCGTGCCATTCAAGATCCTGGTACATCATGGGCACTACACAGATCGGAAAGTCACCGGCGATACCACCACCAATCTGGAAAAAACCAACTCCCTTGCCACCGGAGTTTTTTCTATACCAGTCAGACAGGTACACCATATAGTCTATTCCACTTTTTACAGTAGATGATTTTAATTCTCCTTTGATTACATAGCTGGCAAAAATATTACCGGTAGTGCTGTCTTCCCAGCCCGGGCAAATAATTGGGAGGTTTTTCTCTGCAGCCGCTACGATCCAGCTATCTTTTGGGTCTATCTCGTAGTATTGTTTCAGATCTCCACTTAAAACGGTTTTATATAAAAATTCATGTGGCAAAAAAGATTCCCCATTTTGCTCTGCTTTTACCCATTGATGATGCAAATGTTTTTGCAATCTGCGGAACGCTTCTTCTTCCGGAATACAAGTGTCCGTCACCCGGTTATAATGGTTTTCCAGCAGATCCCATTCCTGCTCTGGTGTAAGGTCACGATAGTTGGGTATTCGCTTGTATTTACTGTGAGCAACGAGATTCATAACATCTTCTTCGAGGTTGGCTCCGGTACAGGATATGATATCTACTTTTCCCTGTCTGATCATTTCAGCAAGTGATATACCCAGTTCCCCTGTACTCATCGCCCCTGCGAGAGTAATCATCATTTTACCCCCTTCGAGTAAATGAGATTCATATCCCTTAGCTGCGTCCATCAGGGCCGCTGCATTAAAATGTCTGTAATGATGCTCAATAAACTTTGAAACCGGACCTCTATTCATTTTTAATTAATTTAAATTTTAAAAAATACTCGTAATTCGCGAATTGCACATCGATCATGTACATCCTATTTTCTATATCCCACATCCCACTTCGTACATCGTACATTGTACTTCGTACATCGTACATTGTACATTGTACATTGTTCATTAATATCCCAATATTTTCAACATATCTTCAGCAGCTTGCTCTTCCTGATACAATCTATCCACCAAATTGCCTTGTTCGTCTCGGTCGACCAAGATGTGTTTTGGACTTGGAATCAAACAATGTTTTATACCACCATATCCGCTCAGTGCATCCTGGTAAGCACCCGTATGGAAAAATCCGAGGTACAGTGGTTCTGTATCATTTTTTGTTGCTGCGGGCAGGTATACCTGGTTTTCATGCACTTCGCTGTTGTAAAAATCCGAGTTGTCACAGGTAATCCCGCCGATATTCACCCTGGTAAAATCATTATACCATTTGTTAATGGGTAATAATATAAATCGTTCGGCTATGCCCCAGCTGTCAGGCAAGGTATTCATCAGCGAATTATCTATCATATACCAAAGCTCAGAATCATTTTGTTGTTTTTGGCCTGTTACTGAAAATACCGTAGCACCACTCTCTCCTACCGTGTATTTGCCGAATTCTGAAAAAATATCCGGCTCGGGAATGCCCTCATCCGTACAGGCTATTTTAATTTGCTTTACTATTTCATTGATCATATAACTATAATCATAATCGAACCCAAGAGAATTGCGAATGGGAAGTCCTCCGCCAATATCTATTGCATGCAATTCAGGACAGATCTTTTTAAGCTCACAATACACCTTGAGTACTTTTTTAAATTCTCCCCAATAATAAATAGTGTCCTTTATACCGGTATCAACAAAAAAATGAAGCATTTCCAGTTTAAACTTGGGGTTGTTTGACAAATGGTCTTTGTAAAACTGGATCACCTCACTGCTTCTGATCCCCAGCCTGGAGGTATAAAACTGAAAATTTGGTTCTTCTTCAGTGGCCACACGGATACCGATTTTACAACTATTTTCTACAAAATCATTATAGATACCAAGTTCTTCCTTATTATCCAATATGGGCACAACATTCTTAAAGCCTTCATTTATAAGCTTGCACACCTTTTTGCCATAATCACCCGCTTTATATCCATTACATAGTATGATTTCGTTTTTATCCAGCTTACCATGCATATGGAGCTTTCGGATAAGATCTATGTCAAAGGAACTGGATGTCTCCAAATGGGCACCATTTTGCAATACCTCTTCGAGAATAAACCTAAAATGACAAGATTTGGTACAATAGCAATAATAATAGTTGCCATTATACCCGACATTCTTCATTGATCGGTTAAAAAGGTTTCTGGCTCTTTTGATCTGTGCGCCAATGCGTGGCAAATAAGTAAGCTTAAAAGGAGTGCCGTATTTCCTGATTAAATGTATGAGTGGAATTCCATTAAAATCGAGGTATCCGTTTTCGATATCGAAGCCTTCTTGAGGAAAATAAAAGGTTTGTTCGATGAGGTCAAAATAACGGTTTTTCATCTATCCAAATTGGTTCTAGGTTTTGTAAAAAAAATAAGGGGACAAAGGTAGTTTTTTGAATAAAATATTATAGTAAATAGATCGTTTTTAATAAAATATTTTATCCAATAAAACTTTTGATAGCAGATATTTAGATTCCACTGTCCAGCCGGCAATATGAGGACTAAGGATTACATTTTTCATTGAATACAATCGTTGGTATAGAATCTCCTCTTCATCTGTAAAAGAGTCCGGTTTTTCGTTTTCAAATACATCAAGACAAGCACCACCAATATAGGTCGATTCCAGAGATTCGATCAGTGCTTTATGATCAATTACATTGCCTCTGGAAGTATTGATAATAATTGTACCTTGCTTGCAATGGTCAAAGAAAGATTTATCCGCAAAGTGAAAGGTATCTTTAGCCAGGGGAAGGTGAAAACTGATCACATGTGACCTGGTTTGTAGTTCTAATAAGTCCGCTTCCGTTATGTAATCATATTCATTTGCGTATCCTTTTTTTAGATACCTATCATAGGTTAATACATTCATCTCCATACCGCTCAATTTTTTTGCAAACTGAGAGCCGGTATGACCAAATCCAATGATGCCAATGGTTTTCCCTGCTAATTCCCATCCTCTTCTGGCTTCTCGTTCCCATATTTTTTGCCTTACTTCAGCATCAGCGGTATTCAATTGATTGGCCAACGATAAAAGCATACCCAATGCATGTTCTGCTACTGCATTTTTATTGCCCTCGGGAGAAAAATACACCTTGATTCCTTTTGATTCGGCATAAGGAATATCGACTACTTCTCTGCCGGATCCCAATCTGGCTATAAAACTTAACCTTGTGGCTTTGTCTATTAATTCTTTATTGCAATTAATTTTTGAGTTGATGATTAAACCCTCATAGTGATGAATGGATTCCAATACTTGCTGGTATGTAATTTCAGGAAAATAATCCACTTCCCACCCTTTGGATTCAAACGATTCAATCATGATCCTGTGCACCTTATCTGTAATTAAAACTTTATTGAACGCCATATTCCTATCAAAGATAGATTTCATTACATCAAATGGAGAAAGTAAAGTTCGATTTTGTACTTTTCAATTTAGGTATAATACTTGTTTTATCCGGGTAATACAAGTCGTGGATTTTATTCCCCATTTACTATCTTTGCCCGATTTTTTACAATTAAAATACCGTAGAGTAAGATGCCGCGTGACCATTCCATTAAATCTGTACTTATTATAGGATCGGGCCCAATTATCATAGGCCAGGCTTGCGAATTTGATTATTCGGGATCCCAGGCGTCTCGTTCTTTGAGAGAAGAAGGTATAGAAGTAAGCCTTATCAACAGTAACCCGGCTACCATCATGACTGATTCTGTAACAGCCGATCACGTATATCTCTGGCCTTTGACAGTTGAAAGCATAATTAAAATACTGGAAGAACAACAAATAGATGCGGTATTGCCTACCATGGGAGGGCAGACTGCGCTCAATCTGGCCATGGAAGCAGAGAAACAGGGGGTTTGGGAAAGGTTTAATGTCCGTATGATTGGGGTAGATGTTGCCGCTATTGAATTGGCTGAAAACAGAGAACTATTCCGCAATCATGTGAAAACATTGGGCATGTCGGTGCCGCCTTCATTCATTGCCAATAGCTTTCTGGAAGGTAAAAATGCCGCGCAGAAAATCGGATTCCCGTTGGTAATCAGGCCCTCATTTACACTGGGAGGTACCGGAGGCGGATTCGTCATGAAAGAAGAGGAATTTGATGAAGCTCTCCGCAGAGGATTGGATGCTTCACCCTCTCACGAAGTATTAGTAGAAAAAGCGGTTCTGGGCTGGAAAGAATTTGAGCTGGAATTACTCAGAGATTTGAATGATAGTGTGGCCATTATATGCACGGTGGAAAATATGGATCCCATGGGCATTCATACTGGAGATAGCATCACCGTAGCCCCTGCAATGACCTTGTCTGATACTGCTTTTCAGCGTATGCGCAGCGACGCGATACTACTAATGCGCTCTATGGGCAATTTTGCAGGTGGATGTAATGTACAATTTGCTTTAAATCCTGAAAATGAAGACCTTATCGTAGTAGAAATAAATCCTCGTGTCTCCCGCTCTTCTGCCCTTGCCTCCAAGGCCACAGGTTATCCCATTGCAAAAATTGCCGCCAAACTATCCATTGGTTATAACCTGGATGAATTGAAAAATCAGATTACTAAAACCACCTCTGCCTATTTCGAACCTACTTTAGATTATGTGATTGTAAAAATGCCCCGATGGGATTTTGAAAAATTTCCCGGTGCCGATCATAAATTAGGATTGCAAATGAAGTCAGTGGGTGAAGTGATGGCCATAGGCAGAAGTTTTCTTGAAGCATTGCAAAAAGCTTGTCAATCCCAGGAAAATCGCCGGATGGGACTGGGAGCAGATAAAAAAGAATGGATACAAACGGGAGATATTCTTGCCCGGTTGGAGACTGCATTTGACGACAGAGTGTATCGTATCAAAGACGCCATGAGATTAGGGGTACCCGAAAAAACCATACATAAGCTTACTTTGATAGATCATTGGTTTTTAAAACAAATAAAACAATTAGTAAAAATAGAAGACGAGCTGCTAACCAGATTCAATGTAGCCGAAGATATTCCGGAACCTTTTCTTAGACAAATGAAAGAAATGGGCTATACTGATGGACAGATTGCCTGGCTGCTCAGAATAAATGAAAAGGATGTATACAAACATCGGATGAAGCTGGGCATTCGCCGAACTTATAAAATGGTGGATACCTGTGCCGCAGAATTTGAAGCCAAAACCCCTTATTTCTACTCCACTTTTGATCAGGAAAATGAATCTATCCCTTCATCCAAGAAGAAAATAGTAGTTCTTGGTTCAGGACCAAACCGGATTGGGCAAGGTATTGAATTTGATTATTGCTGCGTTCATGGTTTGCTGGCAATTAAAGAAGCCGGATACGAATCCATCATGGTCAATTGTAACCCGGAGACCGTATCCACTGACTTTGATATCGCAGATAAACTGTATTTTGAACCTGTCTACTGGGAGCACCTGAAGGAAATCCTCGAACTTGAAAAGCCGGAAGGTGTTATTGTTCAATTAGGTGGTCAAACAGCCCTTAAACTGGCTGAAACTATGGATAAAGAAGGCATTAAAATCATTGGAACCTCATTTAATAGCCTTGATATAGCAGAAGACAGAGGCCGGTTTTCAGATTTATTAAAAGAACTTGAAATTCCATATCCTGAATATGGAACTGCGCGCGATGCCGATGAAGCCCTGGTAGTAGCAAAACGCACAGGTTACCCTGTATTGGTGAGGCCATCTTATGTACTGGGAGGTCAAAAAATGCGGATTGTGATCAATGACGAGGAATTGGAACATCACGTGCTGAGTATATTTAAACATATGCCGGAAAATAAGGTATTGATTGACCAGTTTCTCGAAAGGGCTAAAGAGGCAGAAATAGATGCTATTTTCGATGGAGATGATTTTCATATCATGGGTGTAATGGAACACATAGAACCGGCAGGTGTACATTCCGGAGACAGCAACGCTGTACTACCACCCTATAGCCTCAATCAAACCGAAATAGACACGATGGCAGAATATGCTGAAAAAATCGCCCGGGCTCTTGACATCAAAGGATTAATCAATATTCAATTCGCACTAAAAGATCATAAAGTATATGTAATTGAAGCCAATCCCAGAGCCTCACGTACCACCCCATTTATTGCCAAGGCCTACCAGGTACCCTATCTCAACATCGCCACTCATATCATGATGGGGACTAAAAAACTGAAAGATTTTGATATTGTGAAAAAATTGGCTGGCTATGCTATAAAAGTGCCTGTGTTTTCTTTTGACAAATTCCCTCATGTAGATAAACAATTGGGTCCCGAGATGAAGAGCACGGGGGAGATGATTTATTATATCAAGGATTTAAAAGATCCATTCTTCAGGAAAATAGTAAACGAAGCAAGTATGTATCTGAGCAGGTAAAATTACCATTAGATGTTAGCTAGCTTGCGCCTGAATCTGGTACCCTTTACAATTGAGATGCTACATTCTATCAAAGCAGGGCCAGCCCATTTTTATTCCAAATTTGGCATTATTCTGCCTGTACCGTTTACAGAATTTCCTGAGTCGATAGATAATACCTTAAATCAACTGAAAGAAAATACCCCCGGCCTTGCCCAATCCTATGCCATAATCATTAAAAACAGCTTTTTTTATATTGGGCAAATTGGTTTTTTTACTCCTCCTGATGAAAATGGGTCGATCGAATTGGGATATGAAATAACTCATGATTTCCGTGGTCGGGGCTATGCGGATGAAGCCGTGAAAAAAATAATACAGATTGCATTTGACTCAACAGAGACAAAATCCATTATAGCTCATACTTTACCAATTAATAATGCATCCAGCCACCTACTCATAAAAAATCATTTTATTTATGAAAAAAAGGTATTGAGCCCGGAGGACGGTATACTATGGAAATGGAAACTGACTAAAAAATTATATTTACTAAAACAAATGTTTTAATTGCACTTGTCTCCTTAAAAAGGAAGATGTATTTTGTGCATTACTTCCAACTTGCCATGCATCCCAAAAAAACTACCTTACATCAAAAGCTCCGGCATTTCGCTGATCATATTGTGGATGAAGAAATGAAGATATACCGGGATGCCGGTATAGATATCCCTTACAGATGGCATTCCATTCTGCAGATCTTCCATGATCAAGATAAAAAATTTACCGTATCAGAATTGGCTGCAATCCAGGAAAAAACGCATCCGGATATTGTGTTTACCATAAATCAAATGGTAAAAGATGGTATGATTGAAGAAAATCACGATGATCATGACAAGAGGAAAAGAATATTGAGCCTATCTGCAAAATCAAGAAAGATTTTGCCTGAACTGATTCCTCTTTGGAATGCAGTCAATGAAGCAACTAAATATTGGATTAATGAAATAGCTCCTGACTTATGGCTCAATATAGAGGCACTAAACTATTCACTTGAGCATACCAGTTTTTATCAAAGAATAAAACAAATCAAAAGGAATTCGGATTTAAAACAATTAAAATTTATTCCTCTCCAGGAATTAAAAGAGGGTCATCAGAAAGTCATTTCTTACTGGATAGATTTTAAATCAAAATATTTTTATATAAAAGAAATAGAAAGCTCAATACAGCATTTGTCTGTTTCCATAAAGAAAAATGAGTCAGTGGCGGTAATGGCTATGAATCAAAATAAATGTTTTGGCTGTGCCATTTTTTCCCGCAGAAGCTTTCGAATAGCGGAGATCATATTTATTTATATTGAAGAAGAATACAGAAGAAAATATATTGCAACGCATTTACTGGAATATATCATTAAAGCAAGCAAAGATCTGGGGGTAAGTCAATTAATAATTCAATCTCATCCCAAATTAGTGGCCACGAATGAGCTGCTGAAAAAAAATGATTTTGTGCTTCAAAATCAGGGTCTGGGATCAATATTGAAATACGAAGAGTTTCCGTTAATGTACCTCAGGGATTTGTCCTGATTTAATATCAATATTATCGTGTTTCCATTTTTATGACCCGTATTTAAATGTCTGATAGGATGGTTCTTGAAATATATTAAGAGTATACTTTAAATCGTACATTTACGATGTATAGTGATAATATTATAATATTCTCATTATGAATACGTTATCATTTAAAAATTAACCTAATTCAATAGTGATTTAAACAAATAGATCATACAGTTACGATGTATAATTAGGGTCTTCTGGTTATGTATAATTTTTTTTTATTTGCAATTCTTTCTTTGTCCGCCAAAGAAAGAATCAAAGAAAGCTCGTCAGAAAATAAG
>CAYNIG010000152.1:0-11394 GCA_964396995.1 uncultured Saprospiraceae bacterium | reverse complement strand
CGACTCTGACGAGTATCAGACTCCGTCAGAGACGAGCTTTCTTTGATTCTTTCTTTGGCGGACAAAGAAAGAATGGCAAATTAAAAAAAATTTTACTTAACCAGCTGACCCTAAATAGGAGGTATGAAATAATCATTTTTCAATACCCTTATTTCATCTGAGTAGTCGAATGCCTCCTATGATCAGCCCTAATCCAATCACCTGATTCCAGGAAACGTGTTCATTTGCAGTTAGTCCCCACAATACAGCCACAATGGGTATAATATAAGTCACGGTACTGGTGTATAGCGCATTGGTGATTTTCATAATATGGAAATAGACCAATGAAGCAAGAGCTGTACCTAAAATCGAAAGACATAAAACGCTGGCCGTACAACTTATTATTTTCGGATGAGCATTTAAGACATTCCAATCGGTTACAATAAGGAAGCCTGGTATTGCCATCAAGGAGGCAGTGCCAAAGGATACAGATGCAATTGCTAAAGGCGGAATACCTTTGAGCTTGGATTGGCTGATGTTTAAGGCTACCGCTGAAGATAATACAGATACAAACATCACATACATGTATTTAGAGTCTTCATTATAGCTATTGTTTACCTTTCTGAATAATACAATAAAAAGGCAACCTACGAGGCCCAGGCTGATTCCGAAAATTTGTTTCCATTTGAATTCATGCTTAAAAAAAACAACACCGAGGACAAAAGTAAATAAGGGTGCCAATGATGATAAAATACCCGCCAGGCTGCTGCTGATATGTTTTTGACTGATCCCCATAAATAAATAAGATATAAAATAGCCCAGCGCCCCGAGACTAAATAACCAGAGTAATTGCTCCCGGTTTACCAATTTTATATATTTTATACACCAGGGTGACAGGCAAATACCGGTAAGCAATACCCGTAAAAAGGCATATTGTACGGGTGTATAACAGGGTAGTATATGCGCTATCAATATAAATGAACTGCCCCATACTATTCCCAGCAAGAGGAGCAGACTGGAAGGAGAAGCATTGTTGTAATCGTATTTCGCCAAAAAAGTATGCAGTAAGTACTAAATCGGTATTAGTATTTCCAATCTTTCATAATATTAAAATCCTGCCGCATAGATTCTATGGGATCTATGCCCTGATATGCCTCCTGTTCAATAATGAGGTAATAAGTACCTCCTTTTTTACGGGCATATTTCAACACATCTTTTACTCCAATAAGGCCTTTGCCCAGTATACAACTTTCATAGTGATCTAGTCCATTTTCAGCAGATTTTGCTTTGATCACATCCTTTACATGCATGAGTTCGAACCGGCCCGGATACATTTTGAGCAATTCCATAGCACGCCCTCCACCGCCATACATATTTCCAATATCTATTTGTTGGGCGACTAATGATGGATCTGTATTTTCCATGATGATGTCCATGATGCGTTTGCTGGTCAGCTTGATGCTGAATTCAAAATCATGATTGTGATAGCCATATCGAATACCCTGGCTTTTGCAGTACGCACCACAGGCATTGAAACCTTCGAGAAATTTCTTCAAGCCATCTATATCTTTTCTGAGATTGATGTCCAACCATGGACTCACTATATATTCCTGTCCGACAGAGACGGCGTCTTCTACAATGATCTTCCAGGCATCGGTAATTTGTTTGGTACCCATATCATAATGATCTTTGCCAAAGGTGGTATGACCACTTTTCATCGTCATTCCATTATCCATCAACACCTTCTTCCAATCAGAAGGGCTGTGGCCATAATATTCTCTTTTGGCTGCATTATAACCGGCGTGCTCACAGTCTTTATACCCAATTTTTGATAAGGCTTGAATAGTGCCTACCGGATCTTTACCCATGGCTTGCCGCACAGAGTACAATTGAAGACTAAGAATAGAAGGTTTGTTCTTTATTTCCACCAATGAGGAAAAATCCCCGGCGGTGAAAGCCATTGCACCCAGTGAACTTTGTCTGATAAAGTCGCGTCTTTTGATCATATTAATTAATATCTATTTTTATTTAAGGAAATGGAAAGTTAAGAAGAATATGGAAATGGAATGGTGTAATTTTTTATCATTACCATTGAAAACCGAAAATAAAAAATCAGGATAGCAATGGACAGCTCTAAAAACAGCATACCATGTTGAAATCACCTGATTTATCAGGTAGTATACCTTATAGGTTAATTTGAAATAATCGGTTGATCAGCCGGTTGCATTTTCAATCACTGCTTCTCTTTAACCTTATTTAGTTTTTTTAAAGACTACATCCGTAATATCATTTTTCACAGGAGTCAGACTATTAAGATACATCCACAATGCTGTAAGATCTTCATCAGACATCCTGGAAAAAGGCCCCCAGTCCATAGGTGATGTAGCAATGATGCGGCCGGTACGGAATCGTTTTATAAAATCTTCTTTGGTTTTAAACTTTGCTAAAACTCCTCCGGGATCCGGTGTGATATTGGGTGTACGGGTCCACAGATCAGGGTCGGCTTTAATGTATTCGTGCAATTCTTTCCACGGTTCAAATTCCATGCCTCCGGCAAACTCTGGCCCTATAGCTTCGTAAGTCATTAAATCACGGTTGGTATGGCAGCCGACACAATTGGTGACATATTTAGCAAGGTATTCGCCTCGTTCAATAGTAGGAGCCATGGCTGGGGCTTTGGCAGGAGCATCCGGCTTTTCGATAGGCTTGAAAGAAGATGAAAATGTTTTTACTGCTTTACCCAGCAGACTCCAATCCGGTTCAGGAACTTCATTTTCCACCGGCTGGATAGAACGAAGGTAGGATACGATGGCGATCATATCGTCATCAGCCATTTTCCAAAAAGGCATCAGCAAGGGTATTGATGCCTTCCCGTTAGGTCTGATCCCATGTCGCATCATTCGGAATATTTCCCCATCGCTGTATCTACCAAGTCCTGTCTTGGGATCGGGGGTCAGATTGCGAGAATGCAAACTACCTAAAGGACCCATTGGAAATTTAATCCCTCCCTGGAGTGAAATCTCTTTCCCTTTTTCACCTTCGATAAATTCTTCAAAGCTCGAGATATGACATGAGTTGCAATGCGCAGGGCCGTGCACCAGGTATTTTCCATACGCTATCACAGCTGAGTCTTTGGTAGTCTTAAGATCAGGGTTTGGCCAATCGTAAATTTTATCTGCATTGGATTGAATGTAAAAATACAATCCAATGGCGGCCAACAGCAGTACACCTACCAGGCCAAGTAATATTTTTTTAAGCATATGAGGTTGTTTGGGATGTCTAATATAAAAATAAATCAATCATTTTCAAATATTTATTCCATTTTCAGGGTTACCTAATCTTAATTGGACTATTTCTCATTTTATTGGGCTGGATTTTTAAACTATGTTAATTACATCCATTGAGGTAAAATCTTATTAAAATTCCAATCCGAAACTTTTGCCTAAAAAAGGAATGTGATTTCACAGTAATCAACATGGTGGCTCTGGCCCCAGCAAATAAGAGATTAGCCCTACTATTGATGCAAATTAAAACCATAATTTAATTGAATATGTCTTGTATGGCGGACAAAATGTAATTTATACTTTACATTTTGATCTTTTTGATTAACTTTGTACCATCATTTTTAAAACGAAACCTTTATGGAAAAATCCAGTCTTATTTATGCCCTGATTTGGATATTGAGTTATGCGGGAAGTCTGTTGGCTCTTAAAAATATGGTCATTTCAAAAGAAGTCGGGGTACTCCTAAGTATAATTCCCGTATTTGCATTCGCTTTGTTTTTATACAAATTTTACAGAAGTATATATTTTTTTGACGAAGTGCAAATCAAAATTCAAATGGAGGCTTGTGTATTGGCATTTACACTGGGACTTTTGCTACTCATGATTCTGGGACTGATGGATTTATCTATATCCTTAAACAAAGAAGACTGGAGTTACCGGCACCTTATCCCGTGTTTTGCAGTATTCTATTTTTTAGGGTATTTTATATCCAGCCGAAAATACAATTTTGAAAATGAAAAACACGATTAAAGTAGAAAGAGCTAAAAAAAATTGGACTCAAGCAGACCTGGCAGATAAAATTGATGTTTCGAGACAAGCAATCCATTCTATTGAGTCAGGTAAATTTGTTCCATCCACCGTACTGGCACTCAAAATGGCCAGGGCATTTGGCACTTCCGTGGAAATCCTTTTTCAATTGGAAAATACAGATTGAAAGCCGGTTTTAATTTTTCGATGAAAAAAACTACGGACATTTGCACCTCGTACATTAGAAAACTACTTTATGAAATTTTATGTATTAATGTTTGCCATATTGGTATTTTTTTCGTGCAGCAGCCCTGGCCTGATATTGCGTGCTGACCAGGAAATAGATTACAGCAATTTTGATCATTGGGCAGCATTACCCCAAAAGCAGGATCCTTCGGATTTGTCCCCTGATGGATTGAAACCAGAGTCAGATGGGGGAGTGGATATCTTTTTTTTATACCCCACTTCTTTCTTAGCTAAAAAAGACCGGCATCTCCACAATGCTCCTATAGATTATAAAAAAATAAATGAGATTACGGATAAATCATCCATTAAATACCAGGCGAGTATTTTTAATCAGGTAGGCAAGGTCTATGCCCCCCGGTACAGGCAGGCGCACTATCATGAATATTTTTCAGGAGATAAAAATACTGCCAGCCAGGCTTTTGAACTGGCCTACAGGGATGTGCGCAATGCATTCCAATATTATCTGGATCATTTTAACCAGGGAAGACCGATCATCCTGGCAGGCCACAGCCAGGGTACCACCCATGGGATGCGACTACTCAAAGAATGCTTTGATGGCAAGCCATTGCAGGAAAAATTAGTGGTTGCCTATTTACCCGGTATCCCCATTCCTCAGGATTTATATTCAAACATCAGGATATGTAATAATGCAACTGACCTGGCCTGTATAAATAGCTGGAGATCCTATAAATATGGTCATGTTCCCGAATTCTTGCCAAAGGAAAAACCAACCGTCATCGTCAATCCGGTCACCTGGACACGGGATACCAGCCTGGCAGATAAATCAAAAAATAAAGGAGCGGTACTCAGAAAATTTGAAAATGGAGTGCTCAAAGGAATTGCTGATGCTCAAATACATCAGAATATTCTCTGGATACACAAACCCAGGTTTCCAGGTTCATTTTTATATTGGAGTAAGAACTATCATATAGCGGATTTTAATTTCTTTTATATGGATGTTCGCGAAAACGCAATCTATAGACGAGATTTGTACTTACAAAGATGGAAAAGATAAATATCGATCAAAAGCTTTCCTTATTTCATGATTATTTTAATCCGAGGATAGCAGGCGAGCTAAATGGTCAACAGGTAAAACTGGTAAAGTTTAAAGGTGAATTTATATGGCATCATCACGACCATGAAGACGAATTGTTCTATGTTTTAAAGGGAGAATTCGATATGCATTTACGAGATAAAATAATTACAGTAAAAGAAAATGAATTTCTTATAGTGCCTCATGGTGTGGAACACCGACCGGTAGCAAAAGAAGAAGTGAGTATCATGTTATTTGAGCCGGCCGGTACCGTAAATACCGGAAATGAACAGAATGAGTTTACACACATTACGTTAGAGAAAGTCTGATCCAATGTTGTTTAAATAAATGTAAAACTGGAATTCCATAACAATACTATAACTATTGGGGGTGATTTTGAATTTTAAGCCGCAGGATACTAAGTACATTCCCTTATATTTGTTAGCTGTATCTCAGAAAGAATTTTTCATAATGAATAAACTGTATTACCTCATCCTCGGTATCGTATGCCTTACATCTGCAGTCAGATCACAAGACACCCGACTGGCAGAACAATATTACCAGGATGGTGAATATGAAAAAGCAGGTATACTTTTTCAAAAACTATTGGATCAATCCAGGGCCAACACCCATTTTTTTAATCGCCTTACCGATTGTCTAATCTACCAGGATAAAATAGAAGATGCCGAAGCCCTTGTAAAAAAACAATTAAAGGCCTTTCCTGATGAATCCGCCAACTATGTGGTTTATGGTACTTTGCTTGAAAAAAAGGGACAGCAGGACCTGGCCAAAGAACAGTATAAAAAAGCAATCGATAAGTTGCCCTCCGACAGGTCCAGGATCACCAGCCTCGCCGGGGGCTTTATAAATCTTTCGAAATACGATCTGGCTATATCAGCTTATGAGAAAGGAATGAAGATGTTTAATGACAAAAACATGTTTCCTTACCTGATTGCAGATATGTATCGCCGTAAAGGGGACATGCCGAAAATGATTGAGTATTACCTGATCAGTTTGAATGCTGACCCGCAGCGTGCCATTACCATTCAATCGATGTTTCAACGATCGTTTCAGCCCTCCGATTATCTCGAACTGCAAAAACAATTGTATGCCCATATACAAGCTTCTCCGCAGGAAATTCATTACCCTGAAATGTTGCAATGGGCTCTGCTGCAATCAAAAGATTACCTGGGTGCCCTGAGACAGGCAAGAGCACTTGATTTGATGCTTGGCGAAAACGGTAGCCGGATATTTCAGATCGGACAAATCGCTGAATCTGCCCGGGAATGGGATGCAGCAATCAAAGCATATGAGTACATCACCAAGGAAAAAGGTCCACAGAATTCATTTTATATAGAATCAAAAAAAGAAGCTCTGGTGTGCAAGCGGAATAAAATAAAACTTTCTGCCAATACCAATACTCTACAGGAATTACAAGGGCTTGAAAGGGACTATGAAGTATTCATCGCTGAATTTGGAAAAAACAGGAGCAGTGCGGCCCTCATCATTGAATATGCAGAGTTGGAAGCCTTGTATATAAACAATATGCCTAAGGCAATAAAAATTCTGGATGAGTTAATAAATCTGCCCAATATACCGCGTAATACACTGGCACAGGCTAAGCTCAACCTGGGTGATTATTATCTCATTCAAAATGAGCCATGGGAGGCTACTTTATTGTATTCGCAGGTGGACAAAGCATTCAAAGAAGACCAATTGGGGGAGGAAGCCCGCTACCGCAATGCAAAACTTTCGTATTACAACGGTGATTTTACCTGGGCACAGAAACAATTTGATATACTTAAATCAGCTACTTCAAGATACATCAGCAATGATGCTATAGATCTTTCGGTATTCATTATTGATAATATGAAAGGAGATACTGTAGCCGAAGCCCTGGAATATTTTGCCGCTGCCGAACTATTGAATTTTCAAAACAAACACGATGCCGCATTGGAAAAACTGGATTCCATATTGTTCATTTTTCCTAATCACGATATTACAGACGATGTGCTCTATCAGAAAGCCCATATTTATGCTCAGCTTAAAAAATGGTCTGATGCCATACCACTGTATGAAACCCTGATAGAAAAACATAAAGAAGGAATCCGATGCGACAATGCATTATACGAGTTAGCCGAAATCTACGATCATAAACTGAATCAAAAAGACAAAGCCAAAGAGCTATATGAAAAACTATTCATTGACTTCAGCAATAGTACATTTGCAGTAGACGCCCGCAAAAGATTCAGAGTGTTGAGAGGGGATAAAATCCAATAATCAACCGTTATTTTCTACAACCTACATTGTCCATCGTCCATTGTACATTGTCCATCATCCATTGTATATTGTACATCGGCCATCGTCCTTTGTACATTGTCCATTGTACATTGTCCATTGTAAATCGTCCATTGTCCATCGTAAATCGTCCATTGTACATCTTCCTTCGTCCATTGTCCATTGTCCATTGTCCTTTGTCCATTGTAAATCGTCCATTTACTCCTGCACAAAGTTTTTCTTTACCAGTTTTTCATTTTCAAATAATGAATAGGCCCCATCAAAAAAACGTTTGATGTTGTTTTTAGCTTTTAATTCAAGGCCTTCACAATCATCGACCGTTTTATAGATGGCCTCTTTTTTATCCACAAAAAATTTCGCTGTGGCAAGGGCATCTGCCTCGGTTACTCCATGACCCATAAAATACCTTTCTTCTATTGATTTGATAGGCAAGGATTCATGAGGTACTGCGTAAGGAGCACCTACCAGTGCTGCATAATCAAAATCATAAGCGATAGGTATGATCTTGGCTATGGTCGGTACCTTGATCATTTCAATATTATGTTTGTTGGGTATACTCCAGTCGGTATTGCCAATCAAATATTGGAAAAATACCATTTTCATATAGGTATCTTTGTCTAAAGCGGAGGTCATCACCCGCCCGGATTCTATGATTTTTGCTTTAACGCGGTCGGCAATTTCTCCTTCGTCTTCTATGATCAATGCATTGAGAGAATATTTTAGTTTTCCTTCCTGGATACACTCAAATTTTACCTGTTTGTGAAGGATGAAATAATCCGGGTTGATAACTTTATATACTTCATAGCCCAGTTTTTCCCGCATGAGCAGTTCGTTATTGGCATTTCCTTCCTTACATTGAAATACTACCTTGAGCTTATCAATGGCGGTATCCAATTTTGCTTTTTCCAGATCACCGTTTTTAAAATCAATTTTGATCGGTGGGAAAAAACATACTTGTTTGCGCATATTGCCACGGGCCCGAATACGGACATCGTAGGATATGGTTTTATCTCCGCATGGCATCTCTATTTTAGCCGGAAAATAATCTTCAGTCATTTTTTGATTGATGACTTTATTCCAGTTGGACTCGAGCTTTATTGTAGGTATGCCGGAGGCGTCGTAGATACAATCAAATATGGATTTTGGAGTTTGGCTGAATACTTGTAGAGTAAGTATTATCAGCGGTAATAAAATAATTTTTCGCATAGTAATTACAAATTTAATTTTTATTTAAAAAAGCGCAATAATATTTCAGCAATTCGTTTGGTGCGGGCATCGAACGGTGGGAAAAACAATAGAGTAGATGGCCAGGGCATCCATTGATTTATCACGGCTTTAGCGTTGGAAAACTCTTTGAATGAATAGAAGCCATGCGATTTGCCCATCCCGCTGTGATTTACACCTCCAAAAGGAAGGTTGTAATTAAAGTAATGGATCTGAGTGGTATTGATGCACATATTGCCCGAGCTGGTTTCATTTCTAACCCGTTTTTTTGTATTGAGATCACGACTAAATAGAAACAGGGATAGTGGTTTTTCACCCGCATTTATATACTCAATTACTTCATCAATTTTGTGGTATGATTTTATATTACATATTGGGCCAAATATTTCATCCTGATCTATAGTCATTGTATTGTTTGTATTGGATAAAATCACCGGTCCTATCAGGGTGTCGTCATCTTCACCGGATCTGTATTCGACTTTAGCTCCTTTAGAAATGGCATCTTCCAATAAAACTTTGATTCTGTTAGCCTGGCGTAAATTTATGATTTGACAATAATCACCTGATGCCAGGGCCTGTAAATCTGATCCTGCTCTGGTTTTGAATTGACTTATCAGTTTTTCAATGAATAACCGCTTTCTGTTTTCATGTACAAAAATAATATCCGGAGCAACACAGTACTGGCCACTATTGAGCAATTTATTGGAAGATGCGAAGCTGGCTGCCAGATCAAGGTCACAGGTATCATCAATGATCATAGGTGATTTACCACCCAGTTCCAGAGTCACGGATGATAAATGTACTGCAGCAGCTTTCATTACCAATTTGCCGATTTGAGGACTGCCTGTGAAAAATATATGATCGAATCTTAAAGTGGTAATGTATTTTGATACTTCAGCGTCCCCTTCCACTACGCAGGCTTCCTCCGGTCTAAACACTTTTTCTATTACTTTTTTTACTACAGCGGTGGTATAAGGCGTAAACTCAGATGGTTTTATCAAGGTGACATTTCCCGCAGCATAGGAATGCAATAAAGGCATGAGAGTAAGATGTATCGGGTAATTCCAGGGTGATATGACCAGCACATGCCCTTTGGCTTCATAATGTACATAGCTATTGGCACCGAACAAAAACCAGGGAGTTCCCACTCTGTGCTTTGCTACCCAGGTATCAAGTTTTTTTAAAGTGTAATTTATTTCATTTAGCAAAACCAGTATTTCTGCCAGGTCTACTTCAACTGCAGGCTTGAAATAATCTTTAAATAATGCGTCCCTGAATTCCTGCTGATGAGCAATGATTTCCTGCTTAAATATTTTGATTTTTGTTTTCCGTTCCTGCACGGAAGTCCTGGCAGCGGTAAATCTATTGGATTGTTGTACCGAATACAGTCGATCTATCTCCTCCTGGGGAGTATTAATTGATATTTCAAATGGTCTAATATCCGGTAGAGCTGTCATCGGCTAAGTTTGACTTCGCAATGAGTAAAGGTACTCATTTGAATCAGATCTGTTCTAATGGGATCCGATGTACATCGTTTTTTCAAATTTACCTGCAGGCAGTCAGAATCCCGACCAAAAGCATAGAATCCTATAAAATCCAATCAATCTTCTTACCTTTGCACTAATTAATAATTTAGTTTACCAAAATGGATATTTTCGAAAGAATTCGCAACAATATGGGCCCGTTAGGCCAGTATGCAGATATCGCAGAGGGTTATTATGTTTTTCCAAAGCTAACCGGGGAGATAGGCTCTCGCATGAATTTTAATGGTAAAGAGGTAATCTGCTGGAGTATAAATAATTATCTGGGGTTAGCCAATCACCCGGAAGTGCGAAAAGTAGATGCGGATGCTTCTGCAGAATGGGGTCTTGCTTACCCTATGGGTGCTAGACTAATGACGGGGGAGACAGATCAGCATCTTCAACTCGAAAAAGAACTTGCAGAATACGTGCATAAAGAAGCTGGATGCCTGCTTAATTACGGCTATCAGGGTATGGTCTCTTGTATCGACTCGCTGGTAAGCAGAAGGGATGTAATTTTATATGATGCTGAAGGTCACGGGTGTATCATAGATGGCGTGCGACTTCATATGGGAAAACGCATTGCATTTGAACACAATAATATAGAGTCTTTTGAAAAACAACTGATTCGTGCTACTAAAATGGCAGAAGAGGGAGGTGGAGCAGTGCTGGTAATCTCTGAAGGGGTTTTCGGTATGCGAGGCGACCAGGGTAAACTCAAAGAAATAGCATCTTTCAAAGAAAAATATAAATTCCGTTTTTTAGTAGATGACGCTCACGGAATCGGTACGCTGGGCCCGAATGGTGAAGGGGCAGGTGTGGAACAAGGGGTGCAGGATGATATTGATATTTATTTTGGAACTTTTGCTAAATCATTTGCTTCCATTGGAGCATTTTTAGCCGGGCCTCCGGACATCATCCGCTTTTTAAAGTACAATATGCGTTCGCAGATTTTTGCCAAGTCTTTACCCATGCCATTGGTAATAGGTGGATTGAAGCGACTGGAACTGATTCGCAATCATCCGGAGTTTAAACAAAATCTTTGGAAAATAGTAAATGCATT
>CAYNIG010000151.1:0-11412 GCA_964396995.1 uncultured Saprospiraceae bacterium | reverse complement strand
TAAACATTATTATCATGAGCGTTATTAACAAAGTCCAATTATTGGGTCACCTGGGAAAGGAGCCGATCGTAAAATCATTATCTACCGGCAAAATGGCCCGGTTTTCACTTGCCACGGATGAGTCGTACCTCAATCGCGAAGGAACACGCGTAGAGAATACCCAATGGCACAGTCTGGTAGCCTGGGGCGAAGTAGCTGAGCAGGTTGAGCAAAATCTGAAAAAAGGATCTAAAATCCATCTTGTCGGTAAAATATCGAACAGAAGCTTTGAGACGAAAGACGGCAGTAAAAAGTACAGTACAGAAATTGTAGTTACCGGCTTTGAATTAGCCTGAGCTGCCTGATTCCCCGAGAAATCACCGGGAGGCACTCAGTAGGGTTGTTTGGTTTGGACAAACCATTCCTTGTGTTTCCTGGTGGTTTTTTATAGTTCATTTCAATATTCTGGTATTTGACAGGATTTTGGCAGTCTAAAATTCAGACAATGGTATGTCGAAAAAATATACATTTTATTATTTTATTTCAAAAACTAAAAGTACATTTGTACTTAAATATCAATAATCTTTAACTTATAAACAATTCAAAATGAGCAGCGAGCGCGATCAAAAAATTAAAGCATTGCAATTAACCGTAGATAAACTGGAGAAGACCTATGGTAAAGGCACCATCATGAAACTGGGCGACAAGCAGATCACTGAAGTCGAAGTAATCAATACCGGATCATTGGGACTGGATATAGCCCTGGGCGTGGGTGGATTACCCAAAGGCAGGGTGATCGAAATATATGGCCCCGAATCATCCGGAAAAACAACGCTGGCCATTCATGCAATAGCAGAATGCCAGAAAAAAGGCGGTATGGCCGCATTTATAGATGCTGAGCATGCATTTGACAGGGCTTATGCCGAAGCGTTAGGTGTGGATACTGAAAACCTGCTGATCTCTCAACCCGATAATGGTGAGCAGGCGCTGGAAATAGCTGAAAACCTTATTAGATCAGGTGCCATAGATATCATAGTGATAGACTCTGTTGCTGCCTTAGTTCCAAGATCTGAAATAGAAGGAGAAATGGGTGATAGTAAAATGGGCTTACAGGCAAGATTGATGTCACAGGCTATGCGTAAGCTTACCGGTACTATCGGACGCACGGGTTGTTGTTGTATTTTCATCAACCAATTGCGTGAAAAGATCGGTGTGATGTTTGGCAATCCCGAGACTACTACCGGGGGTAATGCATTGAAATTCTATGCCAGTATCAGATTGGATATCCGTCGACAGGGATCTCCCCTCAAAGATAAAGAGGGAAACATGATGGGTAATAATGTAAAAGTAAAAGTGGTAAAAAACAAAGTGGCGCCTCCTTTCAGAGTGGCCAATTTTGATATTATGTACGGCGAAGGTATCTCCAAAACCGGCGAAATTGTAGACCTGGGCGTAGATCTTGAAATCATCCAAAAAAGCGGATCATGGTTTGCTTATGGCGGATCCAAAATTGCCCAGGGAAGAGATGCGGCAAAACAATTTATGGCAGACAACCCTGAAGTGGCTGACGAAATCGAAACTAAAATCAGGGAAAAAGTAGCTGCCGGCATTGCTGTAGGTAAGGTGGAAGCCGGAGGGGGAGAGGAATAATCCATACATGAGGCTTGGAACGTACAAAGTACCATGTACAACGTACAAAGTACCATGTACTATGTACCATATACAATGTAGAATGTAGAAATTACAATCTTGAGATTAAAACTTGGTTTTTATATCTCATTTCGTAGGCGGTAAATCGCAAATAAACTTTACTTTTGCGCCTCATTTTCTAATACTTATAAAAGTAAATGGAGTTAAAAAAGATATACGACGAGCAGGGCAATGCCCTCAGCCCGATACTGCCCGAAGGAGTGAAAAATTACCTGATTGACATAGATGGTACTATCTGCGATGATGTACCCAATGAACAGCCTGAACGAATGAGGCATGTAGCTCCTTATCCAGATGCCTTGGAGATTATAAATAAATGGTACGAGCAGGGACATATCATTTACTATTTTACTTCACGCACAGAGGAACATCGCCAGATTACGGAAGAATGGCTCCGCCAACATGGATTTAAATATCATGGTATGCTCATGGGCAAACCCAGGGGCGGTAACTATCATTGGATAGATAATCACATCGTAAGGGCCACCCGATTTAAAGGGAAGTTTACTGATCTTATAGTAGAAACAAAGGAGATAGAGGTATTTAAAGACTAGATTTTAGGTCAAAGATATTTTTATTTTCTGCCTTGTTGCTAAAAGCCAAGGTTGGCTGTTTATAATCATTTGGGGCATTGGTTAATTATAATGTCCTGATTTTAAGCCAACTTCTTAATTATATGGTGTTTTATAACAAATTACTTAACCAATTACATAATTGGTTTGATCTGCAATTTCTTTTTTCTAAGTTCAAATTTAGCCCCAAGTGTTTAACGCATAAAAATAAAAGGGTATTGTATGCCTAATTCAAATTTTATACTTAATGGCTAATACTAACTGCTTTCGATCGAGGCCGGAGAAATAGGTATATCTGGACAACTACGTTTTCCTCATTTTTATTCTAAAAATATTGTCTTTCTTCGTCTGGTCAATATCATGAAACTAAAATACTTCCTATACCCGGCGTTGATTCTTTTATGCTTCTACGGAATTCAGTATGGCGTAACCTTTGCCCGAATAGGGGCGGCTTATAATGCGAAAATGACATGTTCGTGCCTATTTGTTTCAGGCCGGTCACTGGGGTCAATTGAAGCAGAAGATTTATATACTATTCCCTTTGCACGACAAACGGTTGATCCGGAAAATAAAACGGTGACTTCTTCTATTTACGGTATTAGTAAAAAAGCGGTGTTCCGACCAGGATTGGGCTGTACACTGGTGCCTAATTCTGATGAAAATGATTTGCGAGATCAATGGAAGAATACAGATTTTGGAAAACTAAATGAATTTGATTTTCCCGTTGATACCGAGGTTACCAGTGTAGTAATTCAAAAAATAAATGCTGTGTTTGATTCGGCTTTTTATGAGAATGATTCAAGCAAAATAAAAAGAACACGTGCCACTGTTGTGGTGCACAATGGCAAATTAATAGCTGAAAGATATGCACCTGGAATTACGGCGATGACACCACTAATCGGCTGGTCTATGACAAAGAGTGTGACCAATGCCATGATAGGCATATTAGTGCACGATGGCAAATTAAGTCTGGATAAAAACAATTTAATTCCCGATTGGCAATATGATGATAGGAAAAACATCACTATAGATCATTTACTCAGGATGAGCAGCGGGCTGGCGTTTGAAGAAAATTATACCCGGGTATCCAATGCCACCAGGATGTTATTTTCCGAAACCGGGGCGGGCCTCTACGCATCAAAGCAAAAACCAGCCTATCCAATTGATACCAAATGGAATTATTCCAGTGGTACATCGAATATCTTACAACTGATTATATCAAATACGATAAATGATCCGGCTGCCTATCTGCGTTTTCCACACCAGCGATTGTTTAATAAAATCGGCATGAAATCAGCCGTATTGGAGCCCGATGCAAATGGAATCTATGTCGGCTCTTCTTTTATGTTCGCAACTGCGCGGGATTGGGCTAAGTTTGGACAGCTTTATATTAATGATGGTGTATGGTTGGGTCAGCGTATATTACCCGAGGGTTGGGTTCGGTATTCATCTACTGTCACACCGGCTTCAGATGGAGAATATGCAGCCCATTTTTGGACTTACCCTCGAAAATCCGGATTGCCCGGGGATTCATTTTTGATGGATGGATATGAAGGTCAATTGGTACTGATCATCCCATCAAAAAAACTTGTGCTGGTGAGGATGGGTTGTACTCCTAAAAGTGAAAACTTTAATGGAATGAAATTTTTTAAGGACATCAGCGATTTGTTTTAAGCCTATACACATCTTTTAATACGATGTTTTCACCTTGTTCATTTGTTATATTCAGATCATACCTGATTATTACCCTGGTTCCCGGCGGTGCATAATAATACACCAACCACGCATCTGATTCGCGTAACCCGATGCATCCATTAGAATACGCTTTGTTCAATGTGTTTAGATTGGTTGTCGGATGTATCATATCTCCATTTCGGACTCCTCCTATTTCGGTTTCCAGCCAGGGTATCATGGGCATCTCGGTAATGTATCCATCATCTCTTTTAGTAGTGGTAAAATGTTTTCCATCAACAGGATTTACAAAGTATGGATCTTTGTCGGCTTTTATAATCCGGCCCTCTCCTAAATCCGTTTGCAGGCTTACTACTCTTTTGGCTGTTTCCAGGTATTTCATTGTGTTCTGACCTACACGGATAGGAATAGTATACAGGGTGCTGTCTTTTCTCTTTACTCTTAATCTGAATTCAGGTACATTGATATCCAACCATATTGAATCGAGTTTGTTTTTTATTTGTAAACACCGATACCGGGCAGGTATCCTGACGCGATCACCGGGATGGAATATTCCTATTTTTCTTGTGTCTGCGATGTGCTTTCCTTTTTCTTTCGCCAGATAATAATCTGTATTTCGCAATGAGTCTAAAATCCATGGATTAGCATGTACCAGAGTATATTCCGATAAGCTACTGTCTGCCTTTATATGGTTTTTTACAATACTATCTATAAAAGTGAAATAATCGGCCATCAGTATTGTCTGATTAATAGATACTTCTTCCGGCATAGCGGTATCAATAATCGACTGTTGTATACTGCTGTCCGGCTCTTGAGCAATACCTGCTTTAGGTAATAATAACAGGTAAACCAGGGATAAAATAGGCTTCATCTTATAATATTATCTGTTTTATCACCTGGCTGCTCTGATTTAAATCATCGCCAAAATTGATTCAAAAATTATGCTTAATTTCATCTACATAAATCTGATAAAAATGAAAATGGATAAAAAAACGAGAAGAGATTTTTTAAAAAAATTAAGTATTGGTTCTGTAGCACTGGGGGGTACCAGTATGGTCAACAGTGCCTTTGCTGAAGAATATTATGAAAAACATGTACTTAAACATGAGCTTAGGTTTTCATCTAATGATACCGTACGGCTGGGGGTAATTGGCTGTGGAATACAAGGTCATTTTGATCTGCGGTCAGCACTCAAGGTACCGGGTATAGAAATGGCAGGTGCCTGCGATTTATATACCGGTAAGCTGAAACGCATGAAAGAAATATATGGTGAAAATCTATATACTACCCGTGATTACAGAGAGTTGATAGCACGTAAAGATATTGATGCCGTGATCATTGCCACTTGTGATCTTTGGCATAGTAAAATAGCTATAGATGCGCTCCAGGCCGGTAAACATGTGTATTGCGAAAAACCCATGGTGCATAAATTTGACCAGGGTCACGGAGTGATAGCAGCTCAAAAAAAATCTGGCAAAGTATTGCAGGTAGGTAGCCAAAGTATCAGTGGTGTTGACTATGCCAAAGCCAAAGAAGTGTACCAATCCGGTATCCTCGGCCAACTCAATTGCATAGAGGCCATCAACGACCGACAAGATGCAATAGGAGCCTGGCAATATTCTATACCCGATGATCACTCACCGGAAGCCGTCGACTGGGATACGTATGTAAGCATCATGAATAAAAAACCAGCCTATGATCCTAAAAAGATATTTCGCTGGAGAAACTATCGTGATTTCGGTACAGGTGTTTCAGGAGATCTCTATGTACATTTAATCACCGGCATCCATTATGTCACCGGTTCGTTGGGCCCATCTAAAGTATTATCGTCCGGACAGCTATGTTATTGGAAAGACGGCCGTGATGTACCTGATGTAATGACTACTCTTTTGGATTACCCGGCTACAGCCACCCATCCTGCATTCCAGGTCACCCTCAGAGTAAATTTTGTAAGCGGAGCTGGTGGATCAGGCAGTACAAGGTTTATTGGAAGTGAAGGTGTACTCACCAAGACTGGTAATGGCCTCAAGGTATCACATAGCCTCATGGCCAAAGCACCAGGCATGGGAGGATACGACTCTTTGTTTACTTTTCCACAGGAAATGCAGGATCGTATGATGTCCGCTTATAATGCCAAGTGGTCTGCCGAAGACAAAAAACGCCCCACTCGTGAAGGCATGGAGTTTACTGCACCTGCCGGCCACAGTGCTCATGTAAATCATTTTAATAATTTCTTTGAAACCATTCGCAACAGTGCCCCAAATATTGAAGATGCCACATTTGGTTTCAGGGCTGCTGCACCCTGCCTGGCTGCCAACGAAAGTTATTTTAAAAACAAAATCATAAAATGGGATCCGGTCGCAATGAAATTAATGAAATAACCTTTTTTATAATTTTATGACTATGCAAAATAGTAAACGACTTTTTGATTGTATTGAAGTAGCAATACAGGATTTCCCGCGCGATGATATGTTTGCTGCCAAAGAAGAAAATGGCGTTTGGAAGAAATACAGTACTCACGAAGTAAAGGAAATAGTAGATAAACTGGCTGCCGGCCTGATCCATCTTGGTATGAGTGCTCATGATATGACTATCGAAAGCCGTGATAAAATTGCCGTGATGTCAAATAACCGGCCGGAGTGGTTATTTCTGGACTTAGCAGTACAAAAAACAGGAGCCATACTGGTACCCCTTTACCCTACTCTTTCTTTACACGAACTGGAGTTTGTACTGAATGATGCTGCTGTAAAGCTGGTATTTGTATCCGACAAAGATTTATTCGAAAAAGTACAAAGTATACGAAGCAAACTACCTACGGTGCAGGCCGTTTTTACTTTTAATGATATTCAGCCCTCCTTACACTGGAAAGAAATCCTGAATAAACCCAATGCAGATGACTTTATCGCATTAAATAATGCCTCTGCCAAAATCGGCTATGAAGATCTGGCAACCATCATCTATACCTCTGGCACTACAGGAGTACCCAAGGGGGTAATGCTTAGTCATAAAAACATATTAAGCAATGTGATTTCCAGCTCACCCGTATTCAATGATTTCATTGAGAAAAACGATAGGGCACTGAGCTTCCTTCCGCTCAATCATATATTTGAGCGTATGGTCTCTTATATTTATTTATTCAACGGAGTATCTATATATTACGCAGAGAGTATTGAAAAGATCGGAGAGAATCTTAAAGAAGTAAAACCATCTGTATTTACAACCGTTCCCAGGCTGCTTGAAAAAGTATATGAACGCATTATGGGTAAAGGGCAGGAACTCACCGGTATTAAGAAAAAACTGTTTTTTTGGGCAATAGATATTGCCAGCCGGTTTGACATAAGTAAAAATCAGGGATTCTTTTACAACACGCAGTTGGCGATTGCCAATAAACTGGTGCTGAGCAAATGGAGAGAGGGCTTGGGTGGAAACATTAGAGCGATCATCATTGGATCTGCTGCGTGTCAGGTAAAATTATTGAGAGTATTCACCGCGGCCAAAATAGCAGTAATGGAAGGCTATGGTCTCACAGAAACCTCTCCGGTGATTTCAGTAAACCGATTTAGCCCTAAAGAAAGGGTTTTTGGCACTGTAGGACCCGTGATCCAGGGGGTACAGGTCAGGATTGCAGAAGATGGAGAAATCTGTGCCAAGGGAGATAATATCATGATGGGATATTATAAGCGCCCCGATCTTACTGCAGAAGTAATAGATAGTGAAGGATATTTTCACACAGGCGATATCGGCACGTTCATAGATAATAAATTCTTAAAAATTACCGATCGCAAAAAGGAAATATTCAAGACCAGTGGAGGAAAATACGTAGCGCCCCAACCTATAGAAAATAAAATGAAGGAGAATAAATACATAGAGCAAATGATGGTAGTGGGTGCTGACCGGAAATTTGCCAGTGCTTTGATCGTACCTTCCTTTTTAAATCTCAAACAATGGGCCGCCGACCATAATATTACTTATTCCGCCATGGAAGATCTGATCCGTAATCCCAAAGTACTGGAGCTTTTTAAAAATATACTGGAAGAGTATAATCCGCTGTTTAATCATGTAGAGCAAGTGAAAAAATTTGCTCTTTTACCCCAGGAGTGGAGTATAAATTCCGGCGAAATGACACCGAAGCTAAGTCTTAAACGAAAGGTGATCACTGAGAAGTTTAAAGAAGTGATAGATAAGATGTATGATTAGTAATTTGAGTAGGTTTTAATAATTCCCTTCGCTTGCATTTATTTACCTTACCTTTGAAAGCTAAAATCGAAGTATGAAATCAGCATTTTGGGCAGTTTGCACCGTATCTCTCTTGTTTGTATCCTGTGCAAACGATAGGAAGTCAGAATCCAACTCCACCAGCAGCCCCAGTTTTGAGGTAACTCCCTCTTCTCCCGTGATGCCTGGTGAGGCCAGTGTTCCTCCTGCTCCAGTTCCATCAGATGTTAATACTGCCACTGCCGGATTAAACCCGGCTCATGGTCAGCCTGGTCACAGATGCGATATTGCAGTAGGAGCACCGCTCAATTCTGCACCTTCATCTTCAGTAACGCCTCCCTCTCCAGGCGGAGCCGCAGGATCTGTTTTGCCCGGACCCAGAGTAGGAAATATTCCAAGTCCAGTAGGTACTGCTCCTTCTTTTAATACACAACCCGTAGCTACTGCCCCGGGGATGAATCCCCCACACGGTCAGCCAGGGCATGACTGTTCTATCGCTGTAGGTGCACCTTTGAAAAAATAAGATTGGGCTCTATTGCGCCACGAGCCTTTTACTGCAATTCAACTTTTTTTAGCGGTAGGTGGATGGTATCACTCTGTTAAGTAGACATGACCGGATATTGTTTGATTTCGGCATTTCAGTAATCCTTTATTCGCCTGACAAATTTAGAATGAGTTGTTCTCCGTTCATTCATTAATTTTGTCATTTATACCTATTTAATGAAAAATCAGATATTCCTGTTATTCCTTACTCTATATATAAACTGTACTGGTAAAAAAGAAAATTCGGTCACCCCCGTACCTGTTTCTTCCAGTCAATCATCACAGGATAATAAATTAAAAAGTGATACTGAAATGATTAGCTCAGATAGTCAACTTGAATCCGGTATAATAAAAGATGCTGAAGATGTCGGCTACCCGCTGGTGTCGCTTACGATTAAATTTCCTCAGCGTAACTGGGAAGAATCATTCAAGTTAAATGTAGAGGAAATAAAAGGGGTAAGTCAGCAACAAATTTTAAATGGAATAGGTAAACCCGTAGGTATAGCGTACACAAAAGAAATGAATGCAGCCTTAATGGATTTACAATCCGAAGGTAAATCTATATTTAGTATTCCCACCTCTGCTAATGAAAGACAACTCAAAAAAATTTCCGGAATCTTATCTGGTGCGGAAAACAGTACTGCCGGTGACCTCCCCGGCCTCATTACCATTACTTCAGGCGACAAAGAAAAAGTCAGCTTTCAATATTTTATCACACCAGAAATAGTCCGGTACAACGGTAAGAAATTAACTGCATTGTATGCCGAAAGAATAGACAATAAAGTATTGAAGTTTAAGATGCTCTGATACGTTGTTCTATCCCTTTTAGCGATCTCTTTTCCTATTTGGAATAATTTATCTTTACTATCCATATTTATATTTAATCCGGGTGAATAGATATTGTGTCCTTTTTATAATTTACCTTGTGAGTTGCCAAAAAGCAGCTGATCATACCAATACGATTCCCGATGTATCTTCCATACCAAAATACGAATTATCCAAAGATATTATTTGGGCTTCTCCCAGGGGACATGACCTGAAGATGGATATTTATACGCCTGGTTCCGGTAAAGATATATACCCTGTGCTTATTTTATTTCATGGTGGTTGGTTTCTCATCAACTCCAGGAATATAATGTCGGACGCCTCTAGTTATATTGTGTCTGCCAGTGAATATGTTGTATGCAATGTAGATTACAGACTATTAGGTGATCTGAACAATACTGTCACTATAAATGAAATCATCGAAGATGCTATGGGTGCTGTGTTGTGGATAAAAGAAAACATCAATAAATACAAAGGTGATCCAACTAAAATAGCAGTTTCCGGTGATAGTGCCGGTGGATTACTAGCCACTATGATTCTTACTCAAGGTCAGAATTTAAAATCGGGAGGATTTAATGGGAGCTCTTTAAGTTTCAAACCAAGTTATCTTCCAAAAAATAAGAATGCAGAAGATATAGCAAGAGATCATGGTATGGAGGTACAGGCTGCCATTATTAACTATGGTGTTTTCGACTTATATGATCAGGTGATCAATGGCCTGGAGACTTCCAATCACGGCTTCTGGGTACTCGCCAATGTAAAACCCAGAGGATTGTTTGGACCTGGAATCACAGTTAATGATCATCCGGAATGGTACAAGCAAGTATCACCAACGCACACTGTCCCTAATGCAGGTGAAAAGAAATTACCTCCGATTTTATTTACTGTAGGTACAAAAGATCTTGTTACTCCCCCTCAATCTATTGAAACCTTCTTTAATAAGCTTCTCCTCCATGGGCATACGAATATGGTATATTGGTTATATCTGGGAAAGGGACATGCCTTTTTAGATGGTGGCAGCAATCCCGCTGCAGGACACCGTTTTGAAAGTGATGCTCCACAGGCATTGGATTATATGATTGCTTATCTGAATAAGTTGTTCCGGTAAAAAATACCAATACCCTTTCTAAAGCGGTGTTCTATTAAATTTTGGGGTCATACCTTGAGATTCCCTGTAGTGACCATTTACATAAGATCATACGTTTATTCGTAAAAACACTTTCAAACTTATAAAACTATAATCCTTTTACCGGATTGTTCAGATTATATTTTTTATAAATTGGTATACTCGATCTAGTACTATGTCTATTCAATAAAGGTTGAAAAATAAATTTTATGTTTTTAATTTGCTCATTTGAAAAGCTAACCGAGCTACTATTAAATAACCAAATTGTCCATTCCATTGAATTTATTATTTAATGAGTCTTGTGTTAATTGGATTTAATTATTTTATTTTATAATTTACTAAATATAAAGTATAATATATTAACAATTAGATTATTTTTAGTATTAATATTTTAATAATGGTCCAATTACTTAATTTATATTGTACTATTTTTAATTAAATTATAACCAGTAATCATTCATTATTTCCTTAGGATCTGCTGGGGAAATCATACCTCCTGGAGGCGGACCTTATTTTCTGTCTGACGACTCTGACCAGCGGCCTATCAGACTCAATCAGAGACGAGCTTACTTTGATTCTTTCTTTCGCAGCCTGTCCCTTCAAAATGAAATGAATGACGGGAAACAAAAAAAGAAAAGCAAATAAAAAAATATATCTGCCCAACAGACCCTAAATAGATTCAGCTGGTTAAGTATAATTTTTTTAATTTGCCATTCTTTCTTTGTCCGCCAAAGAAAGAATCAAAGAAAG
>CAYNIG010000150.1:0-11432 GCA_964396995.1 uncultured Saprospiraceae bacterium | reverse complement strand
GGTATTTATTTATGGCGGTGATTTCGACAGGGGCTTTACAAAATATGCAGCTTCAGAAACGGGTAAATGAAATACGACATGGCACAAAAAGCCAACCAGGACAGGAAAAAAATACCAGGCGCTGAAAGAACAGTATATCAACGATTTTATAGACTCTATTTTAGCTGAAGAAAAACGAATGCACAATACATAGATATCAATAGTACAATAATCGTATGAAAATAAAATCTATAATCGGAGTTTTAATTGGACTATTTTTTTCTATACTATCATTTAGTGCATTTGGACAAGAATCAAAAAAACTAACAAAGATATTATCTACCCGGGGGCTGGTAGCTCTTTGGGATTTTAGTGAAGAACCGGGACAGTCGAGAAAAGCACTTGGCAAAAATGCATATCCATTAAAAGAAATGAATGGTGCATTAGACCGCATCAATGAAGGTCCTTTGTCTGGATTTTCTGCAGCATTTAACGGGACCGTTTATTTGTCTTTAGCCCATGAAGAGACAGGCTCTTTAAACATATATGGAAAGAAGCAGGCCATTACGGTGGTAGCCTGGATAAAATGGACGGGTGAGCAAACGGGTTTCATAGGAGGTATGTGGAACGAATACCAGGATGGGGGTAAAAGGCAATATGGTCTTTTTGTATCTCTACCCCATTACAATGGTAAAAACCAGGTTTGTGGCCATATTTCACAAACCGGAAAACCTAGCCCACCGTTTCCCTATTCTATAGATTATTCAGCCAGTGCCCAGGAAGTACATCCCAATCAATGGGCGTGTATTGCATTTACTTACGATGGCAAATACATCAGATCTTTTATGAATGGCATTTTTCAAAAAAGGGAACCCGAACTTATACATAACACCAAGGGATTTGAAGGCTATCCCAACGGATTGGTACAGAGTAAAAATCCCTATTATTTCCCTTACTACATCGGCAATAATGGTTCAGACTTTACAGTAGGAGCAGTCTTATTAAAAAGAGGGATGGGCAATTTTTTTAAAGGTCAAATTGGCGGCCTGGCCGTTTTTAATCGTGCTTTGAAAGAGAGTGAATTGAAACGATTGGCAAAATAATACCAGTTTCAGGCTTAATTCCTATACCCCAAAAATCATTGTAAAACTGTAGCTAAAAAGGATGTAATTTGGAAACCGATGTCTAAAACGATCAGACCTTTCCTCTCCTGGCAATCATCTGGTCCACTCCGCTGATAAACTCTTTTGCAGTAGCAGTATATCCTGTTTTACCCAGTGCTTTGATGCTGTACTGATTGTTTTTGTCTTTGTCCAGGTCAAAAACCCATACAGTAGGATATCCACTTACTCTGAAGGCTTGTTGCAAAGAGGCATTTTGATTTTGTATTTCCTGGGGTATTACTTTTCTTCGTGGGAAATCAAGCTCCAATAAGATTACATTTTTGTCAGCCCATTTTTTAAACTCATCCTGAGTAAACACGGAAGCCGATAATCTTTTACACCAACCACACCAGTCACTACCGGTAAAATTGGCCAAAATAGGCTTGCCGGTTTTCTTTGATTTAGCAAAGGCTTCATCCACATCTACGTACCAACCCTCATGAGTAGCTACATATTTTTCCTGAGCTGAAGCCGAATTAAAGGCAAGTATAAAACTAAAAGCAACCAGTAGAAATTTGGGTAAACGAAGTGAATTGGACATGAATACTTTTTTACATTTTTAGGAATACAAATTTACGATAGTTTAGCATTCAGACGATAGAAAGTATTGAAAATGAACTTAATGGAAGGTTAAATTTTTTATCTGGATGCATAAAATTTAAGTTTTATCAATTCTGGATGCATGGGCCTTCTGTTCCAGCCGTCATGCATGACCATGGCAGCGCCTGTAGCCGATGCCTGGTGAATTTCTGCCGCATATACTGCTGCCTGTGGCAATGACCGTGCCAGAAGTGACATGAAGATTTCATTCTGCGCAAAACCTCCGTCTACCAATACATCTATTTTGCTAAGATCTTTTTGAATTAATTTTAATGATTTCACCTGGGTAGCTACCAAATCCTGAATCAAAGAATGGTATGCTGCTTTCTCATCAAAATAGGACCCCATTGTTCTTTTTTCAAATCCTGATTTGATCAGTCCCGTTTGATCCTGAAAGGACAAATCCGCATGATCATGGATTATCGCCGGATCATAAGCAATGGACTTATAAAAATTTTCATCTGTATGGAAATGATCTGCTATTCTTTTTACAAACTCCTGATGTTCATGGCCAAGAAAAAGACGGGATGCTTTAATTGGCTTTGATTCATAACTGAAATAACAAAGACAATCCTTTGTCAATTCGTCTTCGGTGAGCGGGTCTTCAGTAAATGGATTCAAAGCAATACACCAGGTTCCGGTAGATAATAAAATAAAAGGACTGGACCTGAGCTTTAAATACGGTATCAATGCCGCAGAGCTGTCGTGCAACCCTATTCCCGCCAGTACCTCAAAATCAAGTATTCGACAAGCAATGAGGGTATCACTATTGGCATTAAGCGGGAAAAGAGAATGTATATTTTCTTTTCTGACCCAATGGTGATAATCGTTTTTTTCGAAATCCCAGAGCAGGGTATGACACCCGATGCTGGTGAGATTGGACCAGCCTGCCCGGGTGAAAATAAATGATAAATAATGCGGAAGGTGCAAGGCATATCGGATACCATCAAATAGGGCAGGCTTTTCGTATTTTAATCTATACAGTTGAAGGCCGGAATTGAGGTTGCCTAAAGAAGGAGAACAAGTTTCCAGTGCCAGTTTTTTTTCATCACCATAAGAATTAAAAAATTGTTTTTTAATTTCCTTGTCCAGAGGCTTTAGATAATTATAAAGCGGAGCCATTATCCCGCCATCCTGATCCAGTAAAACAAAGGAAGCCCCATAAGCTGAAAAATTAATGGCTTTGATATGGTATTCTGTGTTTGAAAGTTGTTTTATTGCCTGAGTATAGATCCAGTCCGTGAGCAAATGGATGTCTTCACATGGGAAACCTTCTTCATCATGAGTTTGCGGCAACTCCTCGGCATATTCATATACAACCGTATATTCCTCATCAAATATCAGGTACTTTTTATTTGTTTTTCCAATATCGAATATGAGTATATGGTCAGAGGTCATGTATCAATTTGTTAGTTTTTTAAAAAACACCCTTGTTTTGGGAGCCCATATATCCACCCCATCTTATTTCTTTTTTAATTTTAACAGAAGATTGTATTCTTTTGATACGCATTCCCAGGAAAGAAAGTAAATCGTAATTATGACTGAAATATTGATTGTAAATGATGTCAAGGTACCCATCGTGATCCAGGTCGCAGATCAATGGTGTGGAATAAATATTTTTAAAGCCGCCGGTTTGGTCTATCTGTTGAACCTGGTGTGTTTTTAAGTTTATGGCAATTAACTTATTGGTGATCAGAAGTAAGCTTTCGGATGTATAGCCTCTGCTGCAATCATATTCGTTTATGCTGATGATCACTTCCTCTATACCATCACCATCTAAATCATACGACACGGGTGATGAGAAACCGGCACAACCCAACGAATCGGCATAGATCATTGAACCATCTTTTCCATTCAGGCATATTTGTACGGATCCGGTGCTCTGAGGCCACACTCCCTTACTTACGAAGGTGAAAAGGTCCGGCACATCATCATCATTGTATTTGCCTACCGAAAAACTATTACTTGATTCTGTATTGGGTATTTGTTTTTCCCATATAATATTCAGGCTGTTGCCATCTATCACCGATATTTTACTGGAGTGGGAAATGCAGGCGATATCGGCTTGCCCATCCCTATTAAAATCGGCTATAACGGGAGGCGCTATATATCCGTGACCCGATGCATCTGTAGCAACGATTTTTGCATTTTTTAAATTTTTAATCATCAGGTCCTGCAAAGTAGCAACAAACAAATGCCCATTGAAGGTTTCTCCGCCGCTACCAAACACAATATAATCCATCCCTTTTTTTGATTTAAAATACAGCGGAGGCATATACGATTCTTTTCCATCGGGCATGCTGTCGGCTGCCAGTATTTTACCCGACTTACTATCCATCACCATCAATATACCGGGATATCTGTGAATGGAGTCATCCGGAGCTGCTCTGTGATTGCCGCCATTTTGTATTAATATATCCTCTATACCATCCTGGTTTTGATCGGGTATCAGTACTGAATTGTAAAAATTGAATTTGGTATGTTTTAATATCGGATCGATGCTGTCGGTATGGGTATAGTTCCAAATGGTTTTACCGTTCTGCCCATCGAGCGCACGTAAATATCCCCACCGGCCTGAGATGATCACATCTTTATTATTATCCCCGGTAATATCCACCAGGGTGGCACTACCATATACCTGATCGGGTGCATCCGTCGTCCACAATAAATTGCCTGTCTTGCCATCCAGGGCTAAAACGGCCTGATCATTGGGGATATATTCATTTTTACAAGCTCCCATGATGATATCGTCTGTACCATCGTGATTGATATCAATGGTTCTTGGGCTTGACTGGGATCCGATTACCGGAAAGTTTTGTTCCCACGCAATTGAGGTCTTGCGGGTAGTACAGGAAACCATACAATAAAAAGCTAGGAGCGAATATAAAAGTATGCGCATAATGCGGCTAATATAATCAACTTATTACTTTCTCCTTACCACCCATATATCCTGGAATGCGAGATTCATATATTTCTCTCTGCCACACCAATGCCCTTGTATTTTCTTGATGATTTCGAATGAATTAGTTGTAAACAATTTTTCTAAATGAACTTCATAATAGGCCACGTTGGCGGATTTCACTTTTTTATCCATAAGAGCAAATGATTCATTGCCGGTGATACTGAATTTGAATGTGCCTGATCTGGTATTCATATATTTGATGGAATCCTCTGTCAGCACGAAAAAGGTGCATACCGCTTTGGCACCGGTATTAAATACTCTTTTCATCTGAGAGATATAGTTTTCTACTTCATCTGGTAACAAATGTGTGAATACGGAAATAGCACAGGCAAAATCAAATTCAGACTCTGGATAGGGAAATACAAACTGACTTGCTTGTAAAACGGATTGGTTATACAGATCATTATGCAAGGGAAAATACTGAAACCGAAAATGAGGATATCGCTTTGATATATTTTGGGTGCACCATTCCACACCTAGTCTTACCGCATCAAATCCTTCGTATTTTACAGTGAGATACTCTTTTAAAGGCAATGCTATTCTTCCTATACCAGAACCTATGTCCAACACTTTATGTGAGGGTTTCAATCCCGCATGATGAATAAAAAAATCGCACCATTCTTTTCCCTGTTTTAAAAAATCACCTCTGCCGGTATAGATCAATCTGGCCGGTGGTGATAATTCTTTTTTAGCAGCAAATAAATCCTCTGGCAGGTAGATAATCCAACGAATAGAATGTCTCCACGATGGCGGTAAGAGGTAAAATAATTTACGGAGCATTAATTTTTATACTTCAGCTCCTTTTCAGATAGGGTATAGCTATCCAGAATTTCGCCTTTGACTCCGATCATTTCTACTTTCAGTGACCGGTTATTCCTGCCACCCGATACCGTGATTTTTCCATAATTTTGTTTTTGATCTACTCCAGCTACCCGGTAAGGATTGTTTTTTTCATTATCTGCAAATACGTGGGTACCGGAAGTAAGGGGCGAAATGGTGATGTCATAAAGCGGGTAAGCATCAGGCCGGTTTACTTTTATTATTTCGGAGTGATGTCGGTCACCGGTGAGAAAAAGTACACCTTCTATTTTTTGTTGTTCCAAAAAATGCATCAATTCGTAATATTCTTTTGGAAAATTAAGTAGTTTATCAAAGGATGAGACGGGATTGAGCACCTGGCTACCGGTAACAATAATTTTAAAAGTAGCGGTGCTGTAGGTGATGGCATTTTTAAACCATTTCATTTGCTGCTCACCGAATACTAGTTTTTCGGGATTGGGTTTGCCGTCAATGGAGTCCAACAGATTATCAGCACTACGCCACCATCGGTCATCCAACATGAAAAGGTCCACATCGGCCCAGCTGTTCATCGTATAAATGCCCTGCCCATTTTCACCGTAGGACGGATTGCAGAAATAATTCATAAATACTTTACGGCTTTCTTCTTTGAGTATATAACTGGCCCCTATATCATTAGGACCATAGTCGTGATCATCCCACATGGCCCACTGGGGCATGGATTTTAAAAAGGATTGCAACTCCGGCATAGAGCGGGCATAGTGAGCCCGATACCAAAGTCCCCATTTGCTATAATAATCTACTTCCCGGGTATACCATTCATCACCGGTCCATATCATGAAGGCAGCTTTTTCTTTAGCCATGGTGCCGAAAATGGCCGGGTCACCACCATATGGTTTACCCGGTCTGTCGTATACCGGTTCATTGCCGTAGTGACAGCTGCCGGTGAGGAAGCTAAAATCAGGTGCCGGTTTTCTGTATTGCCATAGATCTTTGGTGGTAAAACTGCCCCGGGCAGCAGATGGTTTGCCATCCAATATAAACTGATATTCGTACGTGGTATTAAAATCAAGTCCGCCTATGGCTATTTGCAACGGATTAAATTCATTACCTAATGATCCTTTATATTGTTTGGATTGGTATTTTAATTCTCCGGCTTTACGATATTGGACACTGACTGATTTCACCGAAGGGCTTACCTCAAGCCAAAGTACGGCGTCGCGAAATTCTACAGGTCCCAGCATCGGACCGGAAATTACCCCGTTAGATTGTGCTGATATACTGCTGTTAAGTATACAAGCCAATACCAGCAAATTGAAATGTTTCATATACCAAATTTATTACAATAGACTTAAAGCGACATTATATTTTTCATAGCAGTCACCTGATTTTTTCGAAATAACAAGCAGATATTAAATTAATTGTAGCCTAATGCACATTCCCATGATTGCATTTCTTTTTTTAAATAAATAAACCGACTTTTACGCAAGATTTTAGGTTAATTTATCATTTTAAAAGTGCAGATGCTTGTATATGGGATGATACAAGGTGTGGAAACGAAAACGATGAAATATTTGATTGCCTTTTTTTTTATTTGCATTATTGCTTTTCCATATCTGGTTTCTGCCCAGTATAAATTAGAAAAACTGGGTTCGAATATCAATTCGGATTTATACGATGAAATTTCTCCGGTCTTGTCGAGGGACGGGACTACGATGTATTTTACAAGAGTAGCCTCTCCTGATTTTTGCCGTACCCTTATACAGGAAGAGGTAGATATCTCCACTACGTATACTGAAGCGGAATATTTTAATGAACTCAAATCGATTTATGCACAAATTGCAGGTAAATATGTGGATGATCCGTTTACCTCTCCCATCAATCAGGAAATAATGATTGCAGAGTCGGACCGACTTCCGTTTGATAAAGTATATCATCCCGGATATCCTCTCAATAATGCATTGCCCAATAGTGTATGTGCACTGGCACCCTATGATCAGGGCCTGGTAGTCATCAATCATTTTTACCGGGATGGCGGGATGCAAAATGGATTTTCATTTTCTCACCAAACCGAAGATGGATCGTTTACCTTCCCCGAACCCTTTTTTATTCGGGACTATAGTTCACTATCACCAGAGGTAAATCTGTCTATGAGTATAGATGGTGATGTGGTGATTCTTTCGCTCAAAAGAGAAAAAGGGTATGGAGAAAGTGATTTGTATGTTTGTTTTAAGCTAAAAGATAATCTTTGGTCTGAACCGGTAAACATGGGCACTGTAATCAATAGTGCATACAGAGAAAGTACACCCTATCTCTCAGAAGATAAGACCAGGCTGTTTTTTGCCAGCAACAAACCCGGAGGGAAGGGGGGCACGGATATCTATATGTCGCAAAGACTTGATTATACCTGGACCAGGTGGTCAAAACCCGTATCGTTGATCGAACCCATTAATTCAAAATACGATGACAGCCATCCGTCATTTGTGGAGTCATCGGGTAATCTCTATTTTACATCTAAAAGAGACGGCACCAGTGATATCTTTAAAGTGAATATGGAGGTGTTGGAAAAAATAGAAAAACCAATCACCTTACGCGGAGTAATAAAAAATTCAATCACTAAGGAACCTATAGAAAATGCATTATTATATTACCATACCACCCGCAAATCGGACCAGGAACACGTAGTGACCAAATCAGATGGGCGATTTGAGGTCAAAGCAGACATTAAAGAAATATACCGGCTCTCTCCCAGGAAAAATAATTTTATCGGTAAAAATCAATTGGTGGATCTGAATATACTGACTCAATTTAAAATCACTTCCTATGAAATAGAATTTTTCCTGATGCCCATCGGGGAAGATCAAAAAATTGAAATTCAAAATATCCATTTCGAAAAAGGCACTTCTAATCTCCTGGCAACCTCACTTCCTGATCTTGATTACCTGGCAGACTTATTGATCAAAAATCAATCAATTAAAATCCGGATCGAAGGGCATACCGATAGTGTAGGACTGGAGTACCAACTTATGGAACTTTCCAGGCAAAGAGCACAAGCAGTAAAAAAATACCTTGTATTAAAAAAAAATATAGGCTCAAACAGAATTAATACTGTTGGCTATGGAGGTTACAGACCAATTTCCCCAAACGATACCGAAACAAGCAGAGCTATAAACAGAAGAGTGGAAATATATGTTGAAAGCGCAGACCTTGCCTCTAAGATTAATTACGATGATATTCCTGATCCTGTAGTTCGATATTCAGGCGATGACCCGGAGATCAGTTCAATACCTTTATCCTTTAATACAGGGTCGTCAGTTATAAATCAAACGGGAGTGAATCATTCTGCAGGGCTTTCTAAGCTTACTGAATATGGCAAAATTACTTTTGAAAAAGGTACCTTAGCTATACAGGAGTCTTCATTTAATATTATCAGGAGATTAGCAGACTATATGATGACCAACACCGGAAAAAAAATAGCCTTAGTAGGTCAATCTTTTTCAAAGGATGAAACCAATAATACTGAAGCCTATGCTTTATTGCGGGCCCAGGGAGTGAAAGAATACCTGATATTTAAATCGATCAAACCGGATCGCATAGCCATAATGGAAAGTATAGCGAATGCCTCATTTGCAGGTGTGCAGGTGATGATCAGTGAATAATAATTCTATTGTAAGGAAAGCATATTACGTGGTACTTCGTTTTGGTTACACACAGAATCCGTTTTTTCAACGGTCACCTCATTTAAAACTCCCATATCAGTCCAAAACTGGGCGTAAAAAACGGATCATCATTTTTTACCCTGGTAGGTATCGCATTGCTTCCATCGGGCCTGACAGGTTTATCATCTGTAGTTTTAAAGGAAACATTATCTGTATTTCGCTCAAAAGTATATTCGGGTATGGCCGGATTTTTAGCAATATACCAATTGGTAACATCTATGAAAAAATCAAGTGTAGTATGCTTAAAATTCCATTTTTTATCAATCCGGATATCGGAACTATTAAATGATGACAGGCGCAGGGAATTGATTTTAGAATAATCAGGAGTACCTACGCCCTGGGATATATAATTTAATCTCGATAAAGTTTCATCAAATGGAGTATAGGGTGCACCTCCCTGGTATCTAAACTTTAATCCCAATTCCCAGTTGCGTTTAAACTTATATCCGAACGTAGCCGATAATAAATGCCGGTTGTCCCAGCTTGAGGGTACAAATATTCCATTATTGCCGGAGTAGAGACTATGATACCAGGTATAAGAAAGTATTCCAAATACCCGATCGGTGAGTTTTTTTTGTGCAAAAAATTCAACACCATAGGCTTTTCCTTTGCCATTAGTAGTAACCGCTTCATTACCCAGTATATTAAAATCGGCTCCCAGATTTGAAAGTGATATGCCGTTTCGTACTGATATAGGTACATTGCCGTACTGTTTGTAAAATCCTTCCAATGTAAACCGTATATCCTCTGATGGTATGTATTCCAGGCCGGATACATAGTGATTGCTTGACAAATAGGCGGCATTTTTATTTACTAATCTATTGTTGTTGTCTGCAAAGCCCAGTATGGTATAGGGTGCCAGTTTATAATAACGGCCTATCGAAGCATTGGCAACCCATTTATCGGTAAGGGTATAGGTAAACGATATTCTGGGAGCCAGTGTTTTAAGAGGATTATCTCCTGTAGTGGTAAACGAATTCATATCGGTACGTACTCCGGCAGAGATACCTAATCGTTCGCCGGCAAATCGTTTACCAATCTGAGTATAAGCACCGTATTTTACGATCGACCCCAGTGGACTATCAAAATTAAATAGTACAGGTGGCTGGACCGTTATTCCATTAGCATCTTTTATTTCTTCCCTGATCACTGAAAAGGTCTGACTGGAGTAATCGGCTAATTGTACCGAAGCACCATAGGCTATTTTCCATCCATTCAATGATTTATTTACATTGAGTCTGAGTTTGTTTTCTATTTCAGCTGATTCCACAGAGAGATTGGTGATGTCTTTAAGAGTATTGTCTTTGTATTTTATTATGTCGTTTGCAAAATGGGTTCGGCTGAGAGCTATATCATAGTAACCATGTGCAATGCTTTTCTTCAATGCAATCCCTGTGGTATAGTTCCATTGATTGATGATGGGGCTCGAATTGAGTATGTATGACTTTTCAGGTGAGCTTTCCTTGGGCGCTGCAAAACTAAATTCGTCTATAGCTCCAATGCCAAGGAAAGTAAGCGTGGTTTTTTTGTTTAACTGATGTTGAATTTTAGTTTGAAAGTCCCAATAGTTAGGACGGATTGGCAGATCGATCGCCTGAAACAAAAGTTGTAAATACGATCTTCTTGCAGATACTAAAAAAGTGGTTTGTCTGTTGTTTGACAAGGGCCCCTCCAGAGTAGTGGCGAGCTCAGATGCACTCAATCTGATATTGCCTTGAAACCGATTAGGATTGCCATTTTTTTGTTTAAACTGAAAGACAGAGCTGATGGCATTATCGTATCTCGCATCAAATGCGGATGAGCTGAGTTTTACATCTTCAATAAAGCTGACATTGAGCATGCCTTGAGGTCCACCACTGCTTCCCTGAGTCTGAAAATGATTGATGACCGGTACTTCTATTCCATCCAGATAAAATACATTTTCATTAGGGGCACCTCCCCGGATGATGATATCGTTTCTAAAGCTTCCGCCACCTGCACCACCGCCCACACCGGGTAAAGTTTGTATCACTTTGCTTATATCGAAATTTCCTCCCGGGTTGGATCTGATTTCTTCTGTAGTCACCCGCTGAATACTGAGAGGTGTCTCTATAGAGGCGGCTTTTACGGTCCGGTTAGTGCCTTTTACCACTACTTCAGACAGGGTACTGATCTCTTCTTCCAATTCAATGGTAAATGTATTTTCATTTCCGCTGCTTACCACCACATTCT
>CAYNIG010000149.1:0-11461 GCA_964396995.1 uncultured Saprospiraceae bacterium | reverse complement strand
GAGTCAGGAAAAATGTGTTTATTTTTAGCTAATTAATTTAATCAACAAAAAAATTATTTATTATGGGATTATTTTCATTTTTAAAATCTGCTGGTGAAAAACTATTCGGTTCCAAACCAGCTCCGGTGCCAGCTTCTGTGCCCGAAGTAGATGCTGCTGCTATAGAGCGTGAAAGAAAAATCAATGCAATGCAAAGTTACCTTACCGGGCTTGGATTGCAGGTAGACAACCTGGATCTCGATATAGAAGGCGATAAAGTCACGGTATATGGTCAATGTGAGACTCAGGCTGAGAAAGAGAAATTAATTTTAGCTCTGGGTAATGTAGAAGGTGTGGCATCAGTAGACGATCGCGTTTCAGTGACTAATCCTGAGCCTGAAGCAGATATGTACGAAGTAAAATCAGGAGATTCACTCTCAAAAATCGCCAAACATTTTTATGGCGATCCGATGAGATACCCTGAAATTTTCGAGGCAAACAAACCAATGCTGAAGCATCCGGATAAAATCTATCCAGGGCAGATCCTCAGAATCCCAAAATAATCCAACCAGAAAACTAATATTTTTTTTTTAGACAGAAGGCTTCGAGGTAACTTGAAGCCTTTTTTATTTTATACTAATAAATTTATTTTTTTTATGTCTAAAAGTATATCCATAAATATTAAATTCTTTCTGATTACTTTTTTACTTCTAGTAGCCAGAGGTTGTGATTTTTATTCAACGAGTCTGTGGTTTTTTGACAACCCTTCCGGTGAACAAAACCTGCTATACCGTTTGGCTGGCTTTGGATGGACTGGCCTTATCCTGAGTAATAGTATTCTGGTTGCTCTAATCATGTATTGCTTTTACTATTATACATTTAAATATACGGTGGACCAATTATCCACCATGCCAAAAGGGTTAACTGATTATATTTCAAAAAGGTATTTTAACCAAGCTGGTCTGTTTTACCAGGTATTTTACAAAACACCAAAGAATAAAAATACTTTTTTAGGACATATTGGTTATGTTTTAATACGCGTGGCAATCTTTGGTAGTCTGCTTGCAACTATTCATAACTTAGGTCAGTATTACAATCTACCAGCTTACAATACATTTAGGGAACTGGTTGGAAGACCACTTTATGTTATTTATGGTTTGATAGGCGCATCCTTTGTTTGTTTTCAGTATTTGCTTTGGAACAAAGAATTTCAGTCAGCTAAATTGTACTTCGATTCGGTTAACCCCAACACCAAATAAGACACGTATAGGAGGAAAACAAACTAAACTATTTTAACTGCCAGCAAAAGCAGTAATTTGATTTAAGTTAAATTGGCAAACCCACATAATTCTCGGCGATTGAGGTTGCATATGCCTTCGACTTCTTTATATAATCAAATCTGGCCCGTTGCAACTGATAGGTATATGAACCATGAGCATCCTGCCTATGAAAGAGAGTAGTCATAAAATTGGAAAATTCCTGAGCTCGCCATATTCGGGGTAATACCAGTGAAGTATACTGATCCAGAGTTAAAGTGGAATTGTTTTTATAATAATCAACAAAACCATCTACAAGATGTTTTACATCCGCAACAGCAAGATTTAACCCTTTGCCTCCGGTGGGAGGTACAATATGAGCTGCATCGCCGGCTAAAAATAATTTTCCATGTTGCAGGCGGTCAATCATAAAACTGCGCATCGGTGTAATGGATTTTTCAAAAATAGGGCCTGATTTTAACTCCCAATCTTTTGATGCTAATCTAATTGATAATTCTTCCCAAATTCTTTCATCAGGCCATTCTTCAAGTGTATCTTCATTACTCACCTGTAAATACAATCTGCTGATGGTATCGGATCGCATACTATGCAAAGCAAATCCACGATAGTGATACGAATAAATCAATTCTTCACTTGATGGTGCCACGTGTGCGAGAATTCCAAGCCAGCTAAATGGATAACTATGATTGTACTCCTCGTATTGGCTGAGTGGTAAATGCTTCCGACCTATCCCATGGAAACCATCACAGGCGGCAATGAAGTCGGACTGCAATTCATGGTGTTCACCGTTTGATTCAAAATGGATGACGGGCTTATTGGTTTCAATACCCAAAATAGATTGAGCAGGAGAATCAAAAAATAATTGACCCCGTTTTCCATACCAGGCTTCTGTAAGGTCTTTGATTATCTCCTGCTGCCCGTAAATGGTAATATGCCTGCCGCCTGTCAATTCATCAAAGGGAAGGCGTATTCGTTCTCCATTAAAATTGAAATAAACACCATGATGAGGTTTCCCTTCTTTCAGAAGCCGATCTGCCAGACCTAAAGAACAAAATACATCTACGGTATTTTGTTCTAACAGACCTGCCCGTACCCGGGATTGAACATATTCACGACTTCGATTTTCAATGATGATCGATTCGATGCCATAAGCCTGTAACCAATGTGCCAGGGTAAGTCCGGCGGGCCCTGCTCCAATGATGGCAACTTGAGTATGATAAATCAAGATTATTTATAATTTATGTTTAGCTCATTAAATATAGATTCAGCAAGATGGAATGCCTCATTCGCTGCAGGCAATCCACAATAGAGAGCCGCATGCATGCATATTTCTTTAATTTCATCCACTGATAATCCGTTATGTATTGCAGCTCTTAGATGCATTTTTAATTCCACGGGCCTGTTTAATGCAATTAACATCGAGAGTGTTATCATGGATCGTTGGGCTTTGGTGAGACCCGGACGAGACCAGATATCACCCCAGGCATATCTGGTGATAAAGGTTTGAAAATCGCTATTAAATGTATTTAAATGAGCAATGGATTTATCTACATGGGAATCCCCTAAAACAGTCCTCCTCACATGCATTCCCCGATCCAAAACTGAATTTCCTATAAAAAAATCCAGTAGAGATTCAGCGTACTCCATTGGTAGTTCCGAAGCTGATAAATGTTTGGCAGCAAAAATTTTCAATTGAGAACCCTTGATTTCACGATGTAAAAATTCAGCATGCTCTACCGTAGTCACCGGATCCAGTTCTCCCGTAACGACCAGGGCAGGAATAAAAATCTTATTTACTTCCTGTCTGAAATCGGCCTCTCTAATGGCTATACAATTATTGCAATATCCAATAGGGTCAGACTTAAGAAATGAATTTTTTATTTTCAATACCTTACCTGCATGCTTTTCTCTATATCCATCAGTAAACCATCGCTCCATCATTTCATCTGCGATTGGGTATGTGCCACTGCTACTCACTGTTTTAATGCGATCATTCCACCTGGTGGCATCACCTATCTTCGCTGCACTATTGCTTATTACTACTTTTTTTATTCTATGAGGATGATGAATGGCCAACCATTGACCTATCAGTCCTCCCATCGATAAACCACAAAAATAAACTGATGAAATTTTCAAATCATCCAACAAATTGATCACATCATTACCAAGAAGTTCAATAGAGTAAGGTTCAGGAGTGACTTCTGAATTTCCTAATCCCCTGGTATCGTATTGCAGTATTCTGAAAAAAGGCAATAAATAGGGAACGACCTCATCCCACATATGATAGTCAGCGCCTAATGAATTGGAAAAAACGAGCACCGGGCTGTTGGGCGAACCTGTAATCTTATAATGTATATACATAGAATAAATGTTAAAGTTTAATACGTTAAATCTTCTGCATGATGTAATATACTTTCTATGATTTCGGAATGATATCCCAGAGAATGAAATGGATCAAACAAAGGATGTAAATCAAGTCCATTGATTTGTTCGGCATACTCCTCTTCCAAAATTATTTTTAGATGCCTATTCTGTTCCAGTACTTTCTGGCTTGCGGATTTTAAAAGTTCATTTGCTTTCTCTTTTCCTAAAGTTGGTGTAAGGGCAAACACAATTTCTTCGGAATAAATCAATCCTTGCGTCAATTCAAGGTTTTCTTGCATTCTCGATTTATTAATTTCCAGTTTATCAATAAGTGAAATCGTATGGGTAAGTGAACCAGCAGTTAATCTCATTAAATCAAGCATGGGCTCCCATTCTGCATGCCATAAACCAGCGGATCGCTCATGCTCCTGCGACATCACCGAATATAATGAAGCTACCAGGTGCGGAGTTCGTGAAGCATTAGCTATAATCAACGCACAGGATACCGGGTTGCGTTTATGGGGCATAGTACTGGAACTGCCTTTTCCTGGTTCAGCCCCTTCTGAAACTTCGGCAATTTCAGTTTGCATGAGTAAAGAAACATCTTTAGCTATTTTTCCAAAATGTACATTAATCATACCCAGATAGCCAGCCCATTCACCAAAATTAATTCTATTGGTATGCCAGGGTAATGAATCCTGCAGGCCCAGTATTTCACTGAATGATTTTCTAACCTTTTTAGAAATAAATAAATTGGTAGTCCCGACTGCCCCACCTAATTGCACTTTCAATAAGTCAGGTTTAATCCATTCTAATTTTTTATACAATCGAACTATCGCGTCAAGCCAATAACCCGACTTTAATCCAAAGGTGATGGGACGAGCTTGTTGCAAAAGGGTGCGGCCAATCATGACTGTGTTTTTATGTTTTGATGTCAGCTTATAAAGTAATTTTAATAAAATAGATAACTGAGAACCAAACCAATTAATATAATCTTTTATTAATAAAATGGTAGCTGTGTCTACTATATCCTGACTAGTAGCTCCGAGATGTACATATTGGGCCGCCGGAGGGTCAATGGAATTAAGGTATGCGGAAATTTGTTTGACCAAAGGAATTACCGCATTGCCTCCGGATGCAATTCCATGTTTTATTTTTTCTATATCAATATGATCCACCCGATCACACACCTCTTTGATTCGATGATAGGCTGAATCAGGAATGACACCATGAATTGCCTGAGCTTCAGCCAGGGCCGATTCAACTTTTAACATACATTCTATATACCCTTTTTCACTAAACAAATAGTCAAGATCAGAAGTATAAAATGTGGCACTATACAGAGACATGAGAAGGCTATATAAAAATTATATATCAAAAAACACGGTTTCGTTTTCGCCTTGCATATAGATATTAAACTCATATCCTTTGGAAGTTTTACTGGCTAGCAGAGTGGCCTTTCTTTCTCCTGCTGATTGAAAGACTTCATCTTGTTCGTTCCAGGTAGAAAAATCCTCAAAATAAATACGGGTATATGAATGAATGAGCTGACCTCGCATAAATAAAATTACCGATAAAAATGGGGCTTGGTCGTCCACTATTTCCGGGGTATGGATATGAAATAAGTATTTGGATTCAACAGCGGTACCGGTACCAAATCTGCCCCAATGCTGGCCCCGGGAATCTTGTTGCCATAATTCAATCATAGCGTCAGGTATTACCTGAAGTTGGCCATCGAAGACATTACCAGAAATGGTAACGGCAGATGCATCCAATGGTGAAATTAATTCATTTGATCGCAGACTTTTAAAATCATATAGATATTGTTCAGGAGTCAGTCCATAGGCAAAATAAGGGCCTACCGTTTGGGAAGGCGTTTGTAAAAATAGATCTGATTGATTTTTTTTTTCTTTCATAATTAATTTTGGAAAGGTGTCGCATTATATCCTCTTAAAACAAAATCAAATCTATAAGCCAAAGCAAAGTTTTCTTCGGTACGATCCATGTCAAAAGCTGAAATTAATAAATTTCTGCCTTTGGGTGGCAAGCTCAAAAATATAGGGTCATATTGCAAAAGTGGATCTCCAGGGAAATACATCTGGGTAACCAATCGCTGGGAAAGATGTGTACCAAACAGAGAAAAATGAATATGATTGGGCCTCCATGCATTGTAGTGATTTCCCCACGGATAGGCACCGGGCTTGATAGTGTAAAACTGGTAATATCCATTTGCATCCGTCATACATCGACCAGCTCCGAGAAAATTAGGATCTAAAGGTGCATCGTGTTGATCTACTTTATGAACATATCTCCCGCAGGCATTAGCTTGCCAGATCTCGATTAATGTATTGGGAATAGGTTGACCATTTTCATTCAGCACTTTTCCGTGTACTATAATCCGCTCTCCTAAGGGTTGCCCATTTATAATTGAATTTTTAGTAAGGTCATGATCCAATTTACCTAATTTAAAATCTCCATAAACAGGTACTGAAAGATCTTTTAGGTATTTTTTAATTGGAATTAATGGTTTTGAGGGTGCCCTGAGTACGGTTGATTTATATGCTGGTTCCAGAGTGGAGGGTTGTACCTCAGGATCGAAACTATTGTAAACTTTTTTTTCCATTAAGAGTTAGCTAAGATAGTATATTCCTTGAGGTTAATTGTTTACCGATTCTAATATTACTGCATATCCCTGGCCTACCCCAATACACATAGTCACCAAAGCAAATCTTTTCCCGGATCTTTCCAGCTCTTTAGCAGCAGTCAGTAGTATTCTGGCACCCGACATACCCAGCGGATGGCCCAATGCTATTGCTCCTCCGTAGGGATTTATGCGGGCATCATCGTCTGCTAATCCTAATGACCTGGTGCAGGCCAATACCTGAGCAGCGAAAGCTTCATTAATTTCGATGATATCCATTTGTTCCAACGAAAGATGAATCTGGCTAAGTGCCTTTTTACTTGCGTTAACCGGGCCAATCCCCATAATACGTGGTTCAACCCCCACTACGGCAGATGAAATAATCTTAGCCAATGGCCTTAGCGAATATTGATTTACCACCTGATCTGATACGATAATTAGTGCCGCAGCACCATCATTTAGACCCGAAGAATTGCCCGCTGTCACAGTTCCCTCACTGGCCGGCAGGTGGGCTTTTTCGTTTTTAAATGCAGGAGCAAGTTTAGCGAGAATTTCTTTAGTGGTACCGGGTTTAATGAATTCGTCTTTACTCAACACAATTGGTTCTCCTTTTTTTACAGGAATGGTAACCGGGACTATTTCTTCCGCGAATATTCCCTTAGTCTGTGCAGTAGATGCTTTCATTTGTGAATGAAAAGCATAAGCATCCTGATCGGTTCTGGTGATTTGGTATAATTCAGCTAAATTTTCTGCTGTGACGCCCATTGAATCAGTGCCATATAATGCTTGTAAAGCCGGGTTGATAAATCTCCAGCCAAAGCTACTGTCATACATTTGCTGATCCTGACCGTATGCCGAGCTCGATTTACCAATCACCCATGGCCCGCGTGTCATATTTTCAACTCCGCCGGCAATATAGACATCACCATCCCTGGCTTTGATCGCACGACCAGCTTGGACCACAGCAGACATACCGGATGCGCAGAGCCTGTTTATAGTTTCGCCGGGAACAGTATATGGCATTCCGGCCAATAACAAAGCCATTCGTGCAATATTTCGATTGTCTTCACCGGCCTGGTTGGCACAGCCCAGTATGACATCATTTATCTGTTGTGGCGGCAACCACTCATTGCGATCCACCAATTCCTTTAATACCAAAGCAGCCATATCATCAGCTCTGACGGCAGATAATGTACCTTTAAAACTTCCTATAGGTGTTCGAATACCATCGATTATGTAAGCATTATTCATGAAGCATTTTTTTATCTATTTGATTGAAAGCATTTTTACCTGATGTTATTTGATGGAATAGAATAAGCTGCCATGCCGGCAACTAACAAGGGTATCGAAAAAAAGATAAATAAATTTTGGGTTTCCATTCCTCTATCGGACAAAAACCCAAAAAGAAAAGGTCCCAATATCGCGCCTAATCTACCGATACCAAATGCTAATCCCACTCCGGTTGATCGAATGTGGGAAGGATATATCCGGGTAGCGGTAGGGAAAAAAGCATTAAATCCTCCCTGTACAAAAAATCCGATTAAGAATATAAGTACCATCATCAAATAATAAGTTATGGTAAATCGGGAGTAAACTATCATTAGTAAAAACGCAATAGTCATAAACAATAGTAAGGTCAGGCGGGAACCAAATTTGGTTACAAACCATCCCATTGCAATTACTCCAGCAAACGCACCCAGATTTAAGGCCATACCGACATAAGTGGCCAGATCAAATGGCATCCCCGCCTCTTTGGCAATAGTAGGAACCCAGCTCATCAGCGTGTACAAAGTAAGAAAACCAAAAAATACACCTATCCAAAGCCTGATCGTAGATTTTTTATACTCTATTCCGACCACTTCTTTCCATTGAGGTATATCCATTATTCTTTGCTTTATGGGCAATGTTTCTACTCTCTCTAATTTCATTTTTTCAAGTTGAACATTAATCAATTTTAATGCATTTACCGGTTGGTTTCTGGTCAGAAAAGGAATGGATTCCGGCATCAGGAGCCAGGTAGAAATAAACAAGAGCAAAGCTAAAAATCCCATGATCAAATAAGTAAATCGCCAGCCAAATTCAGGAATTGCCCAGGTACAAAAAATACCCGTAAGGATAGCCCCCAGCGGCCAACCACCCTGAATCAAACCTACATTAAAATCCCTTGATTTATTATTTGAATATTCTGAAACTATGGTTGCCATGGTAGGCAAAATACCCCCGATACCAAGTCCTGTAACAAATCTGCTAAACAATATTACCCAATAAGCCGGTGCGGTATACATTCCAAACATGCCCAGAGTAATACAAACCAACGAAAACAAAAAGATCTTTCTTCTGCCTATTTTATCTCCCAAAGGCGCCACAGTAAAGCAACCTATAGTCATACCTATCAAAGCAGTACTAAATATAAAACCGAGTTTACTTTTTGTTAATCCATATTCACTTACTATATCGGATGCCGTAAACGACATTAATAACACATCAATGCCATCATTCATATTGAGTAAAAAACAAAGTGCCACTATACCCATCTGATACAAGGACATAGGAGCCTGTTCTATTTTCATTTTTAATATTTCCTCTGTATTCATAGGTATAAGATCAGATGGAAATCAAGATTTTACTATCATTTCCTAAGGCGGCTTTTCCCAGGCTCGCACCAAGAGCGGAAAAAGATTGGTTATCTGAAACAATAAACGAAGGATGGATCTTTCCATTTTGAATAAGTTCCAGAGTATATTTAAAATCAGCAGGGTGATTGTAAATGATAGAAGGCAGTATAGAAATACCTTCTCTGACCATTTTGAGCGGCTGAAAAGAAGCCATACCGGATGATAAACCCAGTAGAATGATCTCCGATCCCCGTGGAGCTGCAGCTATGGCTAAAGATGCTGTTTTCTCCGAGCCGGCACATTCAAATACCGCAACTACATTATTTTCGTTCCAGGTTAATGCCAATTTTTTAGCCTCCCCGCTTTCACTATCTATGGCCCCCTGGTCAGTAGCCAGTTTAATTTTTGATTTATTCAATTCTGTTACCACTACATGATAACCCAAAGCTATTGCCAGGTGGGTAATCAATAATCCGATGGCACCCAGCCCAATTACAGCAATGGTATCCCCCGGCTTTGCTTTTACTAATGATAGAGCATGTACGACTACCGCCATGGGTTCTATCGTGACTGCATTCAAATCATCGATGCTATCTGGTAATTTCCATACATGGCTTGCAGGAACAGTGACGAATTCGGCAAAACAACCTGGCTGATTAAGCCCGATGACTTTTTTATTCACGCAAATATTTCCACGGCCTGATAAACAATATTTGCAGGCATTGCATGCTATATTGGGCTCGATCACTACCCTGTCTCCCATTTTAAGATCGGTGACTTCAGGCCCCAATTTCTCAATATAACCTATAGCCTCATGCCCCGGAATAATGGGGTATTTTACATCACGATGACCTTGAAAAAGATGAACATCGGAACCACATATTCCAACTAATTTTAGCCTGATCAACACCTCTCCACTACCCGGCAAAGGCGTACCTATATTTTTCACTTCTATACAGTACGGCTGAGTTAAAAATGCGGCCTTCATCAATGGATACATCATTAAAAGACAAAGAGCTAAAAGTACTGTTTAATCCTTTCCTTGCCAAATAGTGCTCGTTATAAACTTGAATATGGATTGAATCTGAAAAGTACCAAATTGAAACAAAATAAAAATCCATCTCAACTGAATATTTTATATTTACCCATTCCTCTGAAAATTGAAAGATTTACGTTTTATATGAAGAAAGTTCCAATTATAGATTTACGTACCGCTGCTGCTATGGTAAAAGAAGGCGATACTTTATTGCAGGGTGGTTTTGGCATGACCGGTAACCCTGTCCATCTCATGCATGCTCTGGCAGCACTTGGTACTAAAAATCTTACCTTCATTGGAAACAATACCGGGGAACCAAATCTCGGTGGTGGTCGGCTACTTAAAAATGGTCAGCTTAAAAAAATCATAGGTTCTTTTTTTACATCCAATCCGGATGCCGTAAAAGCAGTTCAGGAAGGTCAGATTGAATACGAACTTATTCCACAAGGCTCACTTGCCGAAGCTTTACGCGCAGGGGGTGCTGGTATAGGAGGATTTTATACGCCTACTGCTGCCGGTACCAAACTTGCGCAAACTCATGAAATCAAAATCATTGATGGAATAGAACAGGTATTCGTAAAAGCTATCCGGGGTAATGTCGCTTTTATCCGCGCATGGAAGGCAGACACAGCCGGAAATTTAGAATATCGCATGACTGAACAAAATTTTAATAAAGCTATGGCTACTGCTGCTGACCTGGTAATAGCAGAGGTAGAACAAATAGTCCCTGTAGGAGAAATTTCACCAGAGCATATTCATACTCCATCTTGTTATGTAGACTTTTTAGTACAAGCGTCCTTGCAGCCAGAAGATTTAGGAATCTCAATTTCAGTATCATCAGGAAAAAAAACGGATGAAGCGAGAATGAATATGGCCCGTCGCGCTTTGGCTGAATTAAAAAAGGGAGATGTAGTAAATCTCGGTATTGGCATACCTACTCTGGTTGCAGATCTTATCACTGAAGATCAAGGCATTATTTTACATACAGAAAATGGAATGCTCGGAGTAGGTCCAGCCCCAATGGATGGAGGTGGAGCCATGGACTACCCTGTAAATGCAGGCAAGGTACCTGTCACAGCATTGCCTGGAAGTTCCTACTTTGATAGTGCTGATTCTTTTGCTATGATCCGTGGGGGACATATTGATGTAGCCATCATGGGAGGACTTGAAGTGGATGAAGAAGCAAACCTGGCTAATTGGGCTATACCCGGTAAACCCTTATTGGGTGTGGGTGGTGCCATGGACCTGGCCGCAGGTGCCAAAAAACTGATTATACTCATGACCCATACCAATCCAGACGGATCTCCCAAAATTGTTCCTCGATGCTCATTACCCTTCACGGCGACCAAAGTAGTCGACCTGGTGATTACGGATAAAGCGGTTTTTGGATTCCCTGATGGAAAACTAACTTTATTGCAATTAATGGACGGGGTTAGTTTAGAGGAGGTAATGGAAAATACTAGTGCAAAATTTGAGCTCAGTTTGCAAAGTTAGTTAGGGTCTGCTGGTTAATTAAATAAAGTTTTATTTACATTTTACTTTCTTTGTC
>CAYNIG010000148.1:0-11483 GCA_964396995.1 uncultured Saprospiraceae bacterium | reverse complement strand
ATCTCCTTTCAATCCTATTACTTGTGATTCCGTAATCAAATTTATTTTACCGGCTTTGGCCAGCTCCTGCACCTTCTCTACTGAATCCAATGCTCCCCTAAACTCCGTGCGCCGATGTATCATTGACAGTGATTTGGCCTTCTCAGCCAAATAAATGGTCCAATCCAATGCGGAGTCCCCTCCCCCGGCGATGACCAAATCTTTGCCAGCATAGTGATCCGGATCTTTTACAAAATAATCAACCCCATGATCCTCATATTTTTCAATGTTTTCGATGGGCGGTTTGCGGGGTTCAAAACAACCTAATCCTCCGGCAACTACAATTACCGAAGCCTTTATCATGGTATTTTTATGGGTAGTCAGTATAAACTTCCCTTCAGTATCTTTCTCTATTTTCTCAGCCCGCTCACCCAGAGTAAAACCAGGATGAAAGGGTTCAATCTGTTTTAAAAGATTGGCTACCAAATCAGAAGCCAGTATCCCGGGACAACCCGGAATATCATAAATGGGCTTTTTAGGATAAATCTCCGTCAATTGTCCGCCAGGTAGAGGCAATACATCCACAAGATGGCATCTTAATTTAAGCAAGCCTGCTTCGAATACGGTAAAAAGGCCACAGGGGCCGGCGCCTATGATGAGGAGATCGGTGGTGAGCATAATTGGGGGGCAAAGGTAAGGTGTGAGGGGCAATAAAGACATCTATGTAATGTAATAAATTATACCTAATTATATATATATTTGTCTCACATATGAAGGTGGTAATTTTCGCCGGTGGAATGGGTACCAGGCTTGCAGAAGAAACAAGTACTCGACCAAAACCAATGGTTGAAATTGGAGGTAAACCTATACTTTGGCATATTATGAAAATTTACTCCCATTATGGATTTAATGACTTTGTAATTTGCCTTGGTTATAAGGGATTTATGATCAAGGAATATTTTATTAATTACTTCTTATATAACTCAGATATCACCGTTGAACTCGGAAGTAATAAAGTAGATGTACACTATTCAAATGGGGAAGCATTTAAAGTTACTTTGGTTGATACCGGAATTGAGACCAATACCGCTGGAAGGCTAAAAAAGGTCCAACGATTTCTTGATAATGAGACCTTTATGTTAACTTATGGTGATGGGGTTACCGATTTAAATATTCAATCCTTGATTGACTTTCATAAACAATCCGGAAATCTGGCAACCCTTACTTCAGTTCAAATTCCTGGTCGATTTGGAAATATAGAAATGGATGGTCAGGGAAAGGTCAGTAAGTTTCAAGAAAAACCCTTAGATGACAGAATATGGATTAATGGAGGTTTTTTTGTATTGGAACCCGGTATTTTTAAATTCTTAGATGGAGATATGGATGAGATACAGTGGGAAAAAGGACCATTAATTGAAATTGCAAATAAAGGCTTATTAGGGGCACATAAACATTATGGATTTTGGAAATGTATGGATGCTCTGAGAGATCGTATAGAATTAGATGAATTGTGGTATTCAGGAAATGCAAAATGGAAAATATGGTGATACCCGAATCATTAAAAATTTATAATAAGAAAAAGGTTTTCATTACTGGACATACCGGATTTAAGGGTTCCTGGCTTTCAAAATTTTTATTGTCAATAGGAGCTGAAGTCTATGGATATTCACTGCCTCCAAACACTGACCCGAATCATTTTGATCTCTTCAAATCAGAAATTCAGGGTGAATTTGGTAATATATTAGATAGTGCATCACTTGCCGAGTCAATTAATAAATTCAAACCAGATATTATATTTCATCTTGCGGCACAACCATTAGTACGTGAATCCTATGTACACCCTGTGGAAACATATCAAACAAACGTTATTGGAACTTTAAATGTATTGCAAGCTTTTAATCAATGCGCCGACACTAATGCTTTACTTTGTATCACCACAGATAAAGTGTACGAAAATAAGGAATGGATATTTCCCTATCGTGAAGTAGACAGATTAGGTGGACATGACATGTATAGTTCTTCGAAAGCATGCTGTGAAATTTTAATTAATTCATATAGGAATTCATTTTTGGGAAAAAATAAAAATAAAGAAAAGTCAACGAAATTAATAGCATCAGCTCGTGCCGGAAATGTAATCGCAGGCGGTGACTGGAGTACAGATAGATTAATACCTGATTTAATTAAGTCAGCTGTTACTGGTAGAAAAACAGAAGTAAGGAATCCCTCAGCTGTAAGACCCTGGCAACATGTATTAGATTGTTTATATGGTTATTTGCTTTTAGGTGGCCAACTATTAAATGGAAATAACCTATTTGCTGACTCATGGAATTTCGGACCTTACAGCAGCGATTTTTATACCGTGGAGATGCTTATCAATCATTGTAAGAATCATTGGAATGAAATAGAAACCATTTATACACCTGAAAAAGCAAATTATCATGAAGCAGGTTTGTTAGTTCTTGATATCTCCAAATCTATTCATAACTTAAATTGGAAACCAGTCTGGAATACGGAGATTGCAATTAGGAAAACGATCAATTGGTATAAATCATTTTATGATAACCAAAATACATGTACCCAAATGGATATTAACGAATTCATATCAACTATTATGTGATGGAATTTATCGAAACGCCATTTTCAGGACTATGGATAATAAAACACAACCAACTAGTAGACCAGCGTGGATATTTTAGCAGAACTTTCTGTCAAAATGAATTCAAACAAATTGACTTCAACAAAAAAATAGTGCAAATAAATCAATCGTATAATACAGAACAGGGGACGATCAGAGGATTGCATTTTCAAATGCCGCCATTTAGTGAATATAAATTGATCAGGTGTATCCAAGGTAGTGTTTTTGATGTTGCCGTTGACCTGAGAAAATCATCACCGACTTTTCTCCACTATTTCAGTGTGGAACTGACTTCCAATAATATGCTAAGCATTTTGATTCCTGAAGGATTTGCACATGGATTCCAGACCCTGGAAGCAAATTCCATTTTGCTCTATCATCATACGGAGTTTTATACACCAGGCTATGATACCGGAATAAGGTATGATGATCCCAGACTACAGATTTCCTGGCCCCTTCACCCGAAAAATATCTCACCAAGAGATCTAAGTCACCACTTTATTGAACCAAATTTTAATGGACTATAAATATGAATTGCAGGTCATGTAATACAATTTTAAAAACGGAGTTTGCCGACTTAGGTTTTAGTCCACCTTCAAATTCATTTTTAAAACCGTCAGAATTAATCAGGCCGGAAACTTATTATCCGCTCAAAATAATGGTTTGTGACCACTGTTTTTTAGTACAAGTAGATGAATTTGCCAAACACCATGAGATATTCAATGAAGACTACGCCTATTTTTCTTCCTATTCGACATCCTGGCTGGCACACGCTAAAAATTACGTTGACCAGATGGTTAAAAGATTTAAACTTGATCACCACTCCAGTGTGATTGAAGTTGCCAGTAACGATGGATATTTATTGCAATATTTTCATGAAAAAAACATACCCACACTGGGTATAGAACCTACGAAAAATACAGCCGAAGTCGCAATTTCTAAAGGAATAAATACTGTAATAGATTTTTTTGGTACTTCTCTTGCCAAAAAATTGATTGCTCAGCACATCCAAGCTGATTTACTGTTGGGGAACAATGTTTTGGCCCATGTACCTGATATAAATGATTTTGTACAAGGACTTAAATTGGTATTAAAACCCAAAGGCATCATCACCCTGGAATTTCCTCATTTATTGCAACTGATACTACAAAATCAATTTGATACGATTTATCATGAACATTTTTCATATTTATCTTTAATAGCTTTAGAATCCATTTTTAAAAGATATAATTTAGAATTGTTTGATGCAGAAGAATTAAGCACTCATGGTGGCTCTCTAAGAATTTATTTGAAACATGCTGAAAATCAGGAACAATTAGTCAGTGATCGTGTTGCAAAAATAAAAAACAAAGAAATACAAATAGGTTTAAATTCCATCGATAGCTATATACATTTCCAGGATAAAATAAATAAAGCAAAAGATGATTTAGTTCAATTTTTAATTGAATGTAAGGCTCAAAATAAAATTGTCCTCGGTTATGGTGCAGCTGCCAAAGGAAACACTTTTTTAAATTTTGCAGGCATCCGAAAAGACTTGATTCCTTATATAGTAGATGCATCCCCACATAAACAAGGAAAATTCACTCCGGGAGTGCATATTCCAGTTGTACATGAGGATAAAATCAAAGAAATTAAGCCAGATTACATTCTTGTATTACCATGGAATCTAAAAGAAGAAATTATTAAACAACTGGATTATACTAGAAAATGGAATCTAAAGTTTGTTACAGCTATACCTCAGCTTACAATAATTTGAATTGCTAAATGAAAGTATTAGTTACCGGAGCTACAGGATTTATTGGAAACCATGTGATAAGAGAGCTTTTATCAAGGAAACATGAAGTAATAGCTACATCCAGTGCATATCAAACAGCTTTAGAGCAAAATTGGTATCCACAAGTAAAATATATTGAACATTCTATCCAATTGAATGAAAAAGACAACTTGTTTGTTAAGTTTAACAATCCGGATGCCGTCATACATCTTGCCTGGTCGGGCCTTCCAAATTATACCTCTCTTATTCACCTAGAGGAAAATTTGATGTCCCACTACTATTTTATTAAGAACCTTATTCAACATGGGTCGAAAAATATATCCGTTACGGGTACCTGCTTTGAATACGGATTAAAAGAAGGAAGTTTAATTGAAGAAATGGAAACCAATCCTGTAAATGCCTATGGCCTGGCAAAAGATTGCCTTCGTAAAATGTGCGAACAACTCGCTCTGCATTCGGATTTTAATTTAACCTGGATGAGACTGTTTTACACCTACGGCAAAGGACAATACAAGCACTCGCTAATTCCTTTATTAGAATCAGCAATTGAAAACCAGTTACCATTTTTTAATATGTCGAAAGGCGACCAGGTTCGTGACTTTATGAAAATTGAATTAATGGCATCACATATAGTAACACTTTCCACTAATCAGAAAAATAATGGTATTGTCAATATTTGCAGTGGCAAAGGAATTACCGTTTTAGACTTTGTAAAGTCATATTTACAATCAATCAACAAATCAATCCAGCTAAATCCCGGTTATTTTCCTTACTCCAATCAAGAACCAATGTCTTTTTGGGGAAATAACTCCAAACTCAATAAAATTTTAAATGAAAACCAGCCTTGATTTAACCCAACTAAGTCGATATGTCTCAACTCAATTAAATCATTTTTTTCCAGATGATCAGATAGTCAACGCTGCTCACATACAAAGCCAGGTAAATAATACTCTGGAAAAGTTAGAATTCTGTTTTGAGCGCTCATCCAATACAAGGTATAATAATAATGAAGCATTTTTTAATCATTTGTATTCTGATCACTATCTTTTATTTCTGTGGCATCTAAGTAATTGCATATATAAAAAGGGGGAAAGATTAGATATAGCAAATAAATTGTATTATTTAAATAAGACATTGCATGCCTTTGATTGCCTTTATAACACCAATTTACCAGATATCTTTTTGATTCTTCACGGAGCCGGAACCATGCTCGGGAAAGCTGAATATCAAGACTATTTCGTTTGCTATCAAGGTTGTACTGTCGGGGCCAGCGGAGGTGAATATCCAAAAATTGGTCGAGGAGTTATTCTAACTTCCCATAGTTCAGTAATTGGAAAGTGTTCCGTTGGAAATAATTCAGTAATTTCATCCAATACAGCTATCTACAATTTAGACATACCTGAATCAAGTATAGTTTACTTCGATCAAAAGCGGAGCAGCTTAAACATTAAGAAGTCATCTAAACAAGAAATAAATAAATATTTTAAACCGATACATCTTTAATAAAAGTAAAATCTAAACCATGAATTTAGATCAAGAATATAAATTTAGTATTATATATCCAACGCGTAACAGACCTCAATTACTTAAACTATGTATGCATTCAGTTGCTAATTTTAACTACCCAAATTTTGAAATAATTATTTCGGACAATTCCGAAAATAAGTCAGCTGAACCGATTTATAATTTATTTAAAGATGATTCACGTTTTAAATATTATTGGACTGGAGGAAAGTTTTCAATGTTAGAAAACTATAATTTTGCTCTTAATAAAGTTGAAGGAGATTTTATTATTGCTATGACCGACAAATCTTTTCTACATCCAAATTCATTGAAAATAATTAATAATATTCTGCAAGCTGGATATGAGTTTATTTCGTGGGGGGATTCAGGATTTAAATTTGAAGATGAGAACTATAACACTTCAAAAGGATATACTTATGACAAACCTGTAAGTAATATTTTGGACATATACAATTCAAAAACCTTTCTTGCCGAAATTTTCCAATTTAAAGCCCACAGAAAATACCATTACAGTGATATTTGGAAAGGGAAAATACTTTTCGGTGCAGCAAAAGCGGAGTTAATTAACAAATGCAAAATAAACAATCAATTTTTTCAAAATTACGCTCCTGATTATACTACCAGGGTATCTTTATTATTAATGGCAAATACTACAGTACATAGCTCATTACCTCTTCAATGCACTTTAAACAGTTCATTGTCAAATGGTGATCTGTGTGCATTCTACCCTGCACATGCCTATACATTCTTTAAGTCAGGAGACGATTTAAAAGATGTTAAAAATTTTCCAATTCCAGATCTTTATGTTAGCCAGCAAAATCATGTTGCAGGAGACATGATTAAAATGGTAAAACTATTTAATAAAGAAGTTCCAATCAATTACTTTAACTTACACAAAACCATCTTAGAAGACATGGTGTATATCAGATTTTCTTCCATCAAAGAGGCTTGGATTCATTATAAAATTTTATTCAGTTTCTTCTGGAAGAATTACAAAAGTAAATTTTTATTGTATTTATTTCTAATAATACTTAAGTACATTAAACGAATTCCAAAATTAGTAAAACATAAATTAGCTGTCATCCTTGGAGCCTACTTTCCAAACCTAGTGGAAAAATTAAGAATGCAATTTGAGAAAAATGCTACTCCCAAAATTTACTTTCAAGATGGTATTGAAGCAAGTAAATATGTGGATGCAAAAAATCTTATTGCTTTCAATGATTCTAAATTCAAATAAATTGAAGTTAATGATTTAATCTCTCCAAACCCTAAATGACAAATAAGCTGACATTTGTTTTTTTAATATTGGAGTCAGTCTTAAAACAATGTTTAGGGTTTTTGCAAGAAATTTTTTGAAACCATTTGTATAATTTTCATCGTATTCACCTATAAAATATTCAATTTTAAATCCGGCATTATTAGCCGCTTTTTTATACTCCGGGTATGGAACTAATCTTTCCACCCATGCTCCATAAATCGGATCCCTGGTGTTTGACTTATCCATTGGTTTGGGTGGCCATATCCCTTTTTGAATATAGTCTTTTGCTGCCTTTTTTATTTGATCGGCATCCATTTCGCGCGTGAGTAAAACCAAGGCATCCAGGTCAGGAGTGGAAATTCCGGATGAAAACAGTATTTCTTTCCTCAGATTATTACCAGAAAACTCATTCAATACCTGGCTTTGAGACATGTCTGAATAGGGGCCCAGGGTATCGTATCTTTTATGAAGTTTCCGGTGCTGATGACGAATAATCGGGTTATGAATATTAGCAGATGTGGTTATTTGCATTACTATTTTTCTGCTTTTCAATTTGGATAGTTCCATAAAAAATAAATTATAATCAGGAATGTGTTCAATTACATTTCTTGATCCTAAGGCATTGACTATGATGTTATTGGTATTGCAATACTCTACCAAATCTTTCGTATCTCCGACTACCATATGTTCAATAGGCAAACTCAGCTCTCCACTTAATATCTGGGCATCTGAAGCCAACTCTTTATTTATATCATGATAAACCACTGTGCCAATTCCCAGCATTTTACATAAAAATGAAAAAAAGCCTATTCCACCTCCATGATCTACGATCACCATTTCATCTAGTGGCTTCCCAGATTTTTCAATAATTTTATAAAGTACTGTAGCATTGGAAAAACTGGTAAAACTAAATCGTAAGCTATTGTAATGCAGATAGCTAATACCATTATTTGAAAGCGACAGGTCTGAAATTTTTAGATTCTTTATTAAATATTCCAGCTTTGCTGCTGTTTCAAGAATCTTTTGGAAATTCATATACAAAAATAATATTTTCTGGTTATATAATAAAAAACTATAATATATTATCTTTGCCTTCAATGCATATTCATTTTTCAACTATTTTTATTGACCCTCACAACAAAAAAGAACTAACCTTATTGGTTTTTGAAGAGCAGGCTCAAAACATCCTTTCGGGAATATACATCGAACCTGAATCTGGTAATTGTTACCCTATCCTATCAGGTGTTGCTGTTTTCCTGTCAAACAGTCTTTCTAAGAATTTTCTATCTAAATATGAAATCAAATTGAATGAGGCCAAGGCCAGATATCCAAAATTGAATTTAAACCAAGGTGAAGTGGAAGACTGGAGCTTTAGCTATGAATGGGAGTCTCATACCCAAGATGAAATGGATACTACGTGGGGATGGACCACAGAGAAAAGATTTAATGACTTTCTTGTTGAAACAGAAATGGGCGTCACTGAAATTGAAAATAAGTGGATTTTGGATGCCGGCTGTGGCAATGGGCAATTAACTGATTCCTTTGCCCGCCATAGAATGACCGCCATTGGTATCGATTATTCATCCAGTGTGTATACTGCAGAGCAAAAACGGAAATCAAGCAATCTATGCTTTGTAAGAGGTGATTTACAAAATTTACCTTTTAAAAAGGACGCATTCGATATTGTAGTTTCAAATGGTGTAATACATCATACTCCCAATACCGAAAATACCTTCTACGAAATTGCAAAATCAGTCAAGGAATCAGGCCGATATTATATATGGTTATACTCCAGAAAAGGAACTTTTCTATGGCAAATCAAGAGATATTTTTTCGATCTATTAAGGATACTCGTTTGCCGATTACCGGCTTTCCTGCAAGTAAAAGCTGTGGAACTAACTGTATTTTTGTTATTTCCATTTGTAAAAGGAATAGACAAACCCTCCTTTAAGGTAGCGATTTTTGATTCGATCACACCCAGATGGAGACACTATCATACACCTGAAGAAGTTGCGTATTGGTATCACAAAGCCGGTTTCTCTACAATCAGACTCACACATTGGCACAATAAATACGGTTTTGGAGTAAATGCCGTAAAAACCAAACAAACGCATCTTGCAGGTGAATAAGAATAAAAATGAAATCAAAAACAATTGTTTGTATAGTAGGCGCCAGGCCCCAATTTATAAAACATGCCCCGGTGATAAAAGCACTCGTTGGTCATTTTAATGTCAAAACCATACATACCGGACAACATTATGATCATGAAATGAGCCAGGTTTTTTTTGACGAGCTTACCATTCCTGTACCTGAGTATGCTCTTAATATTGGGAGCTCTTCTCATGCCGTGCAAACCGCTTCAATGATGGTAGAAATTGAAAAGATATTGCTTCTTGAAAAACCGAATGCCGTATTAGTTTACGGTGATACCAATTCCACGCTTGCAGGCGCACTAGTATCTTCTAAATTAGGTATACCTCTCATACACATAGAAGCCGGACTAAGAAGTTTTAATAAAACAATGCCGGAAGAAATAAACAGAATAGTTACTGATCACGTTTCTGATTATCTATTTTGCTCTAGTGAAGAATCCAGGCTTCAATTAAAAAAAGAGAATATTATTAACCATGTTGTTGTGGTAGGCGATGTAATGGTAGATGCTCTCTTAAATGCGCCTGATAATAATATTACCATTAATAGCCCATATATAATGGTTACTCTTCACAGGCCCTATAATGTGGATGACGAAAACAGATTGAATCTATTATTAGAAGAGTTAAATAAACTCAATATTAAAATAATATTTCCTATACATCCTCGGACTAAAAAACTATTGTCAAACAAACCAAATGGATTACCAGTGTATGAAAACATTGAGTTCATCGAACCCCAGTCTTATGGATCACTTATCAATTTACAAAAGAAAGCAGAATGCATAATTACGGATTCTGGTGGCATTCAAAAAGAAGCCTATGTACTGCGAAAACGATGTATAACCATCCGACCAGAAACAGAATGGGTCGAAACGCTTAGTGGAAATTGGAATACACTTGTCTACTCCGACCTATCGGAATTAAAACCGGCATTAACAAAGCCATTAGGCCCTCACGATTGGAAACTATTTGGTGATGGCTCAGCTTCAAAGCAGATTGCAGACTATTTGTATTTGAATTTAGGAAACTAAATTATCCACCATTTTTAAAAATATAATGCCATTATTTTCTGCATTTAATTCATCAGCCGCCTTTCCGGTATTTTGCTTAAACTTAACCAACATCTCCTTTGTAATTTTATTTATCTCAGTTGCCAGGCTTTTCGCACTAAAATCAGTAGAAACAACCCCTATATTATACTCATTTACTATTTTAGCCATTTCTTTTGATGGTGCTATAGCAATTGCCAATCCAGCCTGAATAAATTCAAACAATTTATTAGGGAGTGCATTTAAAAAAGTAAAGTTTAACGGAGGTAAAATATAGACCCCAATATCAAACTGACTGATAAACTTAACTATCTCATTTGATCCCACCGGTTTCATAAATTTTATTTTATCACCAACCGGTTTGGCTAATTCTTGGAGCTCTTCTAAATATTTGCTTTCCCCCATCAACATAAAATAAAGCTCAAATCGATTGTCAAGATGACTGGCCATCTCTATCATTAATTCCGGTTGCCTTTCCCTGGAGGTAATTCCATGATGAATAAGCCTGATTTTATCTGAATTTCGATTTTCACTTTGAATAATGTACTTCGGAGGTGCATTTGTGATAACTAAAGGATCAACCTGATAATCTCGCCTAAATCGATCGGCAATAAAATAACCTACTGTTACTACCTGGTCTACTAATGAGATTCGCTTTAACAGAATTAAATTTATAGGTTTATATAAAAATTCCCAGGTCCTATTACCCTCATACTCGGTGGGAGCATATTCATGGTCATCGTAAATAAGTTTAATTCCTGGCTTGTTTTGCTTTAATTGATAAGCCAAAGGCAATGCATTAGCGTCATTAGCGATTATCAGGTCCAGCTCAAGTCCTTTCAATTGCCGCAAGGTATTATTATGAAAAAAATGGATGAAGTGATATTTCGAAAAAAAACCGGAATTAGCTAACAATGCTTGCAAGAGGATGGAAAATCTGCCTCCTCGTACATTTTTAAAAAAAGGCAAGGGATAGAAATTTTCCTTTGGGAAGTCTATCGGAGCATCGATAGCACTCAAAAATATCTCATACTTTCCTTTTAACCATTCAATTTGTCTTTTTACCCTGTTATCCCTTGAAACATGAGATTGTACTAAAATTAACACCTTT
>CAYNIG010000147.1:0-11485 GCA_964396995.1 uncultured Saprospiraceae bacterium | reverse complement strand
CCGTTGCATTATTGGGCTTTTTGATCATGGATGTGGTTCAAAATAACACTTTTGGGGGGGGCAATACCAAATTTAGTGTAGGAAAGGTGAACGGTACCAATATAGACTACAATGATTTTTCCCGTACGGAACAAATCTTGTATAATAATAGTGGTGCAGATCCATATGCCCGTAGAAACTATTTATGGAATTTTTTCGTGGAAAACGCATTACTTGAAAAAATATCCGACAAATTGGGAATAGGTGTAAGCAGTGCTGAAATGGATGAATTGCAGTTTGGCAATAATCTTAGTCCGATAGTACAGCAGCGATTTATCAATCCCAATACGGGTGTGGTGGACCGTGAGCAATTAAACCAAATAAAACAAGGCATTGAAAACAATCAGTTGCGACCTGACCTGATTACCTATTGGAATGAACAGAAAAAAGAAATAGTAAAAGACAGGCTCCAATCCAAATATACCAGCCTGGTATCTAAAGCCATTTATGTACCCGCCTGGCAATCCGAACTTAGAAATGCTGAATCAAACGAATTAATAGATTTTCACTATGTGAAACTTCCATTTGACCTGGTTACTGACAGTATTGTGATATCAGATAAAGACATCGAACAGTATATCAGCTCTCATGCTAATAATTACAGGTACCCAGAAGAAGCCCGTTTCCTGGAATACGTAAATTTTATGGTAGAGCCTACCAAAGAAGACAGCCTGGAAATATATAATGGCCTGGCCGCATTAGTAGACAGTTTCAGGAACACTAAAGAAGATTCTGCTTTTGTAGCATTGAATGAAGGAGTCATTGACGAAGCCTATTTGACCAAGGATAGACTCAGTCCGGCATTTGCAGATCTGCTCTACGGCATGAAAAAAGGTGAAGTTACAGGCCCATACATAGATGGTACAGATTATGTGGTAGCCAAGCTGGTTGACCGAAAAATAGTACCTGATTCTGTAAAAGCCAGACATATATTGAGATCCGTTCAGACTGCTGATCAATTTGCCTCTGCCCAAGCCACTATAGATAGTTTGAAAACTTTATTGGAAAGTGGTCAGGCCAAATTTGATTCACTTGCCATTCGGTTTTCACAAGACCCCGGATCAGGATTTAACGGGGGTGATCTGGGAATGGTAGGTCATGATGTAATGGTAAAACCTTTTAATGATGTACTCTTTTTTAAAGCTGTACCAAAGAAATATTATTCAGTTGCCACACAGTTTGGAATTCATTTAATTGAAGTAACCGAACAAAAGTTTGGCAAAGGATCCTCTGATCGGGTACAGATCGCTTTTATCAGACGACCTATAATTCCATCCCAGGAGACACAAAACAAAATTGAAGATGAAGTGAATACCTTGAACAACAGTCACCGTACTTTAGATGACCTTAAAAAAGCACTCGCAAATAGAAATGAATTAAAATTTGAAAATACAGGCGCAGTAAGGCAAAATGATGCAGTAGCCGGCCAATTGCCGTCGTCTGAAAGCACAAGATCAATGGTGCGCTGGGCGTTCGACAAAAGCACCAGGGTAGGAGATGTATCCAATGAGGTCTATACCTACGAAGACGCAGTGAATTTTTATACCAAACAAGTTACCATCGCCGCACTTAAATCCATTCAACCAAAAGGATTGGCTAATGTAAATGCCGTAAGAGACGATATTAGTCTTCTGCTCTCAAATAAAAAGAAAGGTGAAAAATTAATTAGCCAGATTGGATCATCAACAGATATTTATTCCATCGCAACCAAATACAATACTAAAATTGATACTGCATCAAGTGTCAATTTCAGTACAAGTTTTTTACCGGCTATGGGTAATGAACCTAAAGTGGTAGCCGCTGCTTTTGGTACCGAGAAAAACGCTACTTCAAAGCCAATACTTGGAGGTAGTGGTGTATTTTTAGTGAAAACGATCAATAGAGTGCCCTCCATTGGTCAAGGAGATGCACAATTTTTCAGAGAACAAGTTGGTGCAGTGACTAAAAATAATGTCCAGTCATTTTTTATGGAGTCTATAAAAAAGGGTGCCAAAATCAAAGACAACAGGTATACTTTCTTTTAATCAAAGAAAGGTATATAGCATATAATAAACGCCTGATTTCGATCTTCGAAATCAGGCGTTTTACTTTACAGTTTGAATGTCAGGATAATTTTAGTATTTACCCGGTTTGCTTGGTTTGATGGAATTAAATACTTTTTCTTTTTCTAATCAATTCATTCAATGCAGTATCTATTTCCCCATAGTCAAATTTAAATCCACCATCGGATAATTTTTTTGGCAATACAAATTGGGACTCCACCAGGGTGGGAGCTAACTGACCAACCAGTATTTTCATTATCCATACTGGAATCGGTATGGGAATAGAAAACCCAGCTGATTTTCGGGCCATCAGGTTACTGATTTTAGCCTGCGAACAAGGATAGGGAGAGGTCAGGTTTACAATACCTCGCAGATTGGAATTTTCAATCATAAATAAAATTGCCTTAAACAGATCATTAATATGAATCCAGGATTGCATCTGTGAGCCATCTCCAAAAAGTGGGGCAATGCCAAATAAAGAGGGTATCCTGGTTTTAGCTATGTATCCTTCTTCCATACTGAGCACAATACCTGTCCTAATGACTATATTTCTGATCTCGTTGGAAATATTTTTAGCTGCTTCTTCCCAATCAATACAAAGAGTGGGTATAAACCCTTCTTTGGGTGTGAGGCTTTCTTCCGTAATTATTTGATCAGGCTGGTGACCATAAATTCCTGTTCCGGAAGCGGAAATAAATAACCCGGGTTTACAAGCCAAAGAATTCATTTTTTCAACTAAAAGTTGGGTGGATAAGATTCTGCTGGTTCTTAATTCATGTTTATACGAAGCACTCCACCGTTTATTGGCAAGTGAAGCCCCTGACAAGTTGATTACAACATCAACATTGTCAAATGCAACCGGGTCAATATAACCTGTTGATGGGTTCCAGATATACTGATCAAAAATCAGTTTTTTTTGGACAGACCTGGTCAATATTCTTACTATAAATTCTTTTTTACGTAACAGGTTTCCTATTTCTTTACCCAAAAATCCAGAGCCACCAGCTATTAAAATTATTTTTTCCCCCATAGAGAAATTCCACTTATTTAAATATACCGCTATCTTTCCAACAGATTAACCTCAATATTGTTTAAAACCTATGAAAATCTCAAAGTGGATTTTGACTATTTCAATAGTGGCCTGTTTTGCATTGGCATGTAGGCAAGAGAAAAAAGATCCTATAAATAAAGTGCTTACTGTGCGAATTCCCAGGGAACCGGATTTGCTTAATCCTGTTTTATCAAAAACCGATCTTGCGGCTACAATAGAAAACTTATTGTTTTTGTCGATTATGGAATTTGATCCTTATTCTCAATTGCCAACAGCTGTACTGGCAGAGCGAAATGCAGATGTGATCCGGCAAGGTAAAAATACCGGTTACAAACTCAGAATTAAAAAAGAGGCAACGTGGGATAATGGTAGTCCCATTACGGCAAAAGATGTGGTATTCACTTTAAAATCTACTATTAACCCATTTGTTGAATCTACCGGTAAAAGAACTGTGGTCATGCCGATAGACAGTATCGAGCTTACGGCCGATCCTAAAGAGTTTATATTCTGGACCGATGATAATTATTTTTTAGACGAGCATTCGTTTACCAATAATTTTATAATGCAAGAATCGGTATACGATTCTGCACAGCTATTATCCAATATACCCTGGTCAGCATTAAAATCTATTCAAGAATCCGATACTACATCTGAGAATGCAAAAAAGGCTATTCAATTTGCCTCTCTTTTTAACAACCCTTTTCTAAATAAAGAAGGAGTACAGGGGTCAGGACCTTATTACATCACGGAATGGGTTTCAAACCAGAGAATAAAACTTAAAAGGAAAAAAAATTGGTGGGGAGATATATATCGAGACAGCGCTTCGAGCTTTGTGGCATTGCCCGATGAAATTATATATCGAATCATACCGGAAGAATCTAATGTTATGATTGGTCTTAAAGAAGGACTATTGGATGTGGCTTCTGATATAAGTCCCGCTGTATTTAAATCCATGCATGAAGATACAGCCATCGCATCCAGGATTCAATTTATGGAAGGTCCATCCAATAGATATGTGTATCTGGCTCTGCACACCCAGGGAGCGTTGCTTAATGATGTACGTACCCGAAAAGCATTGGCTCATTTAATCGATCTTGACCAACTAAAAAACAGTCTCTATCAGGGATATGCCGAGCGAATTAATGCACCTTTCCAGCCTGCAAAAGCCTATTACGATAAGACATTAGAAAATATTTCTTTCAATATAAACCAGGCTAAATCTTTGCTTGAATCGGCAGGCTGGAAAGACAGTAATAAAAATGGAATAGTCGATAAGATCATATTAAATAAAACAAGAGAATTAAAACTCCGGTTATTTACCACACCGGGAGGGCTTGGTCAAAAAGTAGCTTTACATTTATTGGAAAATGCCAGGCAGGCAGGCATTGAAATTGAAATTTTGGCCAAACCTCTGCCTATTATTCTGGAGCAGGTGCACGCTCATGACTATGAAATAGCAGCATTAGCCGATGTCCAATATCCTGGTCCTGATGACCCATTTCCCAATTGGCACAGCTCCAGCTATACATCAGATGGTCAGAACATTACCGGATTTAGCAATGCCAGGGCAGATAGTTTGATTCAGCTGATCAGAACATCGGAATCCGACCTGGATAGAACTGATTTATACAAGGATCTGCAGCAAATAATTTATAAGGAACAACCGGTCATATTTTTATTTTCACCTAAAACACTATTGGCTGTAAACAAAAAATGGAATGCCCGGATGGCCAGTGTAAGACCAGGGTACTTTGTAAATGAATTTGAATTGCGTTGAAAGATTCAAAGAATTTTCTATTCTCCGGTTGTTTGACTCATTTTAAGGTATTTCCAAATTTATCACATATTTATTCTGTATATATTGTTTTTTCTATTTTAATTTAAAATGATACACAGTACGTTATATAAAGCTTTCGTAGCGTAAATCATATTAAAATAAAATTTAATATGTTGGCACAGTTCTTGTGTTAACACTTTCGTTCAAAAGAAAGATTAAATAAGATGTATCTAAGTGTATCCTTAGCTCAAAAGGTATTATCGTACTTTTTAGCACTCGCAACATGGTTTGGATTAAATGTTCAAAATCAAAAGGTTGATGTACAACAAAATGTACAAATGGCGATTACACTTAACTGTCCACCAACCACTCAGATTGACTGCCCGGAAAATGAACCGGGATTATTTTTAAATTTTGCTGAGTTTATTGCAGCAGGAGGATCCGCTACTGCCAATTGTGGTGTAGATAGCCTATCATTTATAATTTTCAATACCAACACGGTAGATGTCACTTGCAATAAAACTACCAGCACAGTATATCGGATTTTGGATAGTTGCGGCGGAAGTTCCGATTGTATGCATTTGATTGAAGTACGGGATGAAACTACTCCTACCATTAATTGTCCGGGTATGACGGTGCAATGCCCGATGGATATTCCTGCGCCTTTCCTTTCGTATGCAAGCTGGCATACCAATTTGATCACTGATGGCGGTTCTATCACCGATAATTGCAGTATTGATACAGCTTCTTTTGTCTTTCTGGGAAGGGATACCACACGAGTGGGCAATTGTATTTCCGGTATCAGAGACCGGTATTCAGTTTCTGACTCCTGTGGGAATGAAGCTATTTGCAACCGGAGGTTTACAATTATATCTAATCTCAATCCTACCTTTACAGCAGCCCGGGATACCACTTTATTTTCTGATGCACTTTGTTTCGTTGACACTTCCATCTCGAGTACGGGCACTATTCAAAATCCATTTCATCCTTGTGGTATTGATTCGGTTTTCAAAATAGATTTAGTGAAGCCAGGATGTACAGGAATTATAGATACTATTTTGAGAATCTGGCGTGTGACGAATCTCTGCGGAAGAGCAACTGTTGATACTCAATTCATATTTATTAAAGATACTACCAAACCGATATTAAGTGGCCCCGGAAATCAGCGGTTTGTATGTCAAGATTTAGTACCCTCTCCGGATGTTAATTTACTAACAGCCACTGATAACTGTACATCAGACCCGGTAATCCGCTTTTCAAAAGACAGCATCAGCGATAGTACTTGCCAAAACAATAAAATTATAAACCGAATTTATACGGCTACAGATGATTGCAATAATGTACAACGTTTTATTCAAACTATTGAAATAAAAGACACGGTGGCTCCGGGTCTGGGATGTCCATCTGATACCACTATTTTGTGTGCTACGAATTTGCCATTACCTGATATTACCAAAACCTCACCATCTGATAATTGTTCAGGAGGATTTATGTTGATGGTGATTCATCTAAAGGATAGTATAGCTGATTCTGTCTGTGCAAATAAGAAAGATGTATTCAGGATATATAAGGCAACAGACCTATGCAATAATATGGCTTTTTGTACTCAACTATTGAGAGTAAATGATAGCATTCCACCCAGCATTTCTTGTCCGGCAAATCAAAATATTACCTGTGGGTCCAATCTGCCTATGGTCAATACAAATTCAGTCACTTCAGCAGATCTGTGCAGTCAGACCATGGTGATCCATGTAAAAGATTCGGTGACGGATTCTACCTGTACCAATAAAAAAATAGTGAGAAGAATATACCAGGTTAGTGATGAATGCAATAATCTGAACAGATGCATACAATTAATTTCGGTGGATGACAATATCACTCCTTCTATTACCTGCCCAAGAGATACCACTGTAGAGTGTGTAAATTTAACACCGATGCCTAATACAAGTGGAATATTAGCAAGTGATAATTGTATTGGGGCACTGCCGGTAGTCAATTTTTTAAAAGATTCGATTGCAGATTCAGTTTGTGCAAATCAAAAAAATATATTCAGGATCTATTCTGCTACTGATGCTTGCGGCAATCTTGCATTATGTACACAGAGGATAAGTATTCTTGACCAAACAGCTCCTACCCTTACCGGAGTATCCAATTCACAAACATTGAGTTGTGGCCAATCTTTTACAGTAAATACTCCAATTGCCACAGAATTATGTGGGACTATACCGGTATCCCTATTGCAAGATACCATTCCGGGATCTTGTTCAGGTAATTACAGAATTCTACTCCATTTTAGTGCTGTGGATGCATGTAATAACCAGGCTAAAAGGACAGACACCATTACCTACCTCGATGATTTGCCACCAATGATTTCTTGTCCGGAGGATGTACAAATCGAATGTGTAGACAATCCATTCACCAGCCTGGATTCATTCCTGTTAGCAGGTGGATCGGTCTTAGACAATTGCGGTCTCGATTCAAATAGTTTCAAATTCGCTGGCGAAACCATTACCGAATCAGATGGTTTGCTGCTCATCACAAGAAAATACACCATTACGGATTTATGTGGTAATTCGGATACCTGCACTCAAAATCTATCCTCTCCATTTTGTTTTACCGATCTTGCTTTAAAAGCCGTGATAAACGGAGGAGATCCTTTTTTGATCAAACCGGGAGAAAATGTTCCGGTTTGTGGAATAGTTTTTAACCAGGGATTTGTAGCGGTAGATAGTATTAAAATAGTCCAATATCTTGTACCAGGTGTAAAAATCACCAGCTCTGGCTGGGCAGTTGATTCCGATACTTCCAAACCCCATATATACTTATCTGTTGCCAATGGACTACTACCTGCAGGAGGTCTTTTACCTGGCGATTCAATTAAAATTAATTTTATACTTTCAGTGGATAAACAATTTAAATCCAGTACGGTAATCACTGCATTGGAAGTAAATCAGGTAAAAAGTCTGGATGGAAATATATTAATTGATACTGATAGTACACCCGATGACGATCCGACCAACGATCAGGGGGGAATTCCACTTACACCTGATGATAATAAAATAGATGGTGACAGCAGATTGGGACAGGATGAAGACGATCACGATCCGATACTGTTTTATGTGTACCATCCACTGGTATGTGTAGCTTCAGTAATTGCGAATACAACCGCTGACCTTACCTGTTCATCGTGCATATCACCGTACGATTTACTAAAAGGAATTTTGCTACCGGAGGAATTTTACAGTGTAAAACTTTTTGATTCGTTTGGCAGGGAGTTGCAGGATAGCTGTATACCCAAACAATATCTAAATCAGGTATTAACCTATAAAGTATCAGTGCCACTGGTGGAAAAAGACAATTCATGTTGGGGATTTATTAAAATGGAAGATAAAACTCCTCCTCAGATTGATTGCAGTAACGATACGATATATTGTGTAAACCTGAATGGCTTACCCCCATTACCGGAAGTGCAGGATAATTGCAGTGGTACGACACAGGTAGTGGTAGTACAAGAAAGATGGGAAGATTATGGATGTGACAGTGCCAATATAAAAGGGGTCTACATCCGTAGGATTAAGGCTGCTGATGCCTGGGGAAATACCAGTCAATGTGACAAAAGATACTATATTCATAAAATAATATTAGACAGTATAGTATGCCCAAGAGACACATCGATTGATTGCAAATTGGAGGTGGTTAATGGTATTCGTTTTAGTCATCCGGACAGATCCGGCACCCCATCTATAGACGGCGTAAAACTCTGGCCCAATAATCCATCCTGTAATAATTTTATTTATTTTACTGATGATTCTACCAAAATATGCGGTTATGGATATAAAATCATCAGAAACTGGACAATTGTAGACCATTGTACCGGTGAACAAAGGATATGCAAACAACATATCAAAGTGGAAGATAAATCAGCCCCTCTGATCAATGCAATGGAAAGGTACAGGAAACTGTCTGCCGATCCTCATGACTGCATTGCAGTGTTAAAACTTGATACATTACCCGTGTCCGATTGCAGTAAATCTGTACAACGTTTTGAATTTACTTATCATTTGCCCGATGAAATAAATAAAGTAGAAGTTCAAAAAGGTACCTTGCCTGCAAATCTTAATATGCCCATAGGTAAAAATCATAAGATTTACATTGACATTACCGACCTATGCGGAAACAGGACGGTCGATTCGATCGTGGTCACCGTCACAGATGAAACACCACCCACACCGGTCTGCGATGAATATACTCAAATAACTTTAGATCCTATTCATTGCTGGGCCCGGATTGCAGCAGCAGATCTTGACAATGGAAGTCATGATAATTGTTGTGAGCAATTGCATTTTGCTGCGGCCTTTATGTCAGACATAGATTCGGCCAGGGCACAATTTGAAAGGAAAATTATTTCAGAATGTGGAACCAAAGAGTACTGGGCAAATAAAGCATGGTATGATGATTATATAAATGAATGGATAAATTGTTTTGTATTCAAAGATACCTTAGATGCTGAAAATTGCGGCTCATCTCGTGTGGTACTCAGAGTATATGAAGCTTGTGAAATTCCGCTATACGACGCCCATGAGTTTCCTTGTTCACCCCATGCCTGGTATTGTTACAACACTTCATGGCTGTATAGAGTATTATTTAATTATAACTTTAAATCAGTCAATGCAGCAAAGGATTGCTATTTTAAAGCACCCTGGGGATGCAGATCGGATGTAGAAAATAAGCTGAATGAGTACAATGCATATCAATTGCCTTATTACAGAGGAGGCAATCCCATTTCTAAAGTTTGTTATCCACTTTTTGCCCAGGGATCAACGCCTCAATCCATTAATGGTTGTCCCCGAAAACCATTGTATGCCGACTGTATGATAGAGCTCTTAGCCGACGATAAGGTACCACCGGTCTGCGAAGGATTGTCTGATGTCGTCATCTATTGCGACAGTGTACCTTATAGTGAAGAAAATCAGGCATGGAATAGCTGTCCCGGTAATGGAGAAGATTATACTTCCTTACCTTTAGTATGGCCGGGTGAAATCAGGCGTACGGGTTATACCAATCTGTTTGGTTATTATGGGGGCAGCAGGACTACAGCACATGATGATCACAATACATCAATAGCAACTTGTCTTCCTGATCAGCGAAATGCCTGGTCACCTATATACTGCAGATCATGGTTGGAGTTGGACAGATATGACTCGGACAGAACATTTGATCCAACTTTGATGTTTTTTACCCCTGTAAAGGTTGATAAAAAACACGTTAAAAGAGAGTTGGCCCGAAATGAATTCTATGTAATTGACAATTGCGGTATAGATTCTATACTATCCAAAGACCAGCGTGTAGTGGATAAATGCGGTAGTGGCTGGATACAACGTACGTGGAGAATAAAAGATAAATGCGGTAATGTTACGGAATGTACTCAGAAAATAGTCATCAAACACAGATCTGATTTTGAAGTATTATTCCCTGAAGATAAAGAGGTTAAATGCGAAGCGTCTCAAGGATTGACTTTGGAAGCGACAGGTAAACCCATAATCTCTGACGATGAATGTGAACAGGTAGGATCTTCTTTTGAAGATGATACATTCTATACGGTAGAAGATGCTTGTTACAAAATTGTACGTAAATGGACAATAATAGATGCTTGCCTGCATGACCCGAATCAACACGGACACTATCCGGATGTAATAGTAAACGATACTTTCAGGGCGAATAAGACAGACCGGTTTTGTGAATTTAGAAATCTGAAGGACAACGGGGATGGTTACATCACTTATACTCAGATTATTAAAGTAATCGATACGGTACCTCCTTCATTGGCCTGTAAGGATACGACCATTTGTATTTCGGGTACTGATTGTCTCAATGAAATCAATTTGCCTATAGTAGTCAGTGATAATTGCAGTGATGAGATTTGGTTTACACTGTCTATAGATGCGGATGGGGACGAAATTTATGAATCTGTACAATCTCATGTGCGTACCCTGAAGGGGACTTTCAAAAGTGGTACTTATAAAATAAAAGCGGAAGCAGTAGATCATTGCAAGAACATTTCCATTTGCACTTTTACCCTCACCATGAAAGACTGTAAAGCACCCACACCATATTGTTTGAATGGTATCGCAACGGTAATCATGCCTACTTCAGGAAATTTAGAGATATGGGCTTCTGATCTAAACAAAGGCAGCTTTGACAATTGTACTTCTTCTGATAAATTGAAGTTTACTTTCGATGAAAAAGCAACAGAGCCTTCACGGATATTTACTTGTAAAGACTTAAGGAATGGAAAAATACAATTGATTGATGTCGATATCTGGGTTCATGATGAGGCAGGGAATAAAGATTTTTGCAGTACCTACATTCAATTGGAAGACAACCCTTCTGTAGAAAATCCGGAAGGGGTATGTCCAGATTTGGTGGCCAGCCTGGTCAGCATTGTGGGTACGGCGGAAAATGAAAGTAAAGAACCAATAGAAAAAGTGATTGTCAAGACAACAGCAGACGGGTCAGGTTTGCCAACTTACATAACTTCAACTACCGGCAAATTTGCTTTTAGTAATATTCCTTACA
>CAYNIG010000146.1:0-11556 GCA_964396995.1 uncultured Saprospiraceae bacterium | reverse complement strand
TTTAGACCTGGCAGGTTTTGAAATAGCCACAAAAAGGTGGGGTGACTAGTGTTTTTTAGAACTGGCAAGGGTTTTATTTCGTAATTCATTGACCAATACACTAAATAGTTAAGCATATATCGTTGAATTTCATATGCATAAGGGAATTTTGATATGGTAAAGTTTAAGCTTAAAATGAGTGGTCTTTTTTACCTTCCAGATAAATAAAGTATTTATATCTTTTGATAAAATACTATGAGCATTGCCCATGCGCCTTGCTTTAATAATCAGAAAATTTACATGAACTAAAGGAGTGCTTTTCCTTTCCTTATAGCACATTATTTAGCACTCTTCAAATCCCTGTTCACTGCTATCGCAGCATTCAATTCAAAACAGGCAATTAAAATAAAACAATTGAGCTGTATGTAAAGCAGGGTTATAATCAATGCGCCGATAGGGCCATATATCAGGTGGAAGGACCCCCAGTTATTTATCATCCATGAAAATACCAGGGAGATGATTATGGAACTTATGGTAGCCAATGTAGTGCCGGCTGAAAAAAACTGCATTTTTTTTCTCAGTGCAGCACCATATCGGAATATGGCAGCAAATACAGCCTGAAATAAAAAGAAGCTGAGCACCCATTGAAAAATCTGGAAAATTAAGCCCGAATATTTTTTAAGGAATAGAAATCGAATGACAAAATTCTTTTTCTCTGATGAATAATCAATTACCAATTTTTGTTTGCTAAAATACCCTACCAGACTGCTCCATATTTCGTGTCCGAATATGAGTACAACCATGGAAAAGATAAGCAGTATGGCGATTAAAAAAACAAGCCGTAATGCATCAAATCTTTTTTGCCAAAAATTGCGCCGCCTGAATGTTTTATTATAGGATTTTTCAAATCCACTCATCATAGCCTGGGTCGCATTGGTAGAAAAATACAAGGCCATAAAAAAAGATATAGATAGGAGGCCATTTCGCTGAGTAGATACTACATCATCCAGTGTTTTGAATAAAAAAGGTTCTACCGGATCGGGAATAAACGGCTGCAATCCATGTATAAGTTCATTTTTTATTCCGGCAATGGGTAAAAGTGGTATCAGTGTGAACAGAAATAAAAAAAAAGGAAATAAAGCCAATAAAAATGAAAAAGCAAGGGAGTTGACTTTATGTATAATATTTTCCCTATTAGCCTCGTGATATAAAAAAACGAGGGTATCATATACGGGCACTTTAGAAAATCCGGGTAAAGTGGTTTTCTTTGCCCAATCAATAATATTGAAAAGACGAGCCTCTCCCAGGAGCTTTTCGATTTTATCTAATATCGGTATGTTGAAAGGCATCGCTTAAAGCATCTAAAATTATTTTAGGACAATTCACCCTTTTTTTGCTATCGGCATCCAAAAAACAAAGTTTTATAGTGGAAGCATTGATCAATTGGTTTGCTTCATTATTGATTTCGGTAAAAAAAGTAATACTGGTATCCGGAACCTGGCGAATGCTTGTTTTTATAAAGAGCAATTGATCATATAATGCCGGTCTCAGATATCGTACCTGCATACTGACTACAGGCATAATGATTTTATGTATCGATTCCAGGTCACTGTATTGAAGCCCCAATGACCTCATGGTTTCTACTCTGCCTATTTCATAGTATTCTGCAAAGCGTCCATAATAAACAAATCCCATCTGATCCGTCTCGGCATACCGGGTTCGCACTGAAGTAATATGTGAATATACCATGCTGCTCATGATACGGATCTATCTAAGGGACATGACATGCAGTGAGGACCACCTCTCGCTCTGGAAAGCTCTGCACTGGGTAGGGTAATAATGCAGTTTTTTAGTTTGGTCTTCATAGAAGTATTCAATACTTCGAGAGCTGAAATTATAGTATAGCCCTTTTCCCTGAGAGCAGAGATCGTATTTTCATTTCTGTCATAGGTAATGGCTACCCCTGGTCGTATAGCGAGCAGGTTGCATCCATCAGTCCATTGCTCTCTTTCCTGTGAAGGTGTTTCACCCTTTCCTACCCATACAAAATCGATATCGGTACTGATCTCCTGCCAAAGAAATTCTTTGATGGTAGCGTAATATTGGGTCTCACCGGTACTATTATGCACCTGTACGAAAGAGCTGTTTCCATCCTGGATTATCGGCTTATATCCCACGAATCTCTTTTCATCAATCTGGGTAATGATCGTATCAATATGCATAAATGACCGGTCAATGGGTATATTAAATAATACCACATTATTGACTATCTTTTGCTCAAATAAATACTTTTTGAGTGAATGAAAAGCATGGGTATTGGTACGTTCACTTATACCAACCAACAGGTAATCTTTGTTTAGTACCATGACATCACCCCCTTCCATGCTTACGGGTTCGCCTTTTTTCGATGGGGGGAAAAGCTCTACTTCATTTAAGTCTATGATTTTACCGCTTTGTCTGAATGCGGAAAAGAGGGGATGATTATATACAATGAATCGGGTGAGGTAATTTTCCCTGCTTCTGGCTTGCTTGGCTGCCCTGGTGATCAGCAAATGATCATTGATAGTCACCGCAATATCCCGTGTAAACAATAAATTGGGTATCGGATCAAATAAAATGTGATCACTTTTAGTATCATAGCCTGAAATTAATATTTCGGCCAGATCACTATTTTCTTTTTTACCAAGCAATGAAATGATAGCTTTTGGAAGCTCTTCATACTCTACCAGGTTAGCGATCAGTTTCTCTCTACTTAATTCATTTTGCCCAAGTGCTTCTTCTAACAATTTATTTGCTTCCAATACATTTTCTTCACCGATCTGGTGTCGCAAGACATCTGTAAATATTTTATGCTCTTTTTGCATAATGGGGAGGTAAACAATATCATCAAACAGCAGGTCCACCGCTTTCTTCGGGGGTACCCGCAGTATCCCTTCGTCAGGCATGTGAACCATTACTTTCCTGAGTTCGGAAATTTCGTTATCAACTTGAAAGTATTTCATTTTATATGACTAATCTGCTGCAAAGGTCGACTAAATCCCTGACCAATCCAACACTGACTTTCTTGCGTGGGCAGGATTATAATCTGTCTCACATCCAAGACTAATAATTTGTATTTTTGCACATTCGATAAAAGACTAATGTGTACTAATGCTAAAAAAAATTAAAAACATATTCATAGTGGAAGATGAATCTGCTGCGAAAAAAGCAGAAGAGAGGCAACCGGCGAATGAGGAATCCAGCGATGCCATCAAGGTATCGGCTAATAATGGTCCCGTAGAAATTCCTGAAGTTTCAGCTCAAAACAGATTCTTATCTTTATTGGCACAAACCATCGAAAAAAATAACCAACCGGGATTTGATTATTTTGAATACAGGCAATCCCTTATCAATCTGGCTAAACTAAACATGGATGAAGCCACCAAATATAAAAGTGCTTATGCGGCTGCCCAGGCTATGGGAGTGACTCCGGTAACCCTGGTCAACAGTGCTCAGGGATACCTTAATTTACTCAATCAGGAAAGCCAAAAGTTTGCCACAGCTGAACAAAATCAGCGGAATAAAGTGATAGAGGAACGAAAAAATGAATTAAGCTCTCTTAGCTCCCAGATTGAAAAGAAGAAGGAGATGATCAGCCAACTCCAGTCTGAAGTAGAACAGATGACTAAAGCACTCGAAATTAAAAAGAATGAAGCAGCAGGATTTGCCGAAAAGCTAAATGCTACCAAGATGGAATTCGAAGTGGCTATGAAATCTATTGCGGGACAAATTGCTGAAGACATTCAAAAAATGAATCAATATTTAAAGTAATAATTTACTCTTTACTAGTTTTATAAGCAGAAAACCGATGGATAATAACGAATTTAAACCCAAGTCATTTTGGCAACGCCCTGAAGGAGTGACCGGTATGATCACCCTGGCAGGCCTGGTAATTGGAGGTGGTATCTTATTGTTTTCATTCTTACCTGCTATTATCGGATTAATACAGACCGTAGCGGGAGCCGCTGTCACTTTATTGGTATTAGGAGCTGTCATATACATGGCACTGGATCCTAAAATGAGAGCCCTGGTAGGATACATATATAAAAGTTCTATGCGGTGGATTACCGGACTTTTTGTAAAAATTGATCCAATCGGAATATTAAAAAGTTATGTCGAGGACCTGAAAAACAATCTTGGTAAAATGAACCAGCAGATCAATAAGCTGCGTGGACAAATGCACAAGCTTAAAGAGCTGATGCTAAACAATCAAAAAGAAATAAAAAGTAATCTGGAAATAGCATCGCAAGCCAAAAAAAGCAATCAGCAAAATGTAGTAATCTTAAAATCACGAAAAGCAGGCAGGCTACAAGAATCAAATCTAAAATACGACGACCTGTACAAAAAAATGGAAGTGCTTTACAGGGTACTTACCAAGATGTATGAAAACTCTCAGATCATGCAGGAAGATATCGCCGATCAGGTAGAGGTCAAGGAGCAGGAGCGCAAAGCAATACATGCTTCTAATTCTGCCATGAGATCCGCTATGAGTGTGATCAGGGGAGACAAGGATAAGAGGGCCATGTTTGATCAGGCATTGGAAGCTGTAGCCGATGATGTAAGCCAAAAAGTAGGCGAGATGGAAAGATTTATGGAATTATCTGATAATTTCATGAAAAGCATAGATCTTCAAAATGGAATCTTTGAAGAGGAAGGAGTGAAAATGCTCGAAAAATGGGAAAATGAAGGAGTCTCCAAATTATTGGGTGGTGAAAAAGAAAGTATTATTTCCAAAGCTCATAATGATTCAGATGTACTGGATCTGAATGCACCGATTCTGAAGCCTGAAAAAGTAGGAGCCCATAAAAATCAATACGATACTTTCTTCGAAGATTAATTTAAAACGCTTTTCCTTGATTTTCTTCAAGGGGTACCCATATTCCTGGATTATTATTGCTGACCTTCCTTACCTCCTTTAAACGATCACCGTCCTCCTGATACATTTAATATACTTCCGGTTATATAAGATGCATCATCAGATGCCAGCCAAAGAATGGCTTTTGCCACCTCCTCAGGCGTTCCGCCACGCTGCATAGGAACCGTATTTTTCAATCGATCTACCCTTGATTTTTCACCCGCTTTGGCATGAAGATCGGTATAGATCAATCCGGGCCGTACTCCATTCACCCTTATATTTTCTTTAGCCAGTTCTTTTGACAGACCGATGGTAAAACTGTCAATTGCCCCTTTGGTTGCAGCATAGTCTACATATTCATCAGGCGATCCCAGTACCGCTGCCATCGATGATATATTGACAATTGTCCCACCTTGATGACCAAAAGATATGGCCATTCGTTTGATGGCTTCTTTGCAGCACAACATCATGCTCACCGTATTGATCTCAAAATGTTCCTTTATCCTATTGACTGACATTTGTATTAATTTCATTTGTGGCAGGGTTATGCCCGCATTATTTATCAATACATCTAACCTTCCATATTGAGTATCGATGGTTTCAAATAAATGTATAATTTCCTCCTCCTTAGATAAATTGGCTTTAATAATACACGCACTTACTCCAGAGGCATGCAATTGATCTTTGATTACGGTTGCACCGGATTCGTTTGTGTTGTATTGCAAACCTACTTTGTACCCCTGCTTACCTGCCTGCAAAGCTACAGCAGCACCTATGCCACCGGATGCACCGGTAATTAGAATCACTTTATTCATTGTACCAGTTTAATGGACAGGGGTAAAATCTGAAAACATATTTTTGCTTTCAGGTACATCTGCTATTGGAATATAAGTACATACCTCCCCAAACTCCTTCCACATGGCCAAGACAACCGGATTAGAATGAGCCGCATGAATTGCCTCCTCCGATTTCCATTCAAAAATTTCGACTAAAGTATTGTCCTTTGCCTGGCATATTATTGGTATGCGTCCAGTTACCAGGTTTTCCTGCAGTAGTTTGACATGATGGTTTTTTACCAAATCCAGTAAGTTTGATTCTTTTCCTTCTATTGGTTTATAGGCAACGATAGTAATTCTTGAATCCATATTCAATTTTTTTATTCTTTATTCAGCAAAATGCTGTTCTTTTTTTATTAACTCTTTTATTTTGGGTATTTGTTTGAGAGCACCTTCATAGCCGGCCTCATACAATTGCTCGGATTGGCTGAAATTAAATCGGCTGAACAAATGTATATCAGTGGGCTCTATTATAATATCACATAAATCCATTTCCGGTTTTACATTATTGTACACACTCAAATCAAAAACCCTGGACATGATCTCTTTCCAGCTGCTCAGGTATTTGTCATCTATCGGATGATGATTCACCAGGTTTACACCTAGGATGATATCGCATTTTCCGATAAGGCAGCGTACGGGCATATTCATCCCAATCCCACCATCGAGATACAGGTTTCCTTCGAGGTCAACCGGCTTGAAAAGCAAGGGGACAGAACTGGAAGCGCAGATAGAGTCGTATAGTGGTCCATCCTTTTTTATTTCTACCAGGCCTGTATTGAGGTTCATGACTGATACGTACAGGGGTTTTTGCAGGCTTTTAAACGAATCCGACTTAATTAGTTTCGCCAATAATTGCTTCAGATAAGTCATATCACCCAAGCCACGGTCAGGCCATTGAAACCCAAAAATTCTAAGATAACTTGTATTCCGAATGGCATTTAACATGTCTGAGGCTGGTATGCCTGCTGCGTATAGAGCCCCAACAATTGCTCCGGCACTGGCCCCGGATATAATATTGGGTTCAATATCGTGATCCAATAATGCCTGTAACACTCCTATATGGGCTATACCTTTGGCACCGCCACCACTGAGGGAAATCCCGATCTTCATATAACTACAAATATAGGTCTAAAATTTAGGGCAAATATTAGCTACATTATTCTGGCTTCCGGTAAAACTAAGTCCGAATTCGAATATACTTTGATTAAAATAGTTTTGTGTTAATCGCCTGGTATTGGCATCGTAACTAAACGTAAAATTTACTTTTCCTAGTTCTATTCCAAGCATGGGTATAAATGACTCCAGTGCAAGTCCGCTTTCATCTTTTACTGCTCTTACATAACCTCCCAGGATCAATTTTTTGGTTTGATCCGGATCTAAAGGTAGCAAATAAGAGGCTCCGGCCAATGCCTGTAAATAGGGCCCTTGAGCCAAAGTCCATATCCGGGGTGTGATTACACCGGATCCATTATAAAATGAACCGCTTGCATTCAACGAAAATAATCGGTACAGTGGTTTTTTTACCGGTAGAGTATTCACCGGCAAAGAAAGGTTAAAATAAGAATAGTCGGGTGTGTTGAGATGATGCCATGAAACCCCAATATTAAAACTCTTTTCATCACTGGCATTCCAATTGTAATTTAATCCAATGGCCAGTTCAGCAAAACTGACATTATTTTCCGGCAGATTTTCCCGGCTTGCAGATACATAGCCCTGACCTTCTATGTATTGATCTTCAAACTTTAAATTTTCAAAATTGATACCTCTTTGTTGAATCCCTGTTTTAATGCCCAGGCTCAGAAATTGATTCTTACCCACCGACTTATGGTAGGCTCCTACAAATGCCAATTCATTTGATTGAAATCCAAATGTGCTGGCTTTATCAGATAAAAAACTGGCACCAATACCCAGCAGGTCCTGCTGTAATTTTCTAAAAGGAACTTTAAAATTGATGTCTCCGGAGGCATTGACCGTGCTGTAATTTCCATTAGTAAGTTTATTCCATTGATCTCGGTAATTGATATTCACCCTGTAAGTACCATCCATGACTCCAGCCAGAGCAGGATTTAATTGAATTGGTGAATTGAAAAACTGGGAGAAATGCCGGTCTTGTGCAATTAGTCTAAAAGAAATAGCACAAGTGATCGTAAAGAATAAAATTTTATTCATCTGCATCCTGGGCAAAGGTAATCTAATATTCAGCTCTGTATTCATTTCGTACCCATTTTTGAAATGCTAAATTTGTTGTCTGAAACAGTAAATAAAACCAACGATGATGGAAACCATTCAAGTATATGTAACCGGGGGTACTTTCGATAAGGATTATAATTTTATTACCGGTGAACTCTATTTTAAGGATACCCATTTAAAACAAATGTTTGTCCGAGGCCGATGTAGGCTCGACATTGATATTAAAACCCTGATGATGGTTGACAGCCTCGAAATGACCGATGATGACCGAGACATCATTATTCACAATTGCAAACGAAATCAAGCAAAAAAAATAATCATTACGCACGGGACCGACAGGATGGTGGATACTGCCAAAGCCCTTGCCAATGCACGTATTCCTGATAAAACCATTATTCTGACCGGAGCAATGATTCCTTATGCATTTGGGAATTCATCTGATGGTTTTTTTAATCTGGGTGCTGCTTTGGCCTTTGCCCAGACCTTGTCGCCGGGTGTATATATTGCCATGAATGGGCGTTATTTTAATTGGGACAATGTGCGAAAAGATATGGAAACCGGTTTTTTTGAAGAGTTAAAATCATAATATACCTGATTACCAATGCTATTTACATTAGATTTAATTATTATATTTACAAAATATTTGTAATTTTGACTGATTTTTTAAGCTAAAAGAAGCTATAGCAAATGGAAAACTTAAATTTTATTTCTATGAGAAAAGGGTTGTTCACCATCATAGCATTTGGTTTATTCCTTGATCTTCAGGCACAATCCAGCAATATGGATTCAACTGCAATGGAGTCTAAATCCAATTATGAATATGAGATTTCTGCCCGCAATGGTATATCCTTTAAACGCGCTTTAATTGATTACAATAGCCCCAATTCAGGTACATTAAAAAACCTGGGGAATTTCAGAGAATACAATAGTGGCTTTGAAGTAGGATATCTCAGAGATTTTGGGCGGCACCTGAGAGTTTATGTACCTGTCAGAGTGGGTATATTTGATTTGAAAGATAAGTCCGAGAATATAACATTTGGTGAACTGGACTTGCAAGGTCAATATAGATTTATCACAAACAAAGGCTCATTAAGGCCATATTTACTTGCCGGTGCAGGAATTAATACTGAAAATCTGGACGAATTTAATCTCCAGATACCCGCAGGCGCCGGAATGGATATTAAAATTGGACGAAAAACATTTATAAATCTGCAAGCAGAATACAGACTTTCTTTATCTGAGAAAAGAAATAATACCCAACTGTCTTTTGGCTTTGTCCATTATTTTGGTAAAGGCAATCAACAGAAAAAAATGGATGATTTAGCCGATAATAAAGATTCAGATGGAGATGGAATTGCAAATGACCTGGATCTTTGCCCTGATAAACCCGGCCCTAAAATGTTTGCCGGATGTCCCGATACTGACGGAGATGGATTAGAAGATACGCGTGACCTCTGCCCTGAAGTGCCGGGAATAAAAGCGTTAAATGGTTGTCCTGATGTGGATGGGGATGGTGTAGCTGATAAAGATGATGATTGTCCTAATCTGGCCGGTACCAAGGCCAATCGCGGCTGTCCCTCGACCGATACAGATAATGATGGAATAATTGATGACCAGGATGATTGTCCTACAGTCGCAGGGTCTCCTAATTCAAAAGGTTGTCCTGATAAAGACGGCGATGGGGTAGCGGATAAAAATGATAAATGCCCAAATGTTGCCGGATCATTTAAAAATGGTTGTCCCGATACAGACAAAGACGGTGTGGACGATAGTGAAGACAGATGCCCTAACACCTTTGGACCGGCATCAAACAAAGGTTGTCCTGAAATTAAAAAAGAAGATAAAGAAGTACTGACATTGGCCATGAAAGATGTTCAATTCGAACATAACAGTGCAAAATTACTTAATGAATCATTTAAAATCCTGGATCAGATTTCGAAAATATTAACTACCTATCCTGAACATAAGATAGAAATATCAGGACACACTGATAATACCGGTTCTGCAGATATAAATAAAAAACTATCCGAACAGCGGGCACGTGCCTGTCGTGATTATCTGATCAGTAAAGGCCTTCAATGGAGCAGGGTAGCTTCCAGGGGATTTGGTTCTACTAAGCCGATCGCATCCAATGAAACGCAACAGGGCAGAGCAACCAATCGTAGGGTTGAATTTAAATTGTATCTGGAGTAAATGACTATTCGCACAGCTTGGTACACATACCGCATTCAATTCAATGTGCCTTCTTTCGAAGGAGAATTATGGTAAAAGGCTTTCAATCATTCTGACATCGCTGAAATCAGCATGTTCCCGAGCCAGGAAAGGGTATTACCCTAAAGGAGGTGATGTGACTTAAAAGGTTGTCGATTTGGCATGATCTTTACTATTTATCTTAATGAAAGTGGATGTTTGTCGGGTGAAGGGAAGGACAACACTCATATCATATTACATTTCTCTATAATACGTATATTCCTTATCTTCGCAGCCAATGTCCAAAGCGCTTGTCATCATTCCTACCTTCAACGAGAAAGAAAATATTTCGTCTATTATTGATGCAGTGCTTTCACTCAAAGACAGTATAGAAATACTGATAGTGGATGATGGTTCACCGGATGGTACGGCAGAGATAGTAAAGTCGATTCAATCAAATCAATCCAGGATTCATTTATTACAGCGCCCGGGCAAACTCGGTTTGGGGACAGCCTATATAACGGGTTTTAAATGGGGTTTGGCACATGGATTTGAGTACCTCATAGAAATGGATGCAGATTTTTCGCATCCTCCTGTAAAAATCCTTGAATTAGTGCATGCTTGTGAAGGCCTTGGAGCAGATGTAGCGATAGGTTCAAGATATGTCAAAGGCGGGAAAGTGACCAATTGGCCTTTTAACAGATTGGCATTGTCTTACGGAGCATCCCTTTATACCAGGCTGATTACCTGGATGCCGGTAAAAGACCCCACTGCCGGGTTTGTCTGCTATAAGCGGAATGTATTAGAGACTTTAAATTTGGATAATATCAAATTTGTCGGTTATGCATTCCAGATAGAAATGAAATACAAATCCTGGAAAAAAGGATTCAAACTTATAGAGGTGCCAATCACTTTTACTGATCGCATTGCCGGAACCTCCAAAATGCATGGCGGTATAGTAAAAGAGGCAGCATTAGGAGTAATTAAATTGAGGTTGAATTCCTGAAATTTATTCGGATTTCCAGAAGCGGCCTTTACCACTATTTTTATTTAATCATAATACATATTATAAATATATATAATGTTTATATATTTGTACTGTTGATATATACCTTCTTTTTTTAATCATACATTTATTATATTTAATATATAAACCGCCTCATTATAATGGTATAACATATTAAATAAAATTATAAGATAAAAAATATTTATAAAAAAAGTGGGTAAAAGTGGTAAATAATGGAACATCTGCACTATATTTGGCTTACAAACCAAGAGAGAGTGTTCCGTTTAACAGGAGAATATCATACAATCATCGATGATAAGGGTAGGGTAAAGCTACCTGCGGGCCTGTCTAAACAGTTGGTGGAACAAGGTGTGGCTCTCCATTTTATGATCAACAGAGGTTTTGAAAAATGCCTCATACTTTATCCAAAAACAGTGTGGGATCAAAAGGCGGAAGTA
>CAYNIG010000145.1:0-11568 GCA_964396995.1 uncultured Saprospiraceae bacterium | reverse complement strand
TCACCCTCATAGAATCCATCAATGTAATCCATCATAGCCAACTTAATATTTCTACTATTCTCATTATTTATGAGAGATACATTTTGACTGAAGGCCTCTGTATTGTTTAGGAGATATAAAAATACTCCCAATAGGACAGTTCTAATAATTGATTTTCTTCTTTTCATAAGATTATTTGTTTAAATTTTAAAAAAGCATGCACTATCAATGTTATCCATATCTATATAAATCTAATCAGTTTTTATTATAAAACTTTTTTTTGACCGTGATACAAAATCTTTTCGGATTGAGTCAGCTTTATCTTTGTTTATAGAATTTTCATACTGATTGAGAGAATATCCAGTCGAATTCTTTAGCATTTCAATATAAAATATGATTATTTCGTTCTTTCTATCTTCACTCGCCAGACCTACATACCGGGACATCATAAAATCTGGTTCCAAAACATACCCTTTTGATTTTAAAAATTCCAATGTCTTGGCTCCTTCGTTACCGGGATTCTCTTTCACATTCTTTTCATTATCATAAAACCAGGTATTATGCCTGTATTTGATATTGCCAATATTCTCAGCCGCATCAAAATTGTAATTGTATTTAAAATTATTCTTAGGTAAAAAACCTTCAAACTGCACAATAAAAAGTTTTCGTATTTTAATATTTTTATCTGCATTGGCAAATACAAATCTATAACTATCTGCAACCTTTTTTCCAAGATATTCTGCGGGATACTCATCTGAATTTGCCTTTATTTCAAAATCAAAATAACCTATATATCTAAATTCTTGGTTCGCTTCAATCATAATTCTAGGATTAATTGTAGATATAAGCGTATTGCCTTTGACATATCTGTCATGATAATTCAATTTTTGAGGCCCTTTACAGGTTACTTGCAGTAAAAAAAAAGATATGGTAATAAAAAATAATTTCATAGCTCTGATGTATTGATTTAACTAATCCTTATTTTTACTTTTTTATTGACCATTAATCAAATAATTTTTCTTTTGGAGGAGTGCTTCCTTGCAGCCGTAGATAGACTACTATTTGCCCCCGATGATGAGTTTGATGCTCAAATGCTTTATTTAATACCTCGGCTCTTGTCATTTGTTGATTAAAAAAATTGATAGATTCTTTCCATTGATCGTCTTTCATATTATTTAATACAGAAAGCACATAATCATAACTTTTCAGTACCATTTCGGTGGTATTCTCTTTTGTTTTATTGGCTAGATTGCTAGCTGCACCTCTAGTTACTGGACTAGTAATAATATTGCAGGCATTAGCAAAATTGAAATGGGCATCAGACAGATGTAATAAATGTTCTGCAAAATATCGCATTTCTGTAGTGGGTTTAAACCCATATTTATCAGAGGGCATTGCAATTAAAAATTCTTGGGTATAAGCTTTAGCTCTTGTCCAGCTCCTGATTGCCAATTCTCGACTTTGGGCATTTGCTTGCCATGTAAGACCTAAAAAACATAAGGCAAGTAATAATCTTTGTATCATTAATTTGGTTTGTTTAAATATTTTCCGGTAAAAACTAAATCCCTGTATTTTGCTCCAATATGACAGCTATTGCAGGCATTATTGCCCAAGCTTCCCCCTCTAATGATGGAACCATCGATTACTGCTATGCCTCCCGTGTTTCTATCAAGGCGAAACCACTCCCATTTGTTATTGGCTACATTGAAGGAAGGGCCACCTCGATTTACCATGGCCACAGGATCAAAGTCTGCTTTGGTACCATCTGCATTCACATAGTCTTTCACGATGATAGTTCCTATTGGATATTCACTGTCTTTCCTTTGGGCATTATCTTTAACATATACTCTTCGTACCAAATTATTTACATCTACGTTATGAAAAATACCGAGAGCAGCATCTTTGCCTGATTTTTCTGCTATTTTAGTCCAGGTGGTATAATTTTTAAATGAATTATCGTCTGCAATAAACTCTTGCGCTATGGATGGAGAGATATCTTTATTACATGCTGTAACAAAGATGGTTAATAATAGGACAAAGAATGTAAACCACTCTATATTGATTTTGCGGTAAATAAAGTTAAACATTTTGATTTGAATTTAATAAATATTAATTAATACTATCAATAAAGTTGGCCATTATTTTGTGTAAATTTGTTAAATGAGTGGTTTGTTGGGCTAGTACATTTCTGGTTTTAGAATTTATAGCTATTACCAATTCTTTTTCGGGAATAATCCATATATATTGTCCTCCATAACCTATAGTGGCATATCCTTTAATATTATTTCTATCTAACCCCCACCATAAGTATCCGAATCTATCTCCTGTGAGTCCAGCAGTGGCATAGATGCCATTGGGATTATTTCTTTTAATAACCATTTCATTCAAATAGCTTGTATTAATAACTCTTTTCCCATTGTACATTCCTTGATTTAAGACCAATTCGCCTATTTTAAGATAATCTTTTGTTTGAAGGAATATTAATGGGCCTGAATATCCAGTTTCAAATATGATCCACTCACTTTTAGAAATTCCGAGCGGTTCGAACAAATATTTTTTTGCAAAATCATGCACTGTCATTTTAGTAGCTTCTTGGAAGATGACAGCTAATAAATGAAGATTAGGAGTACTGTAGTCGAATAAAACACCTGGTTTTGCTCGCATAGGTCTTTCCAATACATCTACAATTTCATCTGGCTTTTGTACCCATTGGTTAAATTCGCTTTCAAGACCACCCAAACCAGTGGTCATGGTCAGAAAATGCTCTACTGTAATACTTCTCTTTTGGTCATCCATCAAGTGATTATACTTTAGTGGAATGTATTCGCCTAATGTAGTGTTAAGCTTAAAAAAACCCTTTTCTATAGCTATCCCAGTAAGTAGAGATAAAATACCTTTTTGCATAGATCTGCTATCAGCTATAGTACTATCATTAAATCCGTTGAAATATTTTTCTATGACAGTGGATCCTTTTTCAGATACTATAAATGAAAAAACTTCAGGTAGATTTTTTAACCCTTCAATTATAGTTTCTGTTTTATTTCTCAATGATAGATTTCTAATCTGAAAATTGCCGGAGTTGTGTATAGCCAGTAAGTAAAAATCAAAACTCTTATATTTTGGAAAATTCTTTACTTCCACAGTCATTTCTTGATTGGCCTTAGTGTTGACTTTATCTTTTTTTATAGCTTCCTTGCCAGACGGTTGTACGGCAGCCATTATTTGATCTTTGGATGGAGAGATTTGACCTATTTCCTGCATCATTATATAGACTTCTGCATCCTGGCCTGTTTTTATGGATAGAGTAGCCTGGTCTTGAATGGAAGACTTAATTGAAAAATCAAGTATAAAAGTAGATGCGTCGTATGAATCTAAAATATCTTTTTGACATCCGATTAAAAAGATAAAAAAAATCATAGATGCATTAGGGAGTATTTTAAATAGTTTGTATGAATAAGGCTGATACATCACTTATTGATTTTGGGGTTAACGATTTTAATTAAAATATATTCAATTATTTATTAAGTATTTGATACTAAGAGTTAGAATTTATTTACAGCGAGTCGGTGTTAAGATTATTTTTCAGGGCCAAATAATATTGCATTCGGTTGGTTTAGATTTCCTGCTATGTTAAAAACTTTATTAAAATCACCTGCAGAATTATATTCATTGATTCTATTTCTATTATAATCACATAAGTATAAGTTTCCATTTTTATGAATGGCAAAGCCTTCTGCATTGGCCAATCCGGATATCATAGTCGTAAGCAGCTTGCCCTTGGAATCATACTTTTTTACATTTCCCTCTATCCAATCCATCACAAAAAAATTATCATGAGCATCAAACCAAATGCCGGACGGGCCTTGCTTATTGGGTATGCCTGAAATAAAAATATCCGTAAAATCACCTGCCTTATTAAATTTCCTCACATCTCCTGTAAAAAATGATGCGATATAGACATTTCCAACTTTATCCCATGTTATTTCCAATGGACCGTCAAGTCCACTTGCAAATTCGTCAATGAATTCACCGGTGGTGTAATTAAACCTTGCCACATTATTTCTGTTTTTATTCCACTGAGAAACATACAAAATACTATCTGGGCCTAAAGCCATTTTTGTGGGTTGTGACAAATTGTAACCGTGTGTAAATTTTTGCAAAAATGCACCTGTGTTTTTATCATACTTTAATATGGCATCGTTGCCAATCCCCGTTACCAATAAATGACCATCGTGTGCCCAAAGTAAGTCTTGCGTAAAAAGCAATCCCCCACTATTGGGCGCTACCAGATCTCCTTTATAGATTCCTGAATTGCCATCAAAACGTTTTACAGAATGTGTATTACGACTGCTAACCAGCATATCATATTCAGAAATAGGGGCTGAAGCAGGATTTACCTGTATTATTACTTGATCCATTCCCACAGCCCCATGAGGGTCTTTAGCTTGAAATTCCAGTATATAAGTTCCCATTGTGAGATTAGAAACAATAGCTTCAGTAGATTTTGAATTTGAAATAATTAAATCTTGAGGCCCACTGATTTTTATCCATATAAAACTTAAGATTTCATTTTCCGGGTCCATCGCAGACGCTTTAATATCCGTAGTGCTGATAGGTAAATCCAAAATGATATCCTTACCTGCATTCACGACAGGTGATTGATTTGGCATACCCTCCGATGGATGGCAGGTTAAAAAGGAAAATATTGGAATTAACAACAAATATTTTAACATAAGTTTTGAAGTGACTTTATCAAGCTAAACGTGATTACACAAAAATGAATGAATTACTACTATAAATGGGTTTCAACTCGATGGGAATACGTACAATTTTATAATTTCGAACATTCTTTCAGCGCAAAGCAGGTCAGAAATATCCTCAAAGGGACTTTTCACGTTATTTTTGCATGTGGTGGTTAAAGATATAAATTTCAATTTTGGCTCCATTTTCATACTTTTCGGACTTGGGCAGGCTTTATTTTTAGCTATATTTTATATTTCCCGTCACAGGCGCCCTGTCCGTTCAGATATCTTATTGTCAGGCCTGCTATTGTGTTTCTCACTCAATCTGATGGAAATATTTTATTGTTATTCCAATCTGGCATTTACCAATTTATGGGTAGTGGATCTGGCTGAACCTGCCAATTTTTTAATGGTGTTATTATATTATTTTATGGTTCGATCCAAATTAGAGGACAGTCCCATTAAGGTTTCGATCCTCCATTTTTTGCCTTTTTTGGCTTACCTGATATTTATGCTATTCCATTTCTATTTCAAGCCCGCTCCTATAAAGTATTCAGCTTATGTGGATGCATATCACCCGGATATACTAAATTTTTTTTGGGAAGAAAATAAGCCGTATTGGATAATTTGGGTGCGTAAATACAAAGATGTTATCATGGTTGTCCAAATAATCATCTACCTGGTCTTCTTGATTCTCTATCTTCGAAAAATAATCCTTCAAAAAAATCTGAGATGGTTACAAGCTGAAGGGAATCTAAAATGGGCTCTTCAGAGTCTTGCTATGATTATCTTCCTTACACTTCTATTTATCTTTGTTAAGTCAATATTCAAAAATGATAAAGGAGATTTTCTAATAGGAATTTTCATGTCAGTCATTATTTATATTCTGAGCTTTTCGTTGTTGAGCAAATCAATTGCTGTCGGGAAAGATAAATCAAAAAAAAGACTTATTCCCAATGACCAGGCTGCATCTCTAATCGAAAAACTTCAATATCTAATGACTACTCAAAAACCATATCTCAATACCAAATTTAGCTTGCAATCGCTTTCAAAAGAGATAAATATTACCAGCCACCAAATGAGCCAATTATTAAATGATAATATTGGAAAAAGTTTTGCTGAGTATACGGCCGAATTAAGAATAATGGAAGCGAAAGCATTATTGAAAGATCCGGCAAACGATCATCTTACTATAGAAGCTATAGCAGAAATGGTAGGGTATATGTCTAAATCTACCTTTAATGCTGCATTTAAAAAGTATACTGGAACGACTCCAAAGCTGTATAAGGTAGAAGGGTAGATAGTTTTTTTTTACGGTCAAACTAAAATCATATATCACCTTTTTAATGACCCATACCACCAATACAATTTTGGAAGAATCTCCATAATAAAATCCTTCAATATATTCATTAAATTATAGGTAACACTTTCATTATCCCGGTCTGTCTATAAAAATAATGTTATGACCATGTATAAAAGCTGGCTGGTAAGGGGAATCATTGCACTTTTATCCGTTAGATTTTTTTCATCAATGCCTCCCATAAAATAAGGCTTCCCATTTTCAGCAATGGCCCTTTTAACAAGATATTTTGATGCCCCGTCCCAGGGGTATTCCTTTGCAGTTGGGTTTTTGTGCCTCGGCATGCTTTTGAAAATTCCAGATCCGTCACGGGGCGCAGGCCACACCAGTCAGCAAGGCTTAATGCATTACTCCATGCAATAAAATTAAGAGGCGCATCTTTTATATCTGCCAAATACCTGCTTGAATCTTTTTTAATTGTGCCCCGAAGCTGGTAGTACCCCGGACTTTGCAATAATTTTGCATGACCATCACGCAGACTTTTGGGAAGACTGTTTAAAAATGCAGCGTATAACTCCTGTGTAAACGATAAACAACCCAGCATTAGCAGTTGAATATATTTCATAAAAATAGTTTCGGTCAAAGTAGTAAAATGGCCAAATAAATTTGTTATCAAATATTGCTTATTATTGTTTCCTGCAACCTATTTTAAATTGCTGTTACGTTCCTGAGTTAACAGCATGCTATTGCGGGAATACCTTAAACGTAAATATTTTGCATCTTGGGGAAGAATGCCACATCTTAAGATAAATAAATTCAAAATTTTAGGGATAAAACATTTCAAAAATTGCAGAATAAGGAAAAATTATGGGCATGGCCTATATTGGGGAATTATTTAAGAGATAAATACCTAATTTTATGAAATTATCAAAACGTAAATATTATATGAAGTTAATCTTGATATCAGCATTTTTATCACTAATTCAATGGGCTCCATTGAAAGAAAAAAGTGTATTGCTTCGCCATATAAATATTGTAAATATAGAAGATGGTACCATATTGCGAAATCAATTTATTCAACTTAAAAACGGAAAAATTTGGGACATAGGAAATGATAATAATAAACCTGGTGGTCTTGATTTTACAAATAAATATGTAATACCCGGTTTATGTGATATGCATATGCATTTACATAACAGACTTGATAGTCTTCAAAATTACTTAAAGATGGGGGTTACATCAGTAAGAGATATGGGGGTTTTTACGGGAGAAGTAGACTCACTCCCGATTACAGTAAAGGAAATTAAGCGACACAAGGAAAAATATCCTGATTATATTTTTGCAGGCCCTATATTGAATGGATTGGCATGTGAAGTAAATGAACACAAGACAATTACAGATTCAACAAGCCTTTTAAAAGCTGTAAAGGAAATAAAACACTCCGGCTCCGCATTTATCAAAATCCATAATTGTTTTCCAGTTAATCTATTTGATTACCTGATGCAGTTATCAAAAAAATATCATTTACCTGTATCAGGACATATACCAGAGGGGCTCAGCCCTTTAGAGGCATCTGCTAAAGGAATGGCTTCTATAGAACATACCGGGATAATATTTAGGGCATTTTTATTTCAAAAAAACAATCCTGCAAAAGACATATCAGAGGCCATTCAACTCCTTACTAATGGTGATTCGCTGTTTCAATGTTTTGCAAAAAACAAAACAGCAGTAGTTACATCACTTGTAACAGAGAAAGCTTTTGCTGAAGGATTGCCTGAGGCACTACAGAAATTGCAAAATGCTGTTATTAAGAAGCTCCACATAGCTGTAAAAAAACTATATGATAACGGAGTCCTACTTATGGCTGGTACCGATTACGGATTGCCGGGGTTAGTAGCTGGTAAAAGTATCCATGACGAACTAAATATGCTAGTTGATGCCGGGCTTACTAACTTACAAGCTTTACAATGTGCCACAATAAACCCTTCTGTCTTTCTTAAAGTTGAAAACCAAGTTGGCACTATTGCTAAAAATAAACGTGCAAACATTGTTATACTGGATGGGAATCCGTTGGAAAATATTAAAAATATCTATCTAATAAATTCTGTTTTTAAGGATGGGTACTTGGTAAAATAATTATACATTTGTTTTTAAAGAGGAGGAAGACTACCACCTTTATTTATAACCACCTCCTCATTAAAAGTTCCCTCACAGGCGCAGGTTACCTGCTATGCTGCTGTATTCCATTTATCAACGCATTTCTGAATTGTTTTTAATGGCGATGCAGTGGTACCTGCATTATTATCATTACCGCTGCTGGCAGAAACATAATAAGTTGTTTGTGCATTAACAGATACCAACCATATACAACATGCATAAACAGCTGAACATATTTCATAAAAACAGTTTCATTAAAAGTAGTAAAATCAGAAGAAAAATTGTTGTCAAATAATGCTCATTTATGTTTTGGCTGCCATTTTCATTGCTTCATTTTCAAAACCATTGGCAGGATTTCCCGGCACTATGTAAAACTTCCAGACTTGTTTTCCGGTTTCTGCATCAAATGCAGTAACAAATCCTCTGGATGGTCCATTTTCTATACCACCATTACCTATAATTACTTTGTCTTTAAAAGCCTTTGGTGCACCCGTAATATACAAGGCTCTTTGAGGATCAAAAGTCTGTACCATCCATAATTTTTTACCTGATTTTGAATCGAGTGCAAAGAGCCGGCCATCCCATGTCGCTCCGAAAATTTTCCCTTTAGAAAACGAAAGTCCCCGATTGTGTACAAAACCTGTTTGTTGCCTGCCCTTTATTTGTTTTCCTACTTCAGGATCAAAGGTCCAAAGAATTTTCCCGGTGATTGCATCTACAGCCCGAATAATATTCATGGTGCCGGTAAAATATAAAATACCGTTTATTACCAATGGAGTAGAAACCAATCCAACATCATTTGGTAAATCTAAGTACCAATCTACTTTTATATCCTTTACATTATTGCTATTAATATCGGTCGCGGGGCTAAATCGTCTCTCATTATGAGTTCTTCCATAAGCCAACCAATCGGATACTTGAGTTTCATTGACAATTGCCTCGTCACCCATCTCGGTTAGTTGATCCCTTTTATTGGAGCAAGATTGAATAATGATCAAAAAAAGAGAAAAAGATAAAATGATTTTGCTTTTATATTGTTTCATCCTAGTATTACGATAAAATTTAATCATAACCTTATAGACTAATACTACCAACTCCTTACAAACCTACAGCCATATGCTTCACTAACATCATGCCCTGCCCAACTTCCATACGGCCTATACTCAATAGGACTGAACGGATTGTATTCATGATAGTCTCTACCTTGAATATAAAACCCACCGCCACGAAAACCAAATCCACCACCTAGTCCTTTTTTGGCAGGCCAGTCAGTGTTAGTAGCAAAACCTGCCTCATCAAGTATACCATCGCCATGTGTACCCGTAAAATTTCGTCCATCCGAATGCCCTAAAGTAACTACCCGTTCCCAGGTGCTGCCTGCCAGGTCCATTACCCAATAATAAGAGGCACCGTATGTTACCAGGTTATTATCCGTTAGATTTTTTTCATCAATGCCTCCCATAAAATAAGGCTTCCCATTTTCAGCAATGGCCCTTTTAACAAGATATTTTGATGCCCCGTCCCAGGGGTATTCCTTTGCAGTTGGGTTTTTGTGCCTCGGCATGCTTTTGAAAATTCCAGATCCGTCACGGGGCGCAGGCCACACCAGTCAGCAAGGCTTAATGCATTACTCCATGCAATAAAATTAAGAGGCGCATCTTTTATATCTGCCAAATACCTGCTTGAATCTTTTTTAATTGTGCCCCGAAGCTGGTAGTACCCCGGACTTTGCAATAATTTTGCATGACCATCACGCAGACTTTTGGGAAGACTGTTTAAAAATGCAGCGTATAACTCCTGTGTCGGTTCATATTTCATCATGATAAAACTATTTACCCCTTTTGGAAATGCAGCAGGTATAGGACCACCTTTGTCACCTTCATATTCAGCCAATCTGCCGGTATAATACAGAGCACCATTTCTATCACTTACTTCTATTATATCATTTTCTTTGTTTATACGGAATATATTTCCAGGCTTGCCATTACCGGCCGATTGAAAATAGGCCCCATTGGCTACTGCACTGCGTGATGTATCACCAATAGAATGAGCACCTGCTGGTATATACACCATTTCCATTCCGTAACATTGAAGCCTGTATTGCCGTACGGCCACTCCACGAAACTGGTTACGGCTTAGCTTTAATTTCAACACAGCGCTTACATCACCCCTGTAGTTGCCCGCCAGTGAAATAAATAACCCTGCACTGTCTGGTGAGGATTTCAATATAAGCCCCAGTGTTTTTTCTTCAATGCTTACTGCCTGATGAGCGTCGCTTAACTTCAGGTGTATATACCCCCCATCTGGGCCGACAAGTTTTAAGAACAACCATGCACCATCATAATTTTTCTCGTTTCTCCATGCATTTTTCCATGACACCCATACCTGTGCATACACACCATCATCATCGAAATAAAGAATAGGATTTTCTACCTTTAGTCCAGTTGCAAAATTTTGAAATGTCAAAAAAATTAAAATAATTGTTAGTATCTTTTTTTTCATCTTGGATTGTATTTTAAACTTTTCTTTATCACTTTAAATAAAAAAGCCGCAAATTTTAATAAATCTCTATTCTAATATTTTTTTGATCAAGAATAATCTTATTATCCTTCAAAAAAGCATTGCCTACATATATTTCATTTAATTATCATCAAATGTACCTTATGATAGATTGCATTCATTTTTATTTAAGACTATTGAATATAATTAATACATGATTTACTCGACTAGAAAAGGACTTAACCTAATAATTGTAAATAAATTAAAATTTTTCCATCTTATAAGTAGGCCTATTTAATTGGTTACCCATATACACCTCCCATGAATCATTACTACTTTTGCGCCATTTAAAATGATTGTCTGCATTCTGAAGGGGTTCAAATTCAATTAGGTCAGATGTGATGTTTGTGGCTCTCCAAATAGAATTTGCTGATTGGTGTAAGATCATTCCCTTGTCGAAAAAAACTTTCCCATACTCTTTCGTTACTTGATCGAATTTTGGAGGATTGTTTAATGCATTCATCATTATAAGCGTATCATTCTTAAAATTGTATTCTTCATAAAAAGCTGAAGCTGGTGAAGCTCCTTCGCCCTTCCATCTGCCCTCGATCCATTTAAGCGTGGCAAACTCATCTTTCGAAAAAGATTTTACTTTATCACTTGATTCCCATAGCACCATTCTTATCATCCATTTATCATCTTTCTTTTCTAGTAATATGTAATCTGTGCCCCACCAAGCATAAATTTTGCCAGAGGCTGTATGATCTCGCATATCTAAAACCTCTACTATTTTCTTTACATAGGGTGGCAGTTGTCTTCCTTTTTTTCTGCTTTGGGCTACTGATACCGCATAGTCTATCATCTCTTTATAACTCATGGGTTCGCCCTGTA